>CAMVEQ010000091.1:0-12796 GCA_947166545.1 uncultured Treponema sp. | reverse complement strand
AAAGTTTTGTATATGGAGATTTGGGCAAAAAATGAAAACTACAAAGCTTCTTAAATTACTGTATGGCATTTTTTTTGAGGAACATCCTTGTTCGCTACTTGTAGTATTACAAAAAAAACATAAAATAATGAAAGGCGCAAGAATCTATTCTTCCTTAATTCAGAAATACAAGGACAAATCTAACATTTCTATAAATATTTGTCCGTATCAGGGCACGGGAGATGTATACCTTGCTGCTGGATATTTTAATAAATCTGCATACAAATCAGAACCTCATGTATTCTGTGTTATTGGAAAATCTAATTACAACATAACAAAACTTTTTGGAATAGACTGCATTGAAATCCTTACAAAAGAAGAAATGAAAGTGTTGTTTTGTTTTGCTGTTTTTGCTGGACTTGAAGAAACTCATATTCATATACTGCACCCTAACCCCCCTTATGATTATGCAGGTGTAATTGATCGATTTAGAAATATAAACAATCTTATCTTTACAGATATAATAGGTTATGGTGCATTTAAATGTGATGATTCAAAAAATCTTGACATCCCTCAATTTCCTGATTGTACAGAAAAGATAAATGAACTGTATGCAAAGTTAGGACTTGTAAAAGGAAAAACAGTTCTGCTTGCTCCATATTCTTATACTATGGCGACGTATTCCCCTTTGTTTTGGAAAAAACTAGTACATGAATTACATGGTTTAGGATATACAATTTGTACAAATATTGGTAGTGAAAAAGAAAAAGCAATTGAAGGTACTATCGGATTATTCCTTAAGTATGAAGAATTAAATTCATTCCTAAAGATGGCTGGTTATTTTATTGGTGTACGAAGTGGTTTTTGTGAAATTATAAGCTCAATCCATTGTAAGAAAATTGTTTTGTACGGATTAAAATCTTATTGGGGATTTGGAGATGACTTGGAATATTTCAGCTTAAAAAATATGGGGTTATGTAATGATGCCGTTGAACTCAGACTAGAAGAAATAGACTTTAATTCCCTTATTGAAAATATTACGAAGGAGATGTGAGAAAATATGGTAGAAGATAATCCAAGGCAAAATGAACTTGAAGAGCTTGTCTCTTTTTGTAAAAGTTTTCCACTGATTTATATATGGGAACATGACACTGTCCAGAGGCTTATATCAAAGTATCTGCATTTTGCAGAAATTCGTATTCAGGGATTCGTAAAGTCCAGAGTTCAGTCTTGTGATCAAGAGGGAGAACCTTTTCCTGTCATAACTTTGTTGGAATTAAAAAAATTAAATGCCCGTTGTGCAGATAAAATAGGCATTATAATATCAACAGATTCTGCAATGTACAATCAGGATATACAGCTTATAAAGTCTGTATCAGGAGTAGATAATTTTTTCTTTGTAAGTGAATGGAATAAACGTACTATTCCATATAAAATGACACCTCGTTCAAAGGAAAATTTCTGGGTTGAAGTAAATCTTGCTGACCATTGCAATTTGAACTGCCAGTGTTGCGACCATTTTTCTCCTATTGCTAAACCAACATTTCTTGATTTTGACCAGTATGTGCGTGATTTAAAACGACTTTCTGATTTAACGGACAATAAAATTGGATTGATAAAGTTGCAAGGTGGAGAGCCTTTACTGAATGATAGACTTATTGATTTTATGAGGGTGACACGGGAAATTTTTCCGAATGCATTTTTGTGTCTTTTTACAGATGGAGTGCTTCTTAAGAAGTGGGGAAACAAGACTGAAGAAGAAAACTTATGGAAAGCGGTAAAAGATTATGAATATGAAATAAGATGGACTCATTATCCTATTGGTCTTAATGTTGATGAAATAAAGGAAAAAGCTATTTCTTATGGTGTTGAATGGTGGGAGGATCCTCCTCCATTTAAAAAAGGAGCTAGACTTTGGTTCTTTTCTGAAATTGGAGCTTTAAAATATAAAGGTGTAAAACATTCCGTAAAACATCCATTCTGGCTTGAAGGAGGCGTAGCCCCGTTTAGATGGATCAGCTGCTACCAGTTCAACGAGAGCATTGTACTGAGAGACGGAAAAATCTATACCTGTCCTATAATTCCGTATGCACATTTTTTCAATGAATATTTCAATCAAAATTTACTTGTAACAGAAAATGACAGCATAGACATTTATAAAGTAAAAAGCTATGAAGAAATCGCAGAATTTTGTACTCACAGAATGCCGTTCTGTACTTACTGTGCTGTACATCATCGCTCTGTTATGGATTGGTGTCAGAGTAAGCACACTATAGATGAATGGACGGAATCTAAAACTCTAGGCTGTGAGTGTATATGTTGTGAAGGAAAGCCAGGTACCTTAAAAAAACTTTGTAATTCTATTAAAAACGATGGAATCATCAAAACTTGTAAGAAATGCGTAAAAAGAATTTTGTGAGGTGGAAATAAATGAACGAAAATCCCGTCTTTTTCCTTAAAGTGAATCTTTCATTTGCATTTTCTTTTCGATGTATTCAAAAATGGGTGTTTGTTGCCGAAAGTGTAGGTTCGAAAATTATTTTTATCTGCGATGATGAAAAACTAAAAGAAGATATACTCAATAAAATAACTTTTGTCCGTAAGCTAGATTTTATTCGTTCTCTTGTTAGTGAACTTAGAGCCGAAATTGATGAATTATGTGCGGCGGCATTTTCACTTGACCTTAAACATCTTATGCTAAGTCTCTGTCATTTCAAAAACGACAGATTGTATTTCCCTTTATGTACGATAGCTACTAAAAAAGAAAATGTTTTTGTGCCTATAAATAAATCAAACAATATAAAGATTGTAGCAGGCAATACTGACCGCCAAAGCAGAATTGAATATTTATGTAGATTTCTGCTTATCGATGGAATGATTTTTGGCCTTAGGAACTTTGGACTTGATAAAACTGTAGCTGATTGGAACAGAAAACTGTTTGGAATAATCGAATTTAAACAGAGAATTAAAAATATTATCAAGAAAACATCTTTGTATAAATATTTTGCTATAAGAATGGGGGGAAGATAATGTTCATTGAAAAAGTTCCAATAAATTATGTTCATGGAAAAGCATGGCAAATTTGGTTTTTTGGTAAAGCTATCTTGCAATATGAAAAAAGGAACGGAGAAAAATGGAAGTTCACATTATTGCCGTTTCGTACATTTGAGAAGTGGATAAATAAAAATGAACCGATGTTCTATCTTAAGTTCAACAGTGCAAATTACGGATTTAGCCTTTGGTGTCTGCATCATTGGATAAATATTGCAACGACATTACATGGAAATTATTGCATAGTTTGTGATAAGTTGAATATTGTAAAAAAGATTCTTGGTTTTGTTCCTTTTGAGAATTGTGAAATAAGAATCATTCCAAGCAATAACCGTTGCATATCAAAAAAAATACTTAAAAATATTTGTAATCCAGTATGGGAAAAGGCTTGCCTAGCTCACTTAACAACTTTTTGGCATGCAAAAAAGCATAGTATAATGAACTTCTGGAATATCGATGCCGATGATACCAGTTTTTTTCTACCACCTGAGAAAATTGCACCACTACTCATCAAAGTCAGAGAATACTCAATGTCTCATAACGTTTCGATTATATCATTTGACATGCATCGATCCAGATATTATGGACAGCATTGGTCATTCGGTGTTACCTTCATAAATTCTGCTTCCAGAATTTTTGAGTTTTTACTTGATGCAAAAACTGAATTATGGAAAAAAAATTATAAATATATTTTTGATTCAGAATTTGGGTTTCAGCCAAATCTAGACTGGTTTTTCACTTATCTGAAAGATTCTGGAAAACTTAAGATAGAAACTTTTACTTTAGATGATGTTTATTTTATTCATTGGGGATCCTGTAATACCAATGCGTTGTATCTGATGCTTCAAATCTCAAAAGACCGGAAAATGCTTTATCCTTTTTTCAATACAATTTTTCCATGCAATGGTCAGACTGAAATACCTCTCTGCTATGATGTGATAAATTTTTCATCGGATTTTTCTAAAGAAGAAAGTCTTACATTCTTAAAAATGATAATGACCTCTCGTGCAAATGGTGTGAACAATTTCTTTCAAGATCAAGATAAAAAGATATGAAAAAAATAGGTAAATCTATGTATGCGCAGTCATTAAAAAAAATTGCTGCTAAATGGCAATCAAATGAAAAAATCTCCATCATATTCCTCGTAAATGAAAATGCAAAATGGAAATCTCAGTCAGTATATGACAAATTCAATTCCGACAGTCGTTTTGATGTAAAGATTGTCCTGACGATTGCAGATTTTGATGTATATTGTAATAAGAAACATCGTCTGGAAAAATTACAATCTAATGAGAAATTTTTCTTGCAAAGAAATATTCACTGTGAAAAAGCTTGGGATACTGAAAAGGATACCTCAATTGATTTGCATGCATTTTCTCCTGATATAGTTTTTTATCAAGTTCCATACAATATCGCTAAGAATCAGAATATTGATTATATCAGTGATTCTGCCTTATGCATGTATCTTCCATACTATATAAATCAAAGCGAAGAATTTTCTTTTATGGGAACGGAGGAGTGGCATAGAAAACTATTCAGATTTTATGTCCTTGACGATTACTGGAAGGCTGTTACAGCAAAAAATCTTCATACAGACGGAGAAAATATTGCTGTAGCAGGAAGTCCACTTTTTGATGCCTATCTAGAAAAAGAAATTGATAAAAATGACAAGATTGAAGATGCTTATGTCATATATGCCGCACACTGGTCTGTTGGTCAGCCCGATGGTTTGTCTTCTTTTATGGAAACTGGACATTTTATGTTATCGTATGCAAAAAAGCATCCGGAAATAAGATGGTGTTTCACATGCCATCCGACATTAATTTTTAATGTGGTTGATAAAGGTTTTATGTCCCAGCAAGAAGTTGATGACTATGTTTCAGCGTGGAAGAAAATTGCATATTGCCCAGGAACTGATGGTAACTATATGGAGTTATTTCGGAATTCAAGAATGCTCATAAGTGATTGTGGTTCTTTTAGAGTGGAATATTTTCCGACGGGTAAGCCATATATATATTTGATTTCCAATTCTTGCAAGCGCCTTTCAGATGGTTATTTCATGCAAGAAATCTGCAAAAATTATCATCATGTACACAATTGTGCAGAACTAAAAATGGCATTAGATTCTGTTTTGATTAATAAAGATGATTGCTTCAAAAGTGAGCGGAAAATGGATAAAGAGGTGTGTAAATTTACAAAGATTTCTTCTGCTCAAATAATCTGGGAGGATATTCTGCATATAATGAATGGGAATTGCGAACTCCCCTATGTAGATTTTGATTTATTAGTAAACTGCAGGTCTCGAAAAAATGAAATTTCCTTATTAAGAGAATCTGTTGATTTCCTTGCTCAGAGACAAAATTACTTGACATTAAAACTGAAAAATAAAGATTAGTAGCAAATGAAGAATTTGCATTTCGTTCTTTGACATTTCTATTTTTCTTGAAATTGAAGTCGCTTTGAAGTATCGTTTGAAGTACTTCAAAGTCTTGCCTCTTCTATATGTTTTAATTCAAATTAAACTTATTGGGCAAAGCCATGTATCACGGTTATATGGAACAAGTTCGTCTGCCATGCACAGAATTAACGCTGGCTTTACAGGTATGGAAAGTTTTTTTAGTACTCCAAAATTCTTATCCGCATCGTTTGGATTTTTGGCTTTTTTTATTTCAATTGGATAAACTCCATCTGCATTTACAATGAAAAGGTCTATTTCCTTTTTGTCTATGTCCCGGTAATAGTAAAGATTCAAATCTTTGCCAGTGTTGTAATAACTTTTTACTATTTCAGAGATGACAAATGTTTCAAAAAAAGCACCTGCCATTGCCCCATTTGCCAATGTTTCTGCCGAAGGCCATCGGCAAAGATACGCTGCAAGTCCTGTATCCATAAAATAAACTTTTGGTGTTTTTACAAGACGGTTTGTTATGTTGTTATAGTACGGATGCAAAATAAAGATGATGCCGCTCCGCTCAAGCATTGTAACCCATGCTTTTGCAGTGGGAGCTGAAACGCCTGCATTTTTTGCAATTTCATCATATTTGAGTTCCTGCCCGGTTCTGGCAGCCATAAATACAAGAAAGTTGTAAAATTCATTGAGTTTTCCAACCTGTTCCAAGTCATGGATGTCCCTTTCAATGTATGTGTTTATATAGTCCATGAAAAAACGTTCTCTTGGAATGCGGGAGGCATTCAGCTTTGGCATGCCTCCTTTAAAAATTCGCTCAAAAACATCATTTAGTGATTTTAATGTCTCAACAGGTTTCTTTTGCTTAAGGTTAGAAAGTTCTGCGGAAAAAGCTTCTCTAGGGATACCAGTAAGCTCGCTTTGAGCAAATGAAGAAAAGGAAAAAATTCCGATTCTGCCGGCAAGCGTTTCTGATATTGACTTCATCATTCTGAACTGTTGACTTCCTGTGAGCCAGAACATTCCATTGTTGTCACTGCCAGAAAGAGCTTTTGCATCAACGATTTTCTTGATTTCAAGTAGTAAATCTGGTACACGCTGAAATTCATCGATTATCAGTTTGGTTCCGTAGGTCTCAAAGAAAAGTTCTGGGTCGGTTTCTGCAAGGTGTCTGGCTGTTCTGTCATCAAGAGTGACATATCGGCGGTCTTTTTCTTTGATGGCATTAAGCATTGTTGATTTTCCTACCTGTCGCTGACCGCAGAGGGCGAGTACTGGATAATATGAAGAACTTTCGAGGAAAGTTTGTTCTAAAGTTCGCTTAATATACATAAAAACCTCGAGAAATCTAAAGTGTGACTTTATTTTATTCGTGATTTTTTGTCATGTCAAGGAAGATTCTGGCTTTAAGAAATGAATGAAAAATAGATAAAAAATAGATTTTTACAAGGAGGAATTTTTAATTTGAAAAATATGATTCGCTATGTATACAGACTTTTACTCAAACCAATTTGGTTGTCTTTTCAAAGTAGAAAGGCATTCTTTTTTGAGCTTGAAAAATTTTCTAGTGGTAAAAAGTTATTTACCAAAATAAAGAACGAGCATGACAGTGTTTTTGTTCTTCCTTACACTTCGTTAGGTGATGCATACATTGTAAGCTTGTTTCTTGCGGAAAAGTCTTTCTGCAAATCCGATTACGTCCTTTGTGTGGCATCAGAAAAATGTGGTTTTATTGCCCAGTCTTTCGGCATAAAAAATACAGAGTGTTTAACTGTAGAAGACCTTGATGCGCTGAAAAAATACATTCTTGTTAGTGGGGAAGATGAATCAAAAAGAATCCTTCATTTTCATTACTACCGTACAAGCCTTACGGATAAAATTGTAAACCTTTATGGTTTTAATTTTATGCAATGCTACAAGAATTTTATCTTTAAGTCAGATGTTGCAGATCCTTCAAAAGGCGTTGATAGTTTTCCTGCCCAAAAAAGCTCCTTTGGTGACGGCTCTGTAATAATTGCTCCGTATGCAAAATCAATAAGGATTCTTCCAATTTCTTTTTGGACTGCATTAGTTGCAAGGCTTAAGAAAATCGGTTTCTGTGACATATTTACAAATGTTTCTGACCGTTCTGAAGTTCCAGTCCCTGGAACAAAACAGTGTTGTCTGCCGTTGAATGATATATGTCAGGTCATGAACGGCATAAGTCTGTTTTTTAGTATACGTAGTGGATTATGCGACTTTATAAGCATGACCAAATGTAAAAAATACATCTTTTACCCGAAAGTTGACGGCTTTTTTGGAAGCAAGGCTTTTTATACGTTGTCTCAGCTTCCAGGTGCAAGAAACTTTTATGAATACGAGACAGGAATGGATGAATCTTGTTATGAGGATGTTCTGAATGATGTGTTTGCGGAAATATCTTGCAGAGGGACTGAATGATTATGTTTGTTAGTGAAATTTCTCTTAGGGATGCTGATGCATACTTTAAGAAAAAGTTTGGCAGATGGATTCATCGACTGCACAGATACATCCTGTTTGCAGAAGGAGTGAATTTTAATGATGAAATGGATTTTTACAATCTTGTCATTGATTTTTGCAAGGACAGGAATATTCGTTGTGCGGCATTGAGCATAAGGGATTTTACGGCTCGCTCATTTTCCCGTGAAGGAATTCGTATTGTGCCTGTTCGTGTTGAAAGCGAAATGTTTGACATGCTTAAGGCTCTGTATGTTCTTTATGAGCCTTGTAAAAATTTTAAAATCATAAGCAGGAATCTTTCAGGAAGGTTTGTTCCAGAAGATTTTTCTTTTATAGATTTAGCAAAGATGGAGTTAAAATGAATAAGTTACAGGAATTGTACTCATACAGACAGATGATTTTTGGATTGGTGCACAGAGAACTTCGTGGAAGATATAAAGGTTCTGTGCTTGGTTTTTTCTGGACGTTTTTGAATCCGTTACTACAGCTCTGTGTTTATACAGTCGTATTCAATTACATATTTACTTCTGGGCTGGAGTATTATTACATCTTTCTTTTTGTAGGGCTTGTGCCGTGGATATTCTTTAGCACATGTCTTTCTGTAGGTTGTAACTGCATACTCATGTCGAGCCACATGGTTACTAAAATATATTTTCCACGCGAAGTGCTTCCTGTTTCGTTCGTGCTAAGTGCGTTCGTAAACATGCTGTACTGTTTTATAGTAATTTTTGCAGTCATATTGTTTTCGGGCCTCGGATTTAATTTTTTAGCTTTGTTGTATCTGCCTTTAATCTTTGCAGTGGAACTGTTCCTTTGCATAGGCATTACGCTGTTTTTTTCCGCAGTTACAGTGTACATCCGAGACCTTGCACACATAATGGGCATTGTAACAATGCTGCTGCAGTTCCTGACGCCTGTAATGTATCCTGTAAGCCGAATTACGCAAAGCCCTAAAGTGACACCTTTTATGTTGCGCATTTATATGATGAATCCTATGGCAGGCATTCTTGAATGTTACCGCCAGATACTGTATTACCGAAGGATTCCAAATGTTACAACTCTTATAGGAGCCGTTGTGTGCGGAATCATTTTCCTTATTGTCGGAGAGTTTGTTTTTTCAAAACTACAGAAAGGATTTGCGGAGGAACTGTAATATGCAGAATGAAAATTCGATAGAAGTAAAAAATCTGGTCAAAGTGTTTAAAGTGTACAAGGATAAAGGTTCTTCTTTAAAAGAAAAGGCTCTTTTTTGGCACCGTAACAAATATGAGGAACGCTATGTTCTGAACGGAATTTCTTTTGAAATAAAGAAAGGGGAGGCAGTTGGACTTATAGGGCACAATGGCTGCGGCAAGAGCACGACATTAAAACTGCTTACTAAAATCATGTATCCTACATCGGGGTCTCTTGAAATAAAAGGAAAGGTCTCTGCCCTTATAGAACTTGGGGCTGGTTTTCATCCTGACATGAGCGGACGTGAAAACATCTATATAAATGCTTCTATATTCGGGCTTACAAGAAAGGAAATTGATGCACGTGTTGATAAGATAATAGAGTTTTCAGAGCTTAGCCAGTTTATTGACGACCCTGTAAGAACCTATTCTTCTGGAATGTATATGCGTCTTGCGTTCGCAGTTGCAATAAATGTTGAGGCAGATATTCTTTTTATAGATGAGATTCTTTCTGTCGGCGATGTAGCATTCCAGAAAAAATGCTTTGACAATCTTAAGAAGATTAAGGAAGCCGGTACGACTATCGTTATTGTATCTCATGCTTTGAACCAGATAGAAGAGATATGCGACCGTTCAATTTGGATTGATGCAGGAAAGATTAGAATGCAGGGAAAGCCGTCTGATGTTCATAAAGAGTATCTTGAATTTATGCAGCGAAAATAAATGTCTTAAAATGCATTCAAAATCCATTGGTATTTTCTGAACAATAAGGTATAATGTTTCAACTTTTAAGGTTTTGTGGCAAAATCATGGCTATGATAGTGATACAAACATCGCTATGATTGCAATGCAAACATTGGTATGTTTGAGAGACAATCATCGGTATGATTGCGACACAAACATCGCTATGATTATGACTCAATTATAGTCGTGTGCTGAAAAAACTGACTTCCTTAGTTGTATAGGAGAATTCTATGGGCGGAATATTTGGAGTTGCCTCTAAAGGTGACTGTTCTCTGGATTTGTTCTTTGGCGTTGATTATCATTCCCATTTGGGAACTCGACGTGGCGGGCTCACTGTTTATCAGGAAACTAATAATTTTAAGCGTGCAATTCATAATATTCAGAATTCTCCGTTCCGCACTAAATTTGAAAATGACATCAGCGAGATGAAAGGGCATATCGGCATTGGCTGCATTTCTGATTATGAACCTCAGCCTCTTTTGGCTCGTTCTCATCTTGGACGTTTTGCACTTACTACGGTTGGAATTGTTACTAATAAGGAAGAACTTGCAAAAGAATTGATGGATAAAGGCATTTCATTTTTGGAAATGTCTGGTGGTGAAATTAATCAGACAGAACTTATCCTTGCCATGATAAACAGTCAGCCTTCTATTGTTCAGGGAATCCAATATGTTCAGTCCCGCATTCAGGGCTCTATTACTATGCTCGTTGCTACTCCGGAAGGAATTTTTGGTGCCAGAGACAAACTTGGGCGTACTCCTTTGCAGATTGGCAAGAAATTGAATGAAGACGGTTCTATTCAGGCCTTCTGCCTTAGTTTTGAAAGCTTTGCATATATGAATCTTGGCTATAAACATGAGCACGAGCTGGGACCTGCAGAAATTGTATTTGTAACGGACTCTGGCTATGAAGTTCTGCAGAAGCCTGGCAATGAAATGAAAATCTGTACATTCCTGTGGATTTATTATGGCTATCCTACAGCCTGTTATGAGGGTGTTAATGTTGAAACTATGCGCTATAACTGTGGTAAATATCTTGCCCGCCGTGATAAGCTTGCAGAAATTCATCCAGACTGTGCTGCTGGTGTTCCAGATTCCGGTACTGCACATGCTGTCGGATATGCAAATGAAGCGGGAATCCCTTTTACAAGGCCTTTCATAAAATATACACCGACTTGGCCACGTTCATTCATGCCTGTAAATCAGGAGCAGCGCAATCTTATTGCACACATGAAGCTTATTCCTGTTCCTCAGTTAATAAAGGATAAAAGTATTATTCTGATAGATGATTCTATTGTACGCGGTACTCAGTTGCGTGAAACTACCGATTTCCTTTACGAAAGCGGTGCAAAGGAAGTTCATGTGCGTCCTGCATGTCCTCCGATTATGTTTGGCTGTAAGTATTTGAATTTCAGTAGATCTAAGAGTGAGATGGATTTAATTGCCCGCCGTGTAGTAAAACAGTTTGAAGGCGATGATGTGAGCGAAGAAACGCTTGCAAAGTACTGTGATCCTGATACTCCAGAATATGAAAAGATGCAGGAAGAAATTCGCCGTCAGCTGCATTTTACAACGCTGCGTTTTCATAGACTGGATGACATGCTTGATTCTACAGGTCTTGATCACTGTAAGTTGTGTACATACTGTTGGAATGGGAAGGAATAATAGCTTTTAATAGTCCTTTGCATCCTTCAAGAATCTGATCATAAGTCGTATCAAAATCATCGGTATACCACGGATCAGCAATGTCTCCGGGGTGTGCCGTATATTCCCTTAGTTTGTGGATTTTACAGTCTGGATCACTGCCGAAAATGCGCAGCATGTTTCGGATGTTGTTGCTGTCCATTCCTATAATGTAATCATATTCAGCGTAGTCATCTCTTGTAATCTGTGAAGCTTGATGCGGTGTCATCCTTATGCCCATCTCCTGCATTTTTCTTCGTGCAGGAGGATATGGAGGATTGCCTATTTCTTCTGTGCTTGTAGCTTTTGAATAGATATAGAACTTGTCTGCAAGATCTGCTTCTTCTACGAGCTGCTTCATGACAAATTCTGCCATTGGTGAACGGCAGATATTGCCGTGACATACAAAAAGAATTCTGTTAATTTTGTTCATAATAATGTAATAAGCTTTTCTATATTTTCTTTTGTAGTTGCCCAGCTTGTTGCAAAGCGGACAACAGTGTGAGAATCATCATATTTCTGCCAGAAACTGAAACATACTTCTTTTTTCAACTCTTCCATTTTTTTATTTTCCAGAATGATGAACTGCTGGTTAGTAGGGGAGTCTAGGAAGAACTGATAGTTTCGTGCTTTAAATGCTTCTTTGAGCATGTCTGCTTTTTCTATGGCATTGCGGCTTATATTGAAGTACAAATCATCTGTAAAAAGTGTGTCGAATTGAATGCCAAGTAAACGTCCTTTTGCAAGTAATGCTCCATGCTGTTTTATTTGTGTTTCAAAATGTTCTGGCTTGTTGTTATGCGTAAAGACTACTACTTCGCCACAGAGTGCTCCTACTTTTGTTCCTCCGATGTAGAAAATGTCACAAAGCGAAGCAATGTCGCTTAGTGTTAAGTCTGACTTCTTGCTCATTAGGGCATAACCTAAGCGTGCTCCATCTATGTACAGAGGAATTTTGTAGTTGGAACAGATTTTATGAATATCACTAAGTTCTTGTTTTGTATAAATTGTTCCGTATTCTGTAGGCTGTGAAATGTATACCATTCCTGGAAATACTTCATGCTCATGATTTCCGTCGTTGTAGAAATCTTCTATAAATTGAGACAGTTCTTTTGCATTAATTTTGCCTTCATGTTCTGGGATGCAGAGAACTTTATGCCCTGTGTATTCAATGGCTCCTGCTTCATGCGTGCTGACATGACCCGTAGTGGCTGCAATAACGCCTTCGTATGGTTTTAATGCTGTAGCTGGGGTAATTGCATTGGTCTGTGTACCGCCAACAA
>CAMVEQ010000090.1:0-12872 GCA_947166545.1 uncultured Treponema sp. | reverse complement strand
GAGGACTGGGGAAATAAAAAATCAACAACTTGATATTGACAAAAAAACATAGGATACTGTAACAAGAATATGCCATGAGGATGCAAGTGTAAATTTGGCAGACGCTGCAAAAGACATAATCTTCAATTGCACTGCATACAAAAAGGTTGAGAATTTTGAGCAGAAGGCATTGTTAAAGTTCATTCAGACAGGCATAGCCGAGTCCGACTTAACTGGGAGGCTTAATGATATGGTAGAAAAACAGAAAAAAATTGAGGCAAACAAAAAACTGTATTTTACTTGGAGCCTCCATGATTATGATGTAAAGAATGAAGGTAGGCGAGAAGGGCGCCGTCTTGGCAGAAAAGAGGGCATAGAAGCAAACAAACTTGAAAATGCCCGAAAATTTCTTACAATGAAGATTGGAACGCATGAACAGATTGCTGAAGGTGTAGGACTTCCGTTAGAAAAGATAGAAGAGCTTGCACTGGAAATTAATACTGCAAAATAATATTAGAAAGGCTGCTTTTTAAGCAGCCTTTTTTAATCAATTCGTTCTTATTCCTGTTCATGATTTTTCGCTACTGAAGTTTTTGAATAGTCTCCATTTTGTCTAAAGCATGATTTACAATGGTTCGTACTTCATCTATAACAGAAACCGCAATTTGTGTACGGATTTTTTCGTTTTCAGGGGTTTCCTCTATAATAACAGGAGAACTGTCTTTTGGAACAAAAAGCTGATAAACTTCTATATTTAGTGCGGTTGCAATCTTTGAGATAGTATCTTCTCCAGGCCAGCGTCTTTTTCCTTCAATAGCATTTATTGCCTGAGGAGAAAGGTTTGATTCTTCGGCAAGCTTTTCCTGAGTCCATGATTTTTCTTTTCTAATCAGCTTTATATTACTTGAAAGCGTTTCCAATATCTCTGAACCTGTCATCTTACTTACATTTTGTAGGTAAAAACCTTAATTTTAAACTTACAATTTGTATTATTTGTGATATACTTACAGTATGTAGGTTTTATATTAAGACTACATATTGTAAGGATATGTCTGAAATGAATGATAGCGTTGATTTATTGAAAGATGAATCTTTAGAAAAATTTCAGAGCCAATAAAGAAATTTATGGAAAAAACAGAAAGTTCCCTATATTTGCAAGATATATTCCCAAATCTGTCTCAGCTGGAGCGTACAATGAAATTCAGAAGGACAGGAGATTATAACTCTGGATTGTCGAAATGCTGCCTAATCGTAATAAAAACAAATCATAACATAAAAGGAGAATATTATGAGTAAGAAAGTTTCAGAAGCAGACCTTGAAACCAAGTATGCAGGAAAGTATGACCAAGGTTATTCCTACCAGTTTTTAAAGTTTATTAGAAAAAAGACCAGAACAAGCCCAACTTTGATTTCTGGTGCAATGGGTGCTGTCGTAAATGTTCTTGGACATTTCCTTTCTGCACTGAAAAATCCAAATACTCCTAACAATGTAAGACTTAAAATAATGGGAGCAATAGCTTATATCGTTTCACCTATAGATATTATTCCTGATGCAATACCAGTGGCTGGATTTGCAGACGACTTGGCAGCTGCTAAGTTCATTTTTAGTTCCGTTGCTTCTTATAGTACTTTTAGTCTGAAAGAACTGGATGATGAAATAGACGGAATTGTAACTGAAAAGCATGAAGATTACAGTCAGTGTAACGGTAGTTCAGAGGAAACTCAGGCAGAAACAGCTGTTGCAAAGCTTGAAGCTCCTCCAGAGAACGAAGCTAATAATACTGAATACGATAGTACGGATATTCCTATAGACCAACTCATGAAGGATATAGACAAAGGCAACGAGCTGTTCCAGAAATTCTTGGACAAGAGTGCAGAACTTGATAACGAGTTTAACGAAAACCGAAAGCAGGATGAAAAGCTTTCCTCTGACATGTGGAATGCCATCGATAGCATATAAGTAGCAAATCAAAATAATAATATAGAAGGAAAATGAAAATGGAAACAACACAGGAAATTGAAGAAGCTGTAAATAATAACATAGAGCAGAACAAAGGTTCTTCAGCACGTCTTATGCAGTTGGCAACAGACGCAACAAGAATAATCTCTTTTGCGGGCGAAAAGCTTACGGAAATAAAGGACTCGGGCTTTTTTACACGAATAAGGGAACTTCTGTTCAGTGGACGGAACTCACCTTCTTCTCGGATGGCACAAGTTCCAGAAGTAACAAAAGAAGAATTTGAGCAGATGAAAGCTTTTGCCTTCAAAACTCTTGAGGCCCTTAATGAACGCAACTTACTTGCAGCAGATGCAATTATCACTGTAAAGAACAACCTTAATACACTTGATGTAAAACAGCAGGAAATAAAACAGGCTGTAATCAAAATGGCACAAAGAGTATCTGACAGATTCGAGAAGCTGGAAAACAGAGTGTCCAACGTTGAAGAATCTCAGAGACTTGATACCTGGATAAGTGGTATTGAAGTTGATGACCGCTATGGAGCTTTGCCAGAGACAATTCGCTTTCTTAAAATCGTAAAAGACTATTACAGCAGAAAGCCGTGCAACTATTCCCGTGACGAACTTCTTCTGCTCAGAAAGGCACTCCGCTATGCAGGACTTGATTTTAAAAAGCAGGTTTCTCTTGGGGAGATTATGGATAGTCTTATCTTGGAATTGCAGGACTTTGACGAGCAGAGATATCTGGAAATTACAAGACTGGAAATAAAAGATACATCACTTCTTACTGGTAAAAAGCTTTCTAATATTCTTGCAGTACCAAGTTTTGTTTCTATTGTTGAATTGCCAGAAAGTAAAAGACGCCTACAGCCAACGATTAAATTTTTACAGAAAAAAGGATACCTTTCTTCAGATTATGTTACTGCTCTTAAAGAAGTCGTACGCAATGATGTAGCTGAGCAGAACAATATAGATATGAACATTAAGATGCCGTTGTGCGATTTAGGAATAGAACTAATTTCCTGCTATTCAGCACTTCCATCGCTTTTGGAAGAGTCTGGCTCTGCAAAAACTGCTTTGTTCTGTCCTGAGTGTGGAGCAAAACTTGACCCTGACAGTGCATTCTGCCCTGAATGTGGTACTAAGGTGGAATAGGAGTGTAATATGAAAATCTGTTCAAAATGCGGTAAAAAATTTGAAAACGGTAAGTTTTGCAAATCCTGTGGTGGAACTTTGGTAGACGAGGCAGAAGAAAATACAGAGTCAAAAACTGTTGATATTGATATGGATAAGCTTGATGATTATTCAATAGAAGAGTTACTTTCATTTGAACAGATTAAGCCAAATCCTGATATAGAGTATGAATTGGGGGGAAGATACTTTGTTAAAGAAGATTATAAGAATTCATTTAAATGGTTTCTTGAAGCAGCAAAGGCTGAACATCCTTGGGCTGCGTATTTTGCAGGGGGTATAGCAGCAGATGGTATGGACGAAAAACGAGATTACTGTCTTGCCAGTAGGTTATTTGATATAGCCATAAAAGGAGATGTGACCGAAGCTTTCGTTCAGTTAGGATTATTATACCTTGATGGATGTGGTGTTGCAAAAGATGAAGGAAAAGCCTTTTCTTTATTTAAACAGGGAGCTGAAAAAGGATGTGAGGACGCAATGTATCGTTTGGGGCGATGTTACGAAAATGGTGAAGGTACTATTGAGAATAATTTTAAAGCTTTTGAATGGTATCAAAAAGCTGTAGAAAATGGTAACAACGATGCATTTGTTGAGTTGGGATGTTGTTATTTGTGTGGTAAGGGAACTGAAAAAAATAATAGTAAGGCTTTTGAATTATTAAAAAAAGCTTTTGATAATGAAGATTATCGTTCCTGTGGTGGACTTGGAATGTGTTATAAGAATGGATGGGGCACTAATGTTGATAAAGGAAATTCTTTTAGAGTATTTAAGATAGGGCATGAGGTAAATGATATTTATTGTACATTTGAATTAGGATGTTGCTATTACACAGGAGATGGGTGCGATAAAAATATAGACCTTGCTATGAGTCTTGTAAAAAAGGCCGCAGATGCAGGACTAGAACCAGCTAAAGATTGGCTTCTACATCCGTCTTACCGTTCTATGCTTGATGCCGTTATGAATGGTGCAACATACGGTTTATGGGGATTGGGTAAGAAACTTTTTGGTGTGTAATTGTGGATGTTTTTAGTTATGGATGTTTTGAACTTCTTTGAGAACCTGTCGAAGAGACTATATTCTGAAAACAATCTGTCTGATATAACATGGGCATTTATGATGTCATGTGAAAAATTTAAGGATGTGTTTTTAGAGTTTTGTTTTGAATCGCCTGTTCCTGATGTAAGAGATATCAAACGTGAATTTGTAAGTAATAAGTCTAGACCAGATTTCCATTTTTATGATGCTAGAGGAATTGAATATCTTATTGAAATAAAAATTTATGATCGTAACCAGCATTTTGATCCGTATAACAAAAAATTTCCTAAGGCTAAAAAATCATTCCTTAGTAATTATCATTTGATGCCAAATGAATATATGCCTGACTCTCAAACATGGAAAAAAAAGAATGGTCTAAATTCGTTTTATATTTGAATGAAAAAATAAATGATTTTGAACAAACTGAACAAGAATTTATTAAAAGTTATTTGGCTTATTTGAAAAGTGTTATCGAATATGAGGAGGTAGACTTGATGAATCTTTCTAATATTAGTAGTTTACATGAATTTTATAAGTGTATAAAAAAAATTGTTAAGCAGAATGGTTTCGAAATCTATAGTCGTTTATCTTCTGCTATTAATGAAGAAAAGTATGGTCTTTATTGTTGTAAAACTCTTTCATCTGGAGAGAATTTGTATTTGTGGTTCGGTATGTGGTTATCTTCGGAAAATAAATCTGATGTTGGAGTTTTTGTTAACTTTGATCATTATAGAGAAGAAAATTGGGTTCCAAATTGGATTGCTGAAAAATTACAGTGTTTCAAGAACAATGATCAATCAGAATGTCTTGGAGAAACATGTGATGAGCATGATAGTTTTTGGATAAAATTAAAAGATGATTTATTTAAAGAAAAATTCTGTACAGAAAATATTGATCCTTCTAATAAAACTGAACAGCAAGATATATTAGATAAATTTTTTAAAGAGATATTAGGAAAAATTAATGTTTTATAGTAAATATATAAATTAATTTTGAGGAATGTACCTATGAAAATCTGTTCAAAATGCGGTAAAAAATTTGAAAACGGTAAGTTCTGCAAATACTGTGGCGTACCTTTGATAGATGTAGAGCCAGCGGCAGAAGAAAATACAGAGTCGAAAACTGTTGATGAAAAGGAGACTGAAACACCTGTTCCTTCTGAAAAAAAGCCTGTTATAGTTCCTGCTGGATTTGTAAAAATACCAGCTGGAACATTTGTAATGGGATTGGATTCTGTCGTGAAAAGAAAGGATTGGAGTAATTGTTGTCCGGCTCATGATGTTACACTTACTCGGGATTTCTTTATGTGCGACCATGAAGTGACACAGAAAGAATTTATAGAGATTATGGGCACAAATCCTAGTTATCATAAAGGAAATGAAAATCCTGTAGAAAGTGTGAACTGGTATATGTGTATAGCATATTGCAATAAATTGAGCCTAAAAGAAGGTCTTTCTCTTTGCTATTCAGTGGATGGTATTAAAGATTGGCAGTCTGTTGCTTTTGATAATATACCAACAAAAGAAAGTCCTAGATGGGAAGCGGTATCTTGTAATTTTGAAGCGGACGGTTATCGTCTGCCTACAGAAGCAGAATGGGAATATGCTGCCTGTGCAGGAATAGGAATTCCTTATGCCCTGTCTTATGGAGGTGCAACCTCAATTTCTGAAGTTAAAGATTATGCATGGATAGAAGAAAACTCAAACGAAACAACACATCCTGTAAAGACAAGGAAAGCTAATGCATACGGACTGTATGATATGCTTGGAAATGTTGATGAATTCTGTTGGGATGTTTACCAGAAATATGATGAAAATTCTGTAATAGATCCGTATGGTGATGCTTGTAAATCTAAGTATTCGCATATAATAAGAGGCGGTAGTGTTTTTGATGAGAAGTTTTGGCTTGGTTATCCTCATGTTACCAGAAGATTTACTCAGCTCTCTTATAACACAGTTAAAAGTTTGGGTTTTAGAGTGTGTCGCACTGTTTTGTAATCTATGGAATTGTTGATTTTGGAGTTTCCGAACAGTTAAAAAAAAATGAGAGGAAAGATTAATATGTCAATGTTTATGGGAATGAATAAGGATGAATTGATTGATAAGCTTGAAAAGCATACAGCATCAGAAGAAGAAGTTCTTAGAAGTATAGCAGGGTTACATGATTATTTTTTTAAAGAAGAAAAGGAGGAAATTGTAGATTTGGTTATAACTCAATCGAAGTCTAATGATGGTATTCAACCCAGAATTATGAGAATGATAGAAAATATCTTGGCTGAAAAATTGAGAAACCTTCCATAAGTGGTAAAACGGATAAGGCTTATTATAATTTTGGAGGATGTGCATCAATGACTGAGAATGAAATAGATGAAGAGAGTTTTTTTGAAAAATGGAAGACTGCCTGTGAAGGAAAGAAAGAAAATGATTTGATGACAAATTGGAAAGATACCAATATGTATTCATATCTTATTTTAGGTGAAAAAGGATTAAAAAAGAAAAATCTAAAAAATATTGAAAGAAAGATAAATGACTTGTCTGACAAAAAAAGTGTTGTTGAATCAATAAAGGAAAGTTTTAAAGGAAGTGTTGATTTACATCAGGAATATTATTCTGCAGATGTGGTTTATTATTCTGAGAATGATAATGTTTCAAAAAAATCTGTATTATTGAATCATATAGTAATTCACTTGGAGCATGAAAATATAATTGATAAAAGTCTTGAAGAAATAGCTCAGTTGCAAATTATTCCTGGAGATTTGAATGTACTTGTTACATATCCAAATTATTCTTCTAAAGATAATAAAATACAAGACCAGTTGAATAACTATGAAGAATCTATGAATGAAAAGTTTGATAAGAAACTTCTGATCATTTTCGGTTTTTTAGACGACACGAATACTTCAAAAAAGACTGTAACGTGGAAAGGATATAAATTTAATACAGATAATAAAATACCACAAAAAGAGTTTGTACCACTTTCTTGAGAAAATATATTCTAGTCAGAACTTTGAAATGAAAGGTTTACGGAGAAATTGAAGATTATGAAAATATGTTCAAAATGCGGTGAAAAATTTGAAAGCGGAAAGTTTTGTAAATATTGCGGTGGAGCTTTGGTAGATGAAGTTGAACAAATTCAAAAAAAATTATGCTCAAAATGTGGAGCTGTGTTAAAGGAAAATTCTAGATTTTGTTCATGTTGTGGTTCAAAAGTTTCAATCCAAGAAAATTCTAAGATGAAGTTACCTGATTTGGACTTAAATCAACTTTATAAATATGATTCAAAAACATTATTTGTTACATTATGCAAGAGCTTGATAGAGTTAGATGTAAATATAATTTTAGAAATAGATTATTTTCTTCATGATAAATATGGTTTTGACAAACCTTTGATAGATGCTCTCTTAAAATTGGAAGAATTTTCTAATGATGCTGTAATTCAATATTGGATAGGAACATCTTACATGCACGACTGGTTGGGTGCAGGCTACAATGCAGTAAAAGCTTTTGAATGGTATCAAAAATCTGCAGAACTGGGATATGCTGAAGCTCAATACAGTTTATATGAATGTTATCTTATTGGAAGAGGAACTAAAAAGAATTTTGTTAAGGCTTTTGACTGGTTGCGTAAGGTTGCCTTGCAGGGAGATGCTAAAGCCCAGTATAAATTGGCTCTTTGCTATATTAGTGGCTGTGGTTGCGATAAAGATAATGAAAAAGCTATAGATTGGTTAAATAAGGCTTCCGCACAACACTACCAGTTTTCTATTGAGCTAATGAAAAATTTTCCGTTTCATAACTGTACACGAAACGTTTCGTAATACGAAACAAACTGTGGAGTAATACGAAATGAAACGTGAGCTGATATGAAACGAATCGTAAGCTGACACGCCACAAAGTGTGGCATAATACGAAACGTTTTATGACTAGACATGAAACATTTCGTGGACAGTCTGTCCACGTTTTGTGGAATGCTTAGAAACGAATTACTGTGTTTTACAGAATATATGACAAAATGTGGCACGGCTGTGTTGTAGACTTATAGCAGAGAATGGAGGTGAGAAAATGAAAGAGTCTGATTCTAACAAGATTGATGTTAATCATCTGGAACAGTATGACCTGCTGGAACTTATTCATGCAAGAGTGTATGAAACTTCTGAAAAGATTGATGCGTTTATCATGCAAAAATACGGCAAGAAAGGACTTCTTGAGGAAGAGGCAAAATCTCATGATCCAGATTTGCAGAGTTACCTAGGTTTCTTAGCCCGGAATGAGAAAAACATGGAAGAAAGCTGGGAATGGTATGAAAAATCTGGTAATCAGGGAAATATGCAAGCTCAGATTATTGTGGGAAATCATTTCCGTGCACGTTTTGGATGGACTCATAAAGATGAGGATATAAACAAGGCTATAGCATGGTTGGAAAGGCTTCTTCTGATGGTGACAGTCAGGCTCTGGATGATTTGGCTTTATGCTATAAAGATAGGGATGAAGAGGGGGACTTTGAAAAGGCTGTTGAATTGTATGAAAAAATTATAGCAAATCATGATGTTCACAGTACCTTTGCAATGAGAGAGTTGAGTGACCTTTATGAGTCTAAACTTGAAGAATGCGACGAAGATGATTTGGAATATGAAGAATTAAAGACTAAAACTTTTGAATGGCTAAAGAAAGCTGCTGATTCTGGTGATTCTTTTAGTCAGCATTCTCTTGGAAGTACATATAAATATGGTGATTATTGTGAGCAGGATTATTCTAAAGCTCTTGAATATTATAAAAAAGCTGCTGAACAGGTAGATGAAGATGATAACCTTTGTGTTCGGTATTATTTTGATTTAGGACGTTGCTATCATGATTGCGAGCAGGACAGGTCAAAAGCTGTTGAATGGTTTATGCAGTCTGCCAAAAACAACTGTCTAGAAGCAAAAAAGGCTTTTTTTAAAGGATTGGGGGAGACATGGGAGTAATAACAGAAGAATTATTCTTTGAAAAATGGAAGCAGGCTTGCGGTTTAGGCGGATTGCAGAATGCCCTTGTAAGCACTTGGAACAGTGCTCCAGATTACACTCGTACAGTTCTTGGGGCTGTCGGTGGCGGACAGGCTGGAGGCTGTTCAAGCGTTGTGGAACTTATAAAGCATTCTCTTGGAAGCGAGATTGACTTGCACCGTGAGTATTACTGTGCCGATGCCATCTATTACTATAAGAAGGATAACATCTCCAAAAAGTCCGTGTGGGTCAATCACATTGCGGTTCACTTGGAGCATGAAAACGTCATTGCCAAAAGCCTTGAAGAAATTGCCCAGTTGCAGACACAGCCTGGCGATTTGAATGTTCTTGTAACGTACCCTTCATTTGCAAAGGACGACACTGAGCAGATTTCACGGCAGTTAAAACTTTATGTTGACGGCATAAACGACAGGTTTTTGTCATGTAAGCCGTGCGGAACTCTGCTTGTGATTTTTGGCTACATGTCTGCCAGTGGAAAATCTATTGACTGGCAGGGGTACAAACTTAGCGGAAGAAACTTTGTCCGACTGTAACAGGAGGTGCTTAAATGGAAAGTAATTATGAATGTAGTATGTGCCATAGAAGAAAGAAGGCTGCCTTTGGAGCTCCTAAATGTAACTGTAATGGTTATACAAAGCTGATGATGAATGTGACTGGCAGGGCTTTATACATGTACGAATGTCCTTCGTGTCACACCCGAAAGCGTGCCTGTCTTGGTTCTCCTAAGTGTAGCAGTTGCGGTCGCTTGATGACAAAAGCCCGGTGATTATGAACGTTCAAAAACTTGGACTTGTACTTGCAGGTGGCGGAGGTAAAGGAGCGTATCAGATAGGCGTGTGGAAGTACCTTCGCAAGATTGGATTGAATTCTGCATTTTCTGTGCTTTCTGGTACGTCTGTAGGTGCTCTTAATGCTGTGCTGTTTGCAAATGGTGACATAGAGCTTGCCGAACGCATTTGGACGGAACAGATTGATAGTCGTATTCTTTCAGATAATACCACTCGAATTTTTGAAGGTGAAAATCTTGACTTTTGTACTATTCTTGGGAACATCCTTTGCAATGGGCTTTTTTCTCGTGACGGTCTGTGTGAGATTATCAGCAGGGAAATTGACTTGGGCTTTCTTCGTTCCTGTAAAAAGCATGTCTACGCTACCTGTACCAGACTTCCCGATGTGACTGGAGTTCCGTTTCTTCTGAACAGTCTTAAAAAAGAAACCTGTGTGCAGGCATTGCTTGCAACAAGTGCCATTCCTGGTGTGTTTAAGCCTGAACGCGTTGAGGACTGTCTTTACTATGACGGTGGGCTTGTTCCTGAAAATAATATTCCTGTTTTGCCTGTGGAAGAGGAGCGGTGCACTCATGTACTGGTTGTTCCTTTGAATAGGGATAGTGATGTGAATTTATATTCTATGGCGGAGTCTGATGTTACGGTAATAAGGCCTTCTGCCGATTTGGGTGACCTTCTCTGTGGTACGCTGAACTTTACGCCGGAAAAGGCTCGCAGTCTTATTGCCCTTGGCTACTCCGATGCTTCCACGATATATGCGGATGCCTTGCAGCGTATTGCCTCTGCACGAAATCTTACAGTTTCCTCATCGCCTTCAACTGCAAAGCTTGATTCTGCCATTAAGTTTTTTAGAAACGAACTTGAAAAAAGAAAGCTTGGCTTTTAATTAATTGTAAAATATATCCCAGAATCTGTCACAGCTGTTGTGTATACTTTTAGTAGTAAATGCCGGGAGGTTACAGAATGGGAAGATTTATTAAGACAACAAAACCTTGTAAATCAAAATCCTGAATATATTGCAAATGTATTAAGAAACTGGTTGAAGGATTCGTAACTGTATATCAGGAGGTGTGTTGTTATGATTTATTTGAAGTCTTTTAAATTTATTACTGATGAGGAAGAAACTAACTTCATATTTCCTAATAATGATCCTCCTCCAGATGCTCTCATTCCGTGGCAATGGATGGTGAACATGACCTGTTACAGTTCGTTCTATCCTTTTAATATATTCCCTCAAAAAAAGCTGGAATGCCTCTGCTTTGACGAGCCTGTGACAATCCTTTACGGTAGTAACGGAAGCGGAAAAACTACTGCCCTTAACATCATTGCCGAAAAGCTGCATCTTGGCAGAACAGCTCTTTACAATAAAAGTCCGTTCTTTGAGCCTTATCTTGACGCCTGTTCTTTCCGTAAGGAAGGAAATATTCCTCATGGAAGCATGATGATAGCAAGTGATGATGTGTTTAACTACATGCTGAATGTCCGTGCTGTGAATCAGGAGGTGGACTTTAACAGGAGTAAATTATTTGAGGAATATAATGAAATCCGCAGAACTCCTAAACGGACGCTGTGCAACATGGAAGATTTTGACAGGAGTATGACAGTCTGCAAGCTGACAAAATCAAAGTTTGTTAAGCAGAATTTAATGAATAATGTAAGGGAACTTTCCAACGGAGAGAGTGCTCTGCAATACTTTTATGAAAAGATTCAGCAGAATGCCTTGTATCTTCTTGATGAACCGGAAAACAGTCTTTCGCCTGAAAGACAGATTATGCTTGCAAAATATATAGAAGAGTGTGCATGGGCTTGCGGATGTCAGTTTATAATTGCTACACATTCACCGTTTCTTGTTTCCATGAAACGAACAAGAATTTATAACTTAGATGAATGTCCTGTAACTATTCGAAAATGGACGGAGCTGGAGAACATCCGCTGTTACTGGAATCTGTTTAAAGAACACGAAGCTGAGTTTTAATATTGTTCGTAGGCGGCTTTCAGGGAGTCTTTTATCTTCTGTTTTAGGCTCTCTGGAGCAAGCACTTTTACTCCGTCTCCAAAAGACCTTATCCACGATTCCAGTTCATATCCTCCACGTGCCGTAAACTCTAAAAGAAAAGAACCGTCTTCTGTGCGTGTAAACTTTTGGTCTTTTCCCCATGTTCTGTCTGCTATTGCTGTCCATGTGTGCCATTTAAACAGGAGTTTTACCCGCTGTGGTTCTTCACCAGTGTAAATGCCGAATGTATCTGCAAGATATTCCGCAGGAGAAAAACCTTCTGGAATGTCATAATATACTTCTGGTACTGGAATTGAGGCTCTGGAAAATCTGTCTAGCGAAAATATTCGTGGCACTTCCGATTCGTTCCTTGCTCCTATTACATATAAAGCTCCATTGTGGTCAAGGAATGTGTATGGATTTAGCTGGAACTCGCTTTCAGTGCGCTTGTTGTTGATGTCTGGTGCTCCTGTATATTTTACACTGAGCTGTACATGGCGTTCTAAGGATTCCATTATCTTGCAGAAAATTTCCTGCTGTACCCTGTCATAATTACGCTTGTGCCTGTCTGAAACATAGATTGCGGCATCGCTTCCTTTTGTGTCGCAGAAAGTCAGGCTGTTGAGTTTTTGCCTCATGCTGTCTACAACAGGCATCATGGTTGTGTTTTGCAGGAGTGTATCTTTACGTAAAAGGTATTTGAGCAGGAAGTATTCCGCTGTAGAAAGTCTGAGAATTTTTGCTCCGAACTTGCCTTGATACTTTTGGTCTATGAAATAACGTTGTGAATTTGTTGGTCCGTCAAAATCGGGCTTTTTATCATACGGAATGTGAAGTTCGTCAAAGGTGTTCAGCGTGCGGTAGAAGGTTCTGCTTGCACAGTGCAGTTCTTTCATTGCTTCCCTTACAGAACAGCCCT
>CAMVEQ010000089.1:0-12997 GCA_947166545.1 uncultured Treponema sp. | reverse complement strand
CTCACCTGCCCATCGCCCGCTTCAAGAATCTTCCAGCTGCCGTCAGCAAGTTCAGCATAATCAACTGTGTAAAAAGGGCTTGGAAGATTTTTGTATTTTTCGATCAGGAGTCTAGGTACTTCCGTTGCGAAGTCGGGCTGGGCAGAGTTTTTACTTATAGAAATGATATTTCCGTTCATATAGAACACACGCCATTCGTTCGTACGCTCGTCATATTTTCTCAAATCCACGAATTCCTTGATGCAGAAACCACCAGTGAAGAGTTTTCCTCGTGGATTTTTTATCATTAAAAAATTGAACTTTTCGTTCTACTGTTCACCTCTTATTCTTCACTAAATGAAAAAAACTTCTCACAAAAATCAAGAAGTTTTGTCGTTTCTGGTTTAGCATCAGATTTTTCAGGACATTGAACCTCAATCTTCAACTCTGTACTTCCACTGAGAACCGCAAATCGAAGAGTCCACCCATCCAAAAACATACTGCCAAGATTTTCATGAAATATTTTTTCAAGACTCAAAGTTTGGACTTCATCTTTCAGTTTTGCATACTCCAAAATTGAAATCTTTTTCTGTATGGATTTTGAGTTATAAGAAAACGGTACATTCTCTACATTTAAAGACACAAGTGCGTTTTTGTCATTTGGCATAACAGAAATTGAAGTAATTTCTTCGGCAGTTTCTCTTTCTATCGTGAAATTCAACATAAATTCTCCTCTTTGTTCGAAATGCCTTGCAACGGGGCACAATCGGTTACAACAATTACTCACATCTTAAAATGCATTATCCAAAGCTTTTACAATATCATCTGGGTGCAATACATTCTTGCTATCATCTGCAACTGTTTCCGAACAAACTATGAATTCATCGATGAAACGAAGGTTTGGGTTCTCTTTTAGATTGTATTTTTCTAACACGGCATCAAGTTTATCTTTCTGCGATGTATATACTCTGAGGTATTTGAAACTTTCAATAAATACTTCTTCTATGATTTCTTTGTCGAAAGCAATTCCTACGGACAAAAAACCATCATTCACGATGGAATATTTATATTTTTCGAGGACAGATTTTATACAATCTTTTGGTTTGTAATCTGTAAGCTCCATTTCTTCGTCTTTAAGCCCGTAAATGCAATAGATATCATCAAGTTCTTCAAATAGAGTGTCCCCAATATCCCAAAATAAATCCCATAAAAGTGAAGCATCTATATTGATTTCGTAAGCAAACTTAAACCCTTTATAATCTTCATTTTCTGAAAACATATATCCATTTGTAATATTATTCTTGTTACGCTCAAAATCTTTTTTTGCAGAAGTATATTTTGCTTCCATATTTGGAGCGATACAAACTTCTTCTTTTGTCGGAAAGTGAATTCCTTTTGCTAGCTCAATCATCTTTGCCTCCGTTTTCGATTGTAAATCTAAAAGATTCTCAAAAATTATTATACCATATTGTTGCCTAAACCGACAGTTTCACCACAATCTCCCGCGCTATGCTCGCGAGTTCCGCCTTATATGCCATCTTCTTAGGCTTAGCCTGCCTCAAAACCTTTGCCGCCAGCGCACGGATGTGACCAGCTTTCGAAAGCCCTGGATTTCCGCAGATTTTTGCTTCGATGTCCTCTATGCACACAAGGATTGAATTCTCATCGTGCGGATTGTACGGCTCAGCCTGTACGCTTGTTTTGAGAGAGGCGTAAAAATCGTGCTTTGCCTTGCAGATTTTCTGGGCAGCTCTCAACAAATCTTCAGCGTTCAAGTTATCGCAAAGCTTCTCAAGGACTTCAGGCTCACAGTCCCAGTAATAGAATTGAGTCCCAACGAGTGGCAGAGTGAGCGTAACCGACTTTTCTTTGAAATAACGCATGAAAGCCTGTTCCAAAGACTCACGGCTTGGGTCGAAACCAAGCTTTCCGCGCGCAGAATTGAACACGAGTGGTATTTCTGAAGGATTCACATTCTGCATCCGGCCGAAACAAAGCGAAAAAAGAATTTCCACGCTGAATTCTTCCATTATATACTGCGTAAGAGTTGCAAACCTCTCGAAAGTCTCCCTCCTCCTTAAATAAAGCTCGCCCGCCAGAAGAGAATCCTTCGAGTCCACTGCACAAAGAAGTGCACCCACATGCAAAAGATAGTCGTAAACATCGCAGTCAGAAATCTCAACTCCGTCCGCCACATAGACAAGCGGAGTCATGTTCATCTTGTCCGAAATGAAAACATAAAAACTTGGAGAAAAATAAGTGCTACCTGAAATCTCTTGCCACCCGCTGACATCGGGAGCCGTTCCTTCGACCTTCACCAAAAATCAAGCTGTCCTGTCCTGCTCTTGGTGAATTCGAACCAACTTTCCCCGCACCTAATAAGAATCTGCTTTGACATTGTATTCTCCTTAGAAGCTCGGTTTTTCTTTTTCCAGCTTCTAAAAAAATTATAAAACAGTCTAGGTGTCATAGAATGACACTGTATAAAAATATTTAAAAAAATTTGTTGAATTTGGTAGGATTTCTAATTAAAAACCAACCGGTCATTTCGAACATCGTTGCTTACTAGAACTGAACACCATTACTTACTAGAATGGAAAAAAGTTGCTACTAGAACTGAACACCGATGCTACCGAAACGGAACTCCGTTACTTACTAGAACGGTACACCGATGCTACTAGAACGGAACTCCGATGCTACCGAAACGGTACACCGTTACTTACTATAATGGTACTCCGTTACTTACTAGAATGGTACTCCGTTGCTTACTAGAATGGTGCACCGTTGCTTACTAGAATGGTACTCCGTTGCTTACTAGAATGGTACTCCGTTGCTTACTAGAATGAAAAAGTCCTATGAGAAATGCAAGTTTTATTGCAAAAGTCATAGGACTTATGTTAAAATAATTGCAAAAATGGCACAACTTTTGCAAGGAGACATTTATAATTAAACCCATATCATGAAGATAAAACAGCACTTTGTGCTAAAAGCTTTGCTTAAAGCTCCGCTTCTAGCACTTATCATACTGACATTCACAGCAATTCCTGCAAATTCCCAGAATGCCACACCTCTAATGATGGCTGCTAAAAACGGAAACGACTGGCAGCTTGCAAAACTCATAAGCTCTGGTGCGGACTTGCAGGAACGTGATGCAGAAGGCTGGACAGCCCTCATGTATGCAGTGCGGTATCAGCAGGACAGCAACATTGTAAAAACCCTCATAGACAACGGTGCTCTCATAAGAGTGCGTAACACATACAATTTTACGCCACTTTTGATTGCATCTCTGTACACACAGAATCCTGACATCCTTGCCATGATGCTGAAAGACCGCAACGGTGCTGAAGAAGAAGTGTTTAATGCTTTCATTCTTTCGATTGTAAGCAATGAAGTAACGGATGATATTCGGTTTGAAAAAAACAAGCTGTTTTTGGAAAAAGAGGTTTCCATTAATGCCTTTTGGAAAGGTCTGACACCTCTTATGTATGCATGTAAATACAGCTCCACTACGGCAATAATCAAGCAGTTGTTGGAATACGGAGCCAATACCTCCATCCGCAATAAAGAAGGAAAGACAGCATTTGACTATGCACAGGAAAATCAATCCCTGTTACATGATGAAACTTACTGGTCGCTGACTACAAACAGGAATGTAAAATGAGAATTACTGGTGGAACATTAAAAGGTAGAGTTACAGAAACCCCTTATGGCAAAATGGCAATTCGTCCAGCCATGGACAAAATGAGGGAATCTGTATTCAATATAATAGGTTCAAAACTCGCAGGAAAATCTTTTCTGGATTTATTTTCTGGTTCAGGAACAATAGCACTTGAAGCTGTCTCCCATGGAGCAACTCAGGTGAGTCTGTGCGAAATGGACAGATCAAAGGCAAAAATTGTCTTCAAAAACGTTGCCATGGCGGAAGAAGTTGGTGTAAGGGTGGAATGTCATTTTATGGCAGTAGAACTGTTTCTTAAAAGATGCAAGGCACAGTACGACTACATATTCCTTGATCCTCCATTCCCGTACAAATACCGTCAGGAGCTTTTGCAAACCATTTCTGACCGCAAATTAATTACGGAAAACGGAACTGTCATTATACATTATCCAAAGGAAGACCCTTTGCCTGAGTGTATAGGGACACTGAAAAAGGCTGATCACCGCGTATACGGCAGGTCTCATGTTGATTTTTATACATTTATAAACTTGACAAATAGTTAATATAAGTTAAAATTAAATGTTGTAACGGAAATAAGGTATTTTAATGGATGATGATTTAAAAAAGCAAATAGACAGCAAGCAGGGGCCTGATGGTTTTATAAAAGTAACAGACCAACCGGTAGATAATCTTTCTGCACAGCAGCGTGTTGTTTTAAATCGTAAAGCAAATGCCCTATTCAATGAAGGAAAAATTGAAATGGCTGAGCGAATCTTCATTACAACAGGATATTCCGACGGTTTAACAAGGGTTGGAGATGTATATGCCCAAAAACATGATTATTTACGGGCTTTAAAACTATACCTTCTGGCTCATAATAAACGAAAATCTGAACCACTTATAGAAAAAATGTCTTCGGTGGTTTCTGCAATGTTAAAATAGATGGAGAAAAAATGGCTGAAATTAAAAGTTTACAAGATTCATCAGAGGAGTTGTTTCCTCAGGAATTAGGTTCAAGTCCTATGCCTCAGGACTCTGCAGATTCAGGCATCGCAAACAAAATTAGCGAAATGTCAAAAAAAGGATATTCTTTCCTTAAAGAAAACCGCGTTGACGATGCTATAGATGCATTTTCAAAGATTTTATCTATTGAAGACAACAACAATTATGCACTTGTAGGTCTTGGAGACAGTGAAAGAAAACGCAATCGCTTTAGGGATGCCATTGAATATTATTCAAAATGTCTTTCATTCCATCCTGGAAACAATTATGCACTTTTTGGTCTTGCAGACTGTTACAAGGCTTTGAATCAGTATCACAAGGCAATTGAAATTTGGGAACAGTATCTCATTCACGATGACAGAAACATTACGGTTCTTACAAGAGTTGCGGACGCTTACCGCAAGGTAAAGGACTTTAAAAAGTCAAAGCAGCTTTATCTTCAAGTTCTTGAAATGGAAGATAATAATGCTTATGCACTCATTGGTCTTGGACACCTGCACTATGACTTTAAGGAATACAAAGACGCTCTTTATTACTGGACAAAGATGCTTGATGTCAACCCAGAAAATGTTGACATCCGCGTTCTTACTTCCATTGGAAACTGTCACAGAAAGCTTAAGACTTTTGAAAAGGGCGTAATTTATTTTGAAAAAGCCCTGCAGAAAGATCCAAACAACTTCTATGCATTGTTTGGCATGGCTGACTGCTACAGGGGAATGAACCAGCAGTTCCGTTCTATTGAATACTGGAACAAGATTTTGGAGATTGACCCTCACAACAAGGTAATTCTGACTCGTGCAGGTGATGCATATAGAAATACTGGGGACTATGCAACTGCAACTGCCTATTACAATCGTGCAATGGACATTGACTTTGACATTTATGCAGCTCTTGGTCTTGCCCTCATCTGTAAAGGCGAAGGAAAATATGATGAAGCCATTGAAAGACTTACTCATCTTATCCGCGATGATCAAAAGAACTACAGATTGTATATTGACCTTGCAGACTGCTACTTGAAGATTAATCAAAAGCAGAAAGCTATAGAAGCTTTGCAGGATTTCCAGAAACTGAACATCAGAAGTCAGGCTATTAACGACATGCTTGAAAAACTTCAGGCTGGAAAACCTCTGTTCTAATACATGGAAAACAAAATATATCTGGCAGGATTACTCCCTGATGAAATCTGTGAAAAGCTTAATCTTTCACAGAAATTCAGGGGTAAGCAAATTTTTCAGTGGATAAGCAAAGGAATTTCTTCTTTTGAAGAAATGACTAACATAGACAAAAATACAAGGTCTCTTCTTGCTGAGCAGGCAAGTTTATATTCTTCTTCCGTAACAAAAGTTCTGAAAGATCCTGACGGTACAATAAAATTGCAGATTACTCTTAACGACGGCTGTGCAGTAGAAACTGTGCTTCTTACTGACCGTGAACAGCGAAAGACGGCTTGTGTAAGCTGTCAGGCTGGCTGTGCAATGGGCTGTAAGTTCTGTCAGACGGGACAATTGGGATTAAAAAGAAATCTTACTCCAGGAGAAATTGTAGAAGAGTTCTTATTCTTGGAAAAAGAAGCTGGACAGCTGGACAATATTGTATTCATGGGCATGGGCGAGCCTATGCAGAATTTGGACTCAATAAGAAAAGCTGTTTCCATTCTGACCGACAAGGGCGGACGAAACCTTAGTTCCAGAAGAATAACACTTAGTACCTGCGGTCTTGTAAAGGGCATTTACAATCTTGCAGATAACGGTCCACAAATGCGACTTGCAGTTTCATTGACTACGGCGGATGAAAAGCTAAGGGAAGAATTAATGCCTGTGGCAAAGGGAAATTCCCTTAAAGAGCTTCGCGAGGCTATTGCATATTACATTGAAAAGACTGGTAAGCGGGTTACATTAGAAGCTGCCCTTCTTGCGGGGCAAAACACTGGCAAAGAAAGTGCTCAGGAACTCATTAATTTTGCACGCGGGCTGGATGTTTACATAAATCTTATTCCATGGAATCCTGTTCCTACTCTTCCTTTTAAAACTCCTGACAACCGTGAGACAACAGAGTTTTTGCAGATGCTTGAACGTGCTGGTTTAAATGTAAATTTAAGGACTCGCAGGGGTGCAAAGATAGGTGGAGCGTGCGGTCAGCTGGGTAAAACAGAGATTAATTAGCATTTTTCTTTTTAAGATAAAATAAATAACTAAAATTTCTCCAATCGAACTTTTTATTATACAAAGAATTATAATTTTCTCTATTGATAAAATTCTAATACCATTATATACTGATACATAACAAGATTTTCAGGAGTTATTTTATGCAGAAAAAAATTTATGTTACAGGAATGGATGATGACGCAACAGCTGCAAAAGTTGCTGATGCAGTAAAAGCAGTTGCAAGCGTAACTAAAGTAGAAGCAAATGTAGCAAAATGTCAGGTTTGCGTGGATTTTGATGATGAAGGCGTGGAATCTGCAATTAACGATGCTATTTCTTCTGCTGGTGTAGTAGTTCTTGCATAAACTCCTCGGCGGCAAATATGAAAATAGTTATTCTTGACGGAAATGCCCTTAATCCCGGCGATTTGTCCTGGAAACCTCTGGAACAGTTTGGAACTGTTACTGTATATCCTAGAACCTGTCAGGAAGACGTAACTGCCAGAATCGGGGATAGTGATATTGTTCTTCTTAATAAAATCAACATAACAGAAGAAATACTTTTGCACTGCCCTAACCTGAAATATATTGGAGTTCAGGCAACTGGATATAATGTCATAGATCTGGAAGCCTGTCGCCGCCACAACGTAACCGTAACAAATGTTCCATCGTACAGTACAGCTGGTGTTGCACAGTTGGTTTTTGCTTTCATAAGTGAATTTGCCTGTCATGTACAGCTTCATTCAGACAGCGTAATGGCTGGAGACTGGGTAAAATCGCCCGATTTCTGTTACTGGAAAACTCCTCTTATGGAAACAGATGGAAAAACTATTGGTATTTTTGGATACGGAAGTATTGGAAGCCGTGTTGCGAAAATAGCCGAAGCCTATGGCATGAATGTACAGGTATGCACCCGTACACCAAAGCCTGAAATTAAAAAGCCTGTTGACTTTGAAACACTCCTTAAAACTTCTGATATTGTAACTCTTCATGCTCCCCTTACTCCTCAGACAAAAGAGATTATCAATGAAAAAACTCTTTCTCTGATGAAAAGGAATTCTATTCTCATAAATACAGCGCGCGGTGCCCTTGTAGATGAAGCGGCAGTACGAAAGGCGCTTGAAAACGGTACTATTGCAGGATATGCCGCAGATGTTGTATCTTGCGAACCGATCCAAGGACAGTCCTCTTTTGAATGCTCCGAACTGGCTTATTACGCCTCATATTGCATGGGCAGCAGTTGAAACCCGACAAAGACTTCTTTCTATTGTAGTAAGTAATGTAAAGGCATTTTTAGACGGTAAGCCACAGAATGTTGTGAGTTAAGTCTGAAAAAGATTGTAAAACCAGAGAAAAACTATTGAATATTTTAGCAACACTAAATATACTTTAGTAAAGATAAAATATATTACGAGGTATTGCTATGGGAAAGACGATTGCACAGAAGATATTTGAAGCACATCTGGTTGAAAAGCCTTTTGAAGGAACAAATATTTTAAAACTAGATCGTGTATTTTGCCATGAGATTACAACACCAATTGCCATCAATGATTTGGTTGAACGTGGCAAGGATAGAGTATTTGACAGCACAAAAATCAAGGCAGTAATTGACCATGTTACACCTGCAAAGGATTCAAAATGCGCAATGCAGGAAAAAATTCTTCGTGACTGGGCAAAAAGAAACTCCATTAAAGACTTCTTTGATATTGGAGCAAACGGTGTATGCCATGCTATTTTCCCTGAAAAGGGTTTTGTACGTCCAGGTTTTACAGTTATCATGGGTGATAGCCATACCTGTACACATGGTGCATTCGGTGCTTTTGCAGCTGGAGTTGGAACTACAGATCTTGAAGTTGGCATTTTGAAGGGTGTTTGTTCTTTCAGAGAACCAAAAGCTATAAAATTTGTTCTTAACGGAAAGCTAAAAGAAGGTGTATACGCAAAAGATGTCATTTTGTTCCTCATCGGACAGATTGGTGTAAACGGTGCTACAAACTGTGTTGCAGAGTTTACAGGTCCTGTTGTAGATAACTTTTCTATGGAAGAACGCATGACAATTTGTAATATGGCTGTTGAAGCTGGTGCAACAAGTGGTATCTGCTTCCCAGACATGAAAACTGTAGAGTATCTGTGGCCATTTATTCAGGATGAATACAAAACAAAAGAAGAAGCCTTGAAAGACTACAGCAAATGGCATGATGATGAAGATGCAACTTATGAAAAAGTTTATACTTTTGACTTGTCAAATCTTGTTCCTGTATGTACAATAAACTATAAACCCGATCAGATTAAGAATGTTTCTGACATGAAGGGCACTCGTGTTGATCAGGTTTACATTGGAAGCTGTACAAACGGACGTATTTCTGACTTGAGAGTTGCAGCAGCAATCTTAAAAGGTCACCACATTGCAGAAGGTGTGCGTGGTATTGTTTCGCCAGCCACTCCAAAGATTTACAAGATGGCTCTTGAAGAGGGACTCATTGATATCTTTATGGAAGCAGGTTTTTGCGTAACAAATCCTACATGCGGAGCCTGTCTTGGAATGAGTAATGGTGTTCTTGCAGAAGGCGAAGTATGCGCTTCCACAACAAACCGTAATTTTAACGGAAGAATGGGAAAAGGTGGCATGGTTCATTTAATGAGTCCTGCAACCGCAGCTGCTACAGCAATAAACGGAACTATAACAAATTCAGTCTTTTTCAAGGGCTGAGTAAAAAATTTATTAAAGAGGAAACAAATGAAACAGTTTGGTGGAGAAGTTCTTTTTCTTGACCGCTCAGACATTAACACTGACGAAATTATTCCTGCTAAGTATCTGACAGAGAATACCAAACAGGCACTGAAACCTTACCTTCTTGAAGATTTGAAGCTTGACGGCTTTAATCCAAAGACTGATGTTTCAGGTAAGAAAGTAATAATTACAAGAGAAAATTTCGGCTGTGGTTCCAGTCGTGAACATGCCCCATGGGCACTGGAAGTTAACGGCATTTACTGCGTCATTGCTGTAAACTTTGCCAGAATTTTCAGACAGAATATGTATAACTGTGGACTTCTTGCGCTTGATATGCCAAAGAAAGATATTGATGATATGTTCCGTTCTTTCGCATCAAAAGATACTACTTGTAAAATTGAGCAGAAAGAAGATGGTACATGGAAAGTAAAACTTATTGCAGGTTCCCTTTCTACCAGTTATCCTTTTAAGCTTGAAGGTTTTGAAAAAGCCCTCATTGAAAACGAAGGATGGATTGGTTACGCTGACAAAAAATATTAATCAATAGCAAATAAAAAATCCCGAACTGAAAAGTTCGGGATTTTTTTATTTTATAATGTAATATTTTATCTTTGTCCTGAAAGCTCAATGTAAATCTGGTCTGCAAGACCAAAGTGAGCATTCTTTGTAAGTGATTCTGCATAATTGTCGTACATCATATCTTCGTACATTTCACGTGCATAATCATTTTCCTTACCAAACAGAGAACTCTTCTGAACTGTTTTACGGGCAGAAGAAAGCATCATCTTTACAAGATAATTTTCCAATTCCATTGACTGCTCATACAGTTCAGAAGTCTTGTCGATTACAGGCTGCTTGCCTTTTGTTGACTTATATGAAGAAGCAATACCTTCAGGCTTTGCTTTCTTATCTTTTTCACTTGTATAAGTACCAGCAAAACCTTTTGTATAATCACCATTAAGACGATGATTAGTAGAAATCTGGCTAGAAGCAACAGATGGAACATTCTTATCAGCAGATTTTGAAACAGACTTATTTCTCATTGAATTTACAAGATCAAGAAATTTATTCTGATCTGCTGTTGATTTTGCAGCATTTACAGAGGATTTTGAATCTGTTAAATAATTAGTTCCTGAAAAACCATTAATATTCTGAATATCCATCTATATATTTCCTTGCTCTATTTGTTAGCGTTTCAAGCTTACAGCTGTCTGAAGCATTGTATCAGAGGTCTGAATAGCCTTTGAATTAAATTCATAAGCTCTCTGTGCAACAATCATCTGAACCATTTCATTAACAACAGAAACATTGCTCATTTCAAGGAACTTATGCTTTGTAATTCCCATGCCTTCAAAACCAGGACGGCTTGCAATAGGATCGCCAGAAGCATTTGTTACTTTATAAAGATTATCACCTGCATTTTCAAGACCTACAGCATTAGGGAAGCGATAAAGTTCCAACTGCCCTACTTCAACTGGTTCAAGTTCACCGTTTACTCTCACATGAACACGACCATCGTCACTGATTGCCAGTGTTTCAAGCTGAAAACCTTCAGGAAGAATAATTTCTGGAATTACACGAAGTCCGTTAGCATTTACAAGCTGACCTGTAGAGTCAACCTTGAAAGAACCGTCTCTTGTGTAAGCCCAACTTCCATCATACTGTTCTACACGGAAAAACCCGTCACCTACAATTGCAATATCAGTATCAACACCTGTAGCCTGTAATGAGCCCTGTGTCATTATTCGCTGAGTTGCAGCAACTTTTACGCCAGAACCTTCCTGCAATCCTACAGGGGTAACTGTATCTTCTGTTGCTGGTGTACCAGCTTTCTTTACGTTCTGATACAAAAGGTCTTCAAATTCAGCACGATGCTGTTTAAATCCTGTTGTATTTACATTTGAAAGGTTATTAGAAATTGTATCAATGTTGGTCTGCTGACCGTTCATTCCTGTTGCTGCATTCCAAAGACTTCTTACCATAATAAAACTCCTTTTATGTTTTTTCTGTTTTTAGATTACCGCTGTACATTAACGGTCTTAGACCACAAGGTATCAAGCATATTATCTTCTGTCTGCATAGACTTTTGATTTGCTTCATAAGCTCGGTTTACTTCAATCATCTGAACCATTTCATTTACAACATTTACATTGCTTGTTTCTGTATATCCCTGCAAAACCTGAGGACGTTCATTACCTTCTGCAATATGATAATTACCAGCAATATCATTAGTATTCCACAAAGAAGATCCCTGCTTTTTAAGATACCGCTCATTATCAAAGCGTACAATCTTAATGCGATCTACAACAGAATTATCTTCTCTTGAATAAATCATTCCATCACGATTCAAAATGAATTTATCATTTGCAACATGAATAGGTCCGTTTTCTCCAAGTACAGGATATCCTTCCTTTGTAAGAAGAATGCCTTCCTTACCCAAAAGGAAATTACCATTGCGTGTAAAGCGTTCTCCAGAAGGAGTCTGAACAACAAAGAAACCTTTTCCACTCAAAGCGAAATCTGTATTTGTATCTGTAGATTTAAAAGAGCCCTGGCTGAAATCTGTATAAAGTTCATTAGTTTCAACACCAAGTCCAAGTTTTCCTATAATAGGTGCAGCATCAGAAGAACCAAAAGGATGCTTGTATACACCGTCAGCCTTTGTTCTTCTTAAGAGAAGTTCACTGAATTCCTTGTTGACAGGGATTTCTTTTTTAAATCCTGTTGTATCAACATTTGCCAAGTTATTTGAAATTGCATCCAGCTTGTCCTGCTGTGCATTCATTCCACTTGCACCAATGTACCAACCTCTAATCATTCTGCACCTCTTATATTCATTAACAGATATCTTAATAACTTATCGGCAGATAACATGCATAAATAAAGAATTTTCATTTTTTTATTGCCAAATAGAAAATTCAGACTTATAATTTTATTTATAAAATAATATGGAGGCTTAAAATAAAACTTATGGCTAAAAATCAAAATGTCGGTGAACCAAGAGTTCTTGCTATAATCCTTGGCGGAGGAAAAGGAACAAGACTTTATCCGCTTACAAAAGAAAGATCAAAACCTGCCGTTCCATTCGGTGGAAAATATAGAATTGTTGACATTCCTGTTTCAAACTGTATTAACAGTGGATATAGAAAAATTTACCTTTTAACACAGTTTAACTCAGCTTCGCTTCATCTTCATATTATCAATTCATATAACTTTGACCGCTTCAGTAGAGGTTTTGTTGAAATTCTTGCAGCAGAACAGACATTGGAACATTCAGGATGGTATGAAGGAACTGCAGATGCTGTACGTAAAAATATTGCACACTTTAGAGTACAGAATCCTACTCATTACATAATTCTTTCAGGTGACCAGTTGTACCGCATGGACTTGAAGAAATTCATGAATGAGCATATTGCTTCTGGTGCAGACATTACAATCGCAGCAAAGGCTGTAAACCGTTCAGATGCATCAGGATTCGGAATCA
>CAMVEQ010000088.1:0-13250 GCA_947166545.1 uncultured Treponema sp. | reverse complement strand
AAAACAAGATTACCGAATTCATGGAAAAACCTGCAAAAGATTTAAATATTGATGCATGGAAAATTCCAGAAAATGCACGTGGTGATTTACCAGCAGACCTTGAATATCTTGCTTCTATGGGTATTTATATTTTCAATGCAGATACAATGGAAGAAATGCTGAATAACACATCTAATGATTTCGGAAAGGAAATCATTCCTTCTGCAATCAAAACAAAGAAAGTTAACAGCTATATATTTAATGATTACTGGGAAGACATCGGTACAATCCGATCATTCTACGATGCAACACTCAGCTTGACAGATCCACAGCCTCCATTCAACTTCTATGATGAAGACAAGCCTATCTATACACACATGAGAAATCTTCCTCCAAGCAAGATTAATGATGCAAACATGACTGCAACACTTGCAAGCGAAGGATGTGTAATTACAAAATCTCGCTTACAGCGTTCTGTAATTGGTGTACGTTCAATTATTAATGAAGGCTGTGATCTTGACGGCGTAATAATGATGGGTGCAGACTATTACGAAAATGAAGATGCTAAAAATGCAGACAGACAGAAAGGCATTCCTCTCATCGGTATTGGAAAGAACTGTAAAATCAACAGAGCCATCATCGATAAGAATGCAAAAATTGGTGATAACTGCTGCATAAATGTAAGCGGTAAAAAATATGAAGATGGAGATCACGGTCTGTTCTACAGTTCAGACGGTATTATCGTAATCCGAAAATCTGCCGTTATTCCAGCAGGTACTGTTATTTAACATTTGATTGCACAGGGCATGGAATTAATTTTCTGAATGCCCTTTTAGCATATTAGGAAAGCACGAATTTCATAAAGGTTCACTGGGAGTTTTTCTTCTGAAAGGTGGGATAAGACGTTTATGAAACCGTGCTTTTTTATTTATTCAAAAAGTCATCAAGAAGATTATAAGCAAGAATTATTTCACTAGTTTTTTTAGTTGCAACTTTTTCTATTACAGCATTATCGCTATGTTTATCAGGATGATAATACAAAAGCTTTTCTTTATAGGCTTTCTTTATTTCTTCCTTTGTCGCATAGAAAGGAACATCTAATACTTTATATGCGTGTTCCAATTCAGGAGAAAGCTTTTTATAGACATACAAACGCTTTGCAGTTGTTTTCTGCGTCCTGTCAGCTTTTTCAGTTTTTGTAGATTTCTTATCTTGATCTGATTTCTGTTCCTGCGGAGATTGTTCAGCGTGTTGATAAGTTTCAGACTGTTCCTGATCAGAAGAAGCCTGATTAAATGACTCCTGCTTATCAGTCTCATCAGCAGGAGCTTCCATGCGGACAAATTTTACAGCACCAGCTTCAAGAGTTTCATTCAACAGGCTTCCTAATTTATCATACATGTTCATCAGCCAGCTCGCCTTCCTCTTCCAAGTTCCATTCTACAAGTTTTCGCTGTAATGTTTTACGCCCAATCTGTAATATATCTGCCGTTTTACTTTTATTATTACGGTTTGCAGCAAGATTTGCCTGAATAACAGCTTTTTCAGCTTCTGCAAGAGGTATTCCCAACGGAATAGAAATTGAATCAGATGACGTTCCCTGACTAATAGCAGGGGGCAAATCGTTCAGCGAAATTTCATTACCCGAACACATAACAACCGCACTTTCCATACAGTTACGAAGTTCACGAATGTTACCTGGCCAATCATATTTAAAAATTGCAGCCTTAGCCCTTCCGTCAACGCCTGTAATATGCTTGTTATTTTCTTCATTGAATTCTTTTAAGAAGGACGACATAAGAAGAGGTATATCTTCTTTTCTGTCACGTAAAGGAGGAACTGTAATATGAATAACGTTCAGACGATAATACAAATCTTCCCTAAATCGACCAGATTTTACTTCTTCTTCAAGATTTTTATTTGTAGCAGCAATTATGCGAACATCAACTTCAATCGTCTGCTCTCCACCAACCCGCTCAAATTTCTTTTCCTGCAGAACACGCAAAATCTTAATCTGAACATTTTGATTTATTTCGCCAATTTCATCTAAAAAAATAGTACCGCCATGAGCAAGTTCAAAACGACCTTTTTGCAGTTTTTCAGCACCAGTAAAAGCCCCTTTCTCATGTCCAAACAATTCACTTTCCAGCAAAGTTTCGCTCAATGCAGCACAATGCACTTTTATAAAGCTGTTATTCTTTCTTGAAGACAGATTATGAATTGCATCCGCAACAACTTCCTTACCAACACCACTTTCACCTGTAATCAATATGCTTGCCTTACTGTCAGAAACCTTTTTTAGAGTTTCCTGAACTTTCTGCATAGCAGGAGACTTTCCAATCATAGACTTTAAGGCGTGAGAGCCTTCAAGTTCATGCTTCATCTGCTGATGCTGCAAACTCATTTCTCTTGATGACAAAGCCCTCTGTACAATCATGCCAAGCTGATCCAAGTTCAGAGGTTTTGTCAAAAAATCATAAGCACCATGTCGCATTGCATCTACTGCACTGTCAATGCTTCCATGCCCAGTCAAAATTATAACAGGAACACCAGGAGTTTCCGCAGTCACTTTTGCAAGAACCTCTTCTCCACTTATTCCAGGCATGCGTAAATCGGTAATTACAAGATCAATATCACCTTTTGCAATCAGTTTAAGACCGTCAGCGCCATTTGAAGAAGTCTTTACATTGTAGCCTTCCATCTCAAAATTAGCTGCAAGACCTTCTCTTATATTTTTTTCATCATCAATTATCAGAATTGTAAACTTCATCGTCAGATACCTTATTTTCTAGAAGAATAGTTCCTTTTCGCGGCAAAGGAATTGAAATTGTAAACACAGTACCGTGTCCAACAACAGATTTCACATCAATATCGCCACGGAATTCCTTTATAATCTTATAGACCATAGTAAGACCAAGACCTGTACCCGTTGCTTTTGTTGTATAATATGGCTCAAAAATCTTTGAAACTGTATTTTCATCCATTCCCATTCCATTATCAGAAATAGAAAGGATATATTTATCTTCCTTAACAAAGGACTCTATTGAAAGTCTCCCCTTCGTAAATTCCACACAACCACTAATGGTTTTAGAAGAGGTATCTGCAGGGAAACGCTCTTCAATTGCAGCAAGAGCATTCTGTGCAAGATTTATTATTACTTCCCTAAATAGTTTTTCATCAATAAGAATACGTGGGGAATTTTCACATAGATTCAAATCTATCTTAATGCACTTCTGCTCAAATTCAGCTTGGAAAAATGAAGCAAATTTCTTTATAAGAGCATCTGGCTCAGCAAGAACCATTGAAGCTTTTACAGGACGAACTGCAAAAAGAAAATCAACCACAATCTTATTAAGATTTTCAATTTCCTCATTAATGACATCCAGATAATTTTCCATGAATTTTTCATCTGGAATCATTCCATCTCTTTCACGAGCTTTTTTTATTGACTTCTGCAAAAGCTGTATGTGAATGCTGATTGCACCAAGAGGATTTTTTATTTCATGAGCAACAGATGCAGCCAAATTTGTAAGGCTAGCAAGGCTTTCCATTCTGTGCAGAAGGATTTCCTGCTGACGTTTTTCAGTAACATCATTTATAGTAATAATAGAACCGCCAATTTCTTGATGTATAACAAAAGGCATTATACTTACAGAAATAAAACGAACCTTATCATCCTGTACAATTGAAAACTCTTCCGCTGCTGTAAAATTTTTAGAATTAGCACATTCTTTAAAGAATGCATTCAAAGCAGTCTCATCTACAATGTCCCAAATAGCATATTTATTTGGTTCAATTTCCAAAGAACGCTTTTTAAGTGGAATCAGATGATCAACAGCCTTATTTGCTTTTACAAAATTCCATACAGGCGAAACAATAAGCAAGCCTATCTGCAGACTGTCAATTATAGAATTGCTCAAATCATTTTGAGCAGTCATGTCTTCTATAAAGCGTTCTAGTTGCTCTGTCGAAAGTTTAGAAATTTTACTGGAAACTTTTTTTACAAAATCATTCATCGCTAATTCTGAACACTCCACCATTCAGATGATTTATCTGCAACAGATCACGAGTCATCTGCTCAAGAGCAGAAGCAGGATTCTGATTAAAAACATTTACATTATTATTTATGAGCCTGAGTTTTTCCAATATCTTTGCAGAACATTCCGCACCAGCAGGAGTTTTGCAAAGATAAGACTGCACAGATACAATTCCCTGTAAAAATATAGTAAAGAGTATTCTCGGAGAAAAATTCCTACATTCCGCCATTAAAGCAGGAATGTCAGGAACATGCCCTTCCGCAATCGTATTAAAATATTCTTTTGCCTGAGCCTTTACAATATCAGGATTTACAGGAAGATAATTCTGTAAAAACTCTATAATCGAATCAGGAAGATTTGATTTTAATGTTGTATTATTATAATAAAACAGACGGGAAATTACAGTCTGCTGCTGTTCTTTTGTACGGGTAAAAAAATTATAAGTTCTAACACGAGACAAAATAGTAGGAAGCATAGCACCTCTATTTGTTGTTGTCAGAATAAAAACTGTATTTTCAGGCGGCTCTTCCAAAATTTTAAGCAACGCATTTCTTGCACTGTCCGCCATGCAATCTGCATTTTCAATAATAAGAACTTTTTTTCCGTTATTCGAAGAAAGTCTTGCCCATGTAGAAAAATTTCTTATCTGCTGCACAGGAAGAGAATCATACAAAAATGTATTTTCAAGCTTCTCACACTGCTTTTCAACCGCATCAAGAATTTTTTGCAGTTCATCAGGCTCAGGAATGATTCTTCCAGGATTTATCTTTTCAAGTTCCTCATTAATAGCCTGTAGAACAGGCGAAAACTTTGTAAGCTTATCATCACCTTCCCACAAGACTGGACTAAACCTGACAGTCAGTTTTCTAACAGCACGAAGATATAAATATCTTGCAGAATCCAAATGAGAAGAATTAGTTACGTTCTGATGTAAAAGGGTATCTTTTGCAGCTCTAATTTCTAAAGTCCTGTTTCCAGGACCAACCAAAAGAGCATTAGGACTAACCAACGCTTTATGTTGAAGACAATTAGGGCAGTCACATTGCCAGTCCCCTTTCTTTAGACAGGAAAGAACTCTAGCAAGTTCTAAAGCACAGGATAACTTTCCTGATGCATAAGGACCTGCAAAAAGCACAGATCCCGGTAAACTTCCTGTTGAAATGTCATGTGAAAGAAGATCTGAGGCACTTTGAAAAAGAACATTCTCAAACATTCCTTATGCCGCTCCCGGTACAGCTGTTACAGAAGCATTGTGCAATGAAAATATAATCTTTCCCAAAAACTTATAGAAGAAACTTGCCTCAAGCATCTGACGAACATCAAACCAAGGCTGATAACGTAGAACCAAAAGAATTATAGAAATTACAGCAATACCTTCTATCAGTCCAAATAAAAAGCCCATTGTATGATCAAGCTGACGGAATATCTTTCCACTAAAAATGTTTTCTAAAATCTGCTGTAAAATCTTTACAATAATGAAAGTAAGCACAAACACAAGAAGAAATCCAACCGCATTACAAACAAACCTTACGCCAACGTGAACCATAAGGGAATCGGCAATCTGTCGGTAAAACAGAATTCCGCACCACAAGCCTATTATTGGAGCACCCTTGTCGAAAAGTTCTCTAATAAAGCCCTTTATACATGCAAGCAGTGCAAACACTACCAGAATAATAGCAAAAACTAAATCAATTAAAGGAAGAGTCATCATATAAACCGTCCATAATAATTTTCGAGATTTTCGTACTTGCAGATTCAGAGCCACTCAAAGCAGCGCAAGCTTCTGCATATTCCGCTCTTTTTTGACTGTCAAGAAACAGTTCAAGGGCATCTCGAAGATGCTTATCATCCGCATCTTTTCCTGCAAGAACAACTGCAGCTTTATTTTTTTCAAAGTATCGGGCATTATCAACCTGATCACCACGTGTTCCCGAACCACTTAAAGGAACAAGAACCATAGGTTTACGACAAACAGCACTTTCCCAAATAGAATTTGCACCTGCTCTGGATAAAATTACATCCGCACACTGAATGACAGCAGGCATTTCACTATAAATAAATGCATAAGGCTTATAATTTTCATCCCCACTCGCCATAATGTCAGGATGTTCATCTGCAAAAGCTTTTCCAGTCTGATGAACAACAACATAACGTTCTTTAAGCCATGCAAGATTATTAATTACAAGAGAATTTATCTGCTGAGCACCAAGGCTTCCGCCAAGAACCAAAAGAACAGGATTTTCATGAGTTTTTGGAATAGATAAAAAATTGAATCCCAATTCCGTATTGTCAGTATAAAATACAGGACGCACAGGATTTCCAGTTACAAGGCAGCGTTTTGCAATGTCCGATGAAAAACAGGTTGCAGTCTCAGAATATGACACAAGAACATTCTTTGCAGCCTTAGCATTAAGCTTTGTAGCAAGACCAGGAGTAAAATCACATTCATGTGTATAATATGGAATTTTCAACAGCCTTGCAGCCCAACAGGGAGGAACACTTACAAAACCGCCTTTAGAAAAAAGGCAATCTGGCTTTATCCGCATAAGAATTGCAACAGATTTAACAAATCCAGCTATAATCTTAAAAACATCAATGAAGTTCTGAAAAGAAAAATATCGTCTGAGTTTACCGCATGGAATGGCAAAAAAATCAGTAAGGCTTCCACCTTCAGAAACAAGATTTGTCTTAACAATGCCCTTATCCATTTTGGAATTATTACAAATCCAATAAATCTGTATTGAAATGTTTTTTTCTTTTGCAAGCATCTGTACAGCATCAGCTACGGCAATACCAGGATAGATATGCCCCCCAGTACCTCCGCCAGCAAATACAATGCGAAGTGAATTATTTTTTTTCATATTCAGTTCTCTTTTGGTGGAAACTGGTCCATCAATTCAACAAGTTCTTTTCTCTTAAATAAGTTTGCATATCCGCGGGCACTCATTCCCATGCCGTCTTTTATATCAGGGTCAGCGCCATTTTCCAGCAGAATGCGTACAATTTTAGGATTTCCGTTACCAACGGCAAGTACCAGAATAGACTGCCCATCAGAACTGATGACACTCAAATCGGCACCTTTTTGTATAAGATATTCAGTAATGCTATAATTTTTACGCCATACGGCATCCATAACTGCTGTATATCCACGATCTTTAGAAACAGCATTTATGTCAGCACCGTTATCAACAAGCCATTTTACCTTGTCAAAACAGTCATTTCGGGTTGCGATACAAATCATAGGAACACCATCTGAGGTAGTTGCATTGGAAATCATACCTGCAGAAAGGAACAAATCGCACACTTCTGTATCATCTTTTGCAATATGCTGTGCAAAACAGTCGCCATCAAACGGAATTCCACGCTTAAACAAGGTACTAAACGATTCATACTGCTTGTCTGCAATGGCATACATTTCATAATTATTTTTAAGATACTGCAAAAGTGCTTTTAATTCATCAAAACAGCGGAAAAAAGACTGACCATCAAGACTAACCTTTTCATATTCCCGTTCATATTTCTGACCAGTACATATAAAAGTCTTTATTTTTTTTCCAATAAGTGTTCCAAGTAAGATTGCATAATTAGAAAGATTACAAAGCGAATAACTGTCTAGTATTATGCAGTGAGTAGATTCCATTATATCTTTTATATATTTTGTAAAATCAAGCTTTGAAGTTTCTAAATCAATGAAAATTTCTTTATAGGAAGAACCATGCTCATCAAGAAAGTCTTCGACAGACAGGAGGTTTTGATTCGTCATATCAGAAGATACTATCAGCCATTTCATGCAAACTATTATAGTGCATACAGAGCGATTTAACAAGTAGAATTCAAGTCAATATTCGTTTTAACAGCCTTTATATTTAAATAGTATTTACAATTATGAAGTGTCAAAAATGCCACTTTCAACCGATTATTAAAAAAAAGAAGTTTTTTCTGTATTTACATGACAGATATAATATTAGGGGTTATCATTATATTAGGTGCTATACCAAATATAAAAAGGAGTGATTTATGAAGTTCTTACGCAGTCTGGCAGCTGCCCTTTTACTGTTGCTCGTATCTCCTGTTTTTGCACAGGAATATTTTGCAGAAGGTGACATTGCCGGAATAATCAGCAGAGGCGTACTTAGGGTTGCCATTACAGCCGTAGATCAGCCGCCATTCTATTTTACAGGCAAAGACGGCAGACTTGCAGGTTACGACATTGACCTTGCTTCAAAAATGGCAGAAGAACTTGGAGTAAGGCTTGAAATAACACGAGAAGCAGCAGCTTTCAATGACCTTGTAACGCTTGTCTCTTCTGGCAGGGCAGACCTTGCCGTTTCAAAACTCAGTAGAACGCTCACACGCTCACGCCACGTTAAGTTTTCAACCCCTTACATGACATTCAAACAGGGACTTCTTTTTAACCGGCTTCAACTTGCAAAAGTCGCAAGCGAAAGTCAGGTTGCAAAATTTATCCGCAACTATAAAGGAACTTTGGGAGTAATTGCAAATTCTTCCTACTCAAACTATGCAAAAAAGAACTTTCCTGGTGCAACAATAAAGGAATTTCCAACTTGGGATGCAGCAGTTGAAGCTCTCACACAAGGCCACATTCTTTCGGTATACCGAGATGAACTTGAAATAAAAAGAGTGCTTGAAACAGTTCCAAACAGTGCCCTTCTTTTTAAGCCAGTATACTTTACAGATTTAACAGACCCTATTGCAGTTGCAGTAAAAACAGGCAACACACAGCTTCTGTACTGGGTTAATGTATTTCTGGAAAACCAACCAAAGATGACGGCAGATGAAATTCTCAAGGAATATTCAGGACAATAGGAGACGTTAATGATTGGCAAAATACTAAAAAATCCAATAACAATACTTATTTGCGTTATACTGGGAATACTGTTCGGCTTTTATGAAAAAGAAGCCGCCCTTTCTTGGGGCGTCATAGGCGATGTATACCTGAACCTGTTCCAGATGACAGTCATTCCTATTCTGGTAACGTCAATCGTAGCAAGTCTTGCACAGCTCATGAAAGACGCCAACGCACGAGCCCACATCTTAAAGATTCTTCTGGTATTCATGATAATGCTTACTGCAGTATCCATTTTCGGAACAGTCATGGGAACTTCGGCACGTCCAGGAAAGGATTTGGGAGAATCAACAACAGCCGTTCTGGACAAGATAATAAAATCCTCCACAGATACAAGTAAAGATGAAATGGCCCTTTATGGCGACTCCACAGATACTGGAGCAAAAAAATCATCACTTGTAGAATTCTTTGTAAACATCGTTCCTTCTAACATTTTCTATTCTTTCAGCAACGGCGTCATATTGCAGCTAGTATTTTTCTCCATAATATTTGGCGTTGCACTAGGATTTTTACAGGAAGATATGTCGGGAAGACTCATAAACGGAGTAACCTCGCTAAAAGATACCTTCCAAAAACTCATAAGCTGGACAATGTACGGATTGCCAATAGGACTTGTATTCCTTATGGGAAAACAGATAGCCCAAGTTGGTGTTGAAATACTTCTGGCAATGGTCAAGTTCATTATAGTTTTCTACATTGCAGGCCTCATCGCCATGCTCGTATGTACCATAATCATCTGGATACGTTCTGGCATAAAGAACCCTGCAACAGTACTCAAAAAGGTAATGGACCCAATAATCATCTGTTTTGCAACACGAAACAGTTTTGCATCATTGCCTTCATCCGTTACAGCCCTTAAGGGACTTAACTTTGGCGAAAACATGGTTGATCTTGTTTTCCCGCTTGGTGTTACAGTACTCCGCTTCGGTAACATCATGTACTTTGCCCTTGCCTCTTGTTTTGTAGCACAGATTTATAATGCAACACTGTCCTTTTCATCCCTCTTGCTTATAGTCGTAGGTGCACTTCTTGCAGGAACTGCAACAGCAGGTGCTTCTGGCTTGCTCACGCTGCCAATGATTTCCCTCATTCTTGACCCTCTTGGGCTTCCTGTTGAATCAATTCTTGTTGTTTTTATGGCAATTGACTCTTTGATTGACCCAATGCGTACACTGCTCATAGTCTACGTAAACATAGCAACAACAGCACTTGTCGCCCCAAGAGAAACAGAAGAACAAAGGCTTGAAAATGCACGTCTACGTGCCGCAGGAGCTTCTTTGGCAGCAAAGAACACAGCACCAGAAACTGCAGCAAATGTAAATATTGCTTCATCAACAGCAGCACCTAAAGCTGCAACTGTTGCATATTCTGCACCAAAAAGGAATTTTCCTGTTTCAACAGCAAACAGTGGAACATTATCAAAAAAACATTCAGGTGGTATGAAAGTCAAAATTCGCGATGCATTAGTCATCATCAATACTCTTTTACTTGTTGCAACAGCAGCAATCATAATGCGCATAAACTCACACGGAACACAGGATTCCGTATATTCAGTTTCAACAAAACTTGTTACAGAAATTCTAAAGTCTGTAGACACAAAACTGGAAGCCTACTACACCCCTGCAGATCAGGAAATTCACAGTATAGCATTCCACTATTGGAACGAAGATCAGTTCCACTTTAAAGAAAATAAAGAAGCTGCTCTCGACTACTTCATGGAACTTCTTACAACACACCCAGAATTTGCAATGGTTTACTTTGGCGATAGCGCAGGTAACTTGATAATGGGTCGCCGAATGCCAGACGGTTCTCTAACAAGACGATACATAGAAAGAACCGACAGGTCAGTCATAACCCGCTATATACACCAGAACAGGCAATACAATGCTACGTTCCCGTCAACCGAAGACAGCATTGAAAACGGTTATGACCCACGTACTCGCGGCTGGTACAAAAAAGCCATAAAGTACAGAAAGACAGTCTGGACAAACGTATACATTTTCGCAACCGACAACATGCCAGGTTTCTCATGTGCTTCTCCTGTATATGATGAAAACGGAAGCCTGCTTGGAGTAGCCTGTATAGACATTGGCATTCGGGATCTTTCACTCTTCCTTGGAAAGATTTCCACAACAGCAAATTCCCGTCTGTTCATTTACGATCAGGACAATCAGATTATTGCAAAACCGTTAAAGCCTAACGACCCAATCGGTATTTTGCTTAATGTTTATCCTGCCGCAGACGGTACAAACACATACACCATGAAAAAGGTGGATGACCGTGCAGACCCAATAATTGCAGAAGCTTTTGAAAACAGCAAAGGCAGAGTAAACACAGACGGCATTTATTCATTCAAATTAGATGGAAATAACTACTTCTGTAAAGTTGATTCAATGCCTTTGGATGACGAGCTTTCAATGAACATAGGCATGGTAATTCCAGATAATGACATAATGGGCATAGTCTACAAGAACAACAGGACTGTACTCATTATTTCCCTGACAGTAGTTATCATAGCAATGATTATTTCCGTCATTGTTTCATCACTCATCTCAAAGCCGATGAAAACCTTGTCTACAGAAATGAACAACATCAAGGAACTGTCCATAGATGATGATGATGTAGACATAGAATCTGGCATTGCAGAAATAGACAATATGGTTGACTCGTTCCAGGGAATGAAACGCGGACTTGTAAACTTTAAGAAATACGTTCCTTCCGACCTTGTTACTCAATTGGTCAAGAACAGTCAGGATGCTACTATTGGAGGAAAGAAGCAGACTCTTACACTCCTGTTCTCAGACATTGAAAACTTTACAGGCATTTCCGAAAAGACAAAGCCTGAAGAACTTGTCAACAGACTTTACGATTACTTCTCACTGTTTGCGCATACAATTTCAGGCAACCACGGAACAATCGATAAATACATTGGTGACTCTATCATGGCATTCTGGGGTGCTCCAATACCAATGGACATAAAGCAGCATGCTACACTCGCCTGTCATGCAGCCCTTACATGTCAGTTACAGGGCTTCAACCTTTCAAATGCCTGGATTCGTGAAGGTAAACCAAAGTTCCGCACCAGATTCGGCATACACACAGGAGAAGTTGTTGTAGGAAACATGGGTTCTGATGAAAGAATCAACTACACGGTTCTTGGCGACAACGTAAACCTTGCAAGCCGTCTGGAAGGAATAAACAAGTATTACGGAACAGAAATAATCATCAGTGAAGTAACTCATGATCTTGTAAAAGAAGATTTCGAGTTCCGTCTTTTGGACAAAATTACAGTAAAGGGTAAAACGCAACCTCTTTGTATATATGAACTTCTTGCAGAAAAGAACAAGCTGGATCAAAACAAGCTCAGATTCTATCATGGTTATGAAAAAGGCCTCAAGTATTACTTCAAGGGAGACTGGGACAACTGTATTAAATACATGTCAGCAGTTATCCGCCATATAGATGATAAGGCTGCGGAAGTCATAAAAGAAAGAGCTATTGCATTTAAGAAAAACCCACCGGAGAATTGGAATGGAGTTTATGCATTTGACAAAAAGTAAAAAGGTCATCGGCATAGTGGGCGGAATGGGTCCCTATGCCGGTATGGATTTGGAAAGGAAAATCTTTGACTGCGTAAATGCAAAGAATGATCAGGATTATCCAGATGTATTCATGCTTTCTGCATCAAGGCTTATTCCAGACCGCACATATTACATCCTGCACCCAGATTCTGAGAATCCCTGTACAGGAATAGAATATGTAATTCAAAAGCTTGCGGATTTAGGGGCAACACATATTGCCATTCCCTGCAACACAGCCCACTCACCTATCATCATGAATCAGGTTCGCAATTTCATAGAAATAAACGGACTGAATGTAAAACTGATGAACATTGTGGAAGAAACTTACAAGTGGGTTAAGGCAAACATAAAAAACAAGAAAATTGTATTGTTTGCAACGCAAGGAACCTATCATTCAGGCGTGTATCATAAATTCTTTGATCCGGACGGCAAATATCAAATTGTAGAGCCAGATGAAGAAGACAGAGAGCTTATATGGGATGCAATTTACAGCAGGGAATATGGCGTAAAGGCCTTTTCAAACCCCATAAAAGAGCAGGCGGTAGAAAACTTCCGCCTTGTCACAGAAAAAATGGTAAATCAGGGCTATGACAGCTTTATAATGGGCTGTACAGAAATTCCACTTGCAATGGGCCGCATACGAATGCCTATTACAAAGATAGACCCTGCAAAAATCCTTGCAGAAGCCTTGATAAAAGAAGTCTGTCCAGAAAAATTAATGAAATAGGTGCTAACAAACCGATGTTACGACCGCTGATATTGGAGTTTCCAATGCAGCGGTTTTTA
>CAMVEQ010000087.1:0-13331 GCA_947166545.1 uncultured Treponema sp. | reverse complement strand
TGCATGTCTTGAGCAACTCGGGCAGATGTACGGCATTGAAATGGAGGCGTTAAATAAAGATTATACAAATCGGAAAGATCTTTCTAAAAATATAAAAAATAATACGGTACATTCAGATACGGTAGAAATTCCTGCTGTAAAAATGTCAGCAGAATTAAGAGCTGTAATGACCGTTATCACAGATGATAAAAAATTATTTGCACAAATGAAAGAGGCCGTTTCCGCCGAAAATCTTGAAGATAATAATGCAAAAACACTGTTTCTAATAATGGAGGAATGTTACAATTCTGATAATTATTCTGTAAGCAGTATATTAAACAGATGCGAAAATGATGAATTGAAGCAGCTTATATACGATTCTATCAATGAATTTTCGAATCATGTTGAACAGTCTGCAAAAGACAGCATACAATTATTAAAAAGAAATGTTCTGGAAAGAAAGCGTGCGAAGACCCAAGAACTTATACATGCTTTTGAATCCAGTTCGTTGAATGGAGACAGGAAGTATTTAAAAGAACTTCTTGCCCAAAAAATGGAAGTAGACAGGCAAATTGCCTTGTTAAAGGACTAAAGCTTAATGAAACAGAAAACCTCTGATGAAACAGAATCAATGGAAACAGTCGATGGCTCTGAAAAGAAAACAAGAAAAAGAGCTGTAAAAGTCAAGGTTTCAAAGAAATCTGCAGAACAGAAAAAAGATGAAAAAGCTTCTTCTGAAAATATGGAAGAATCTTCGGAATCTTCTGATACTGATGATAATCCAGAACAGTTAGAACCTGCTGTATTAAAGCTTTTGCAGTATGCTCAAAATAAAAAGGTTGTTTCTTGGGAAGAAATAACAGAAATCCTTACCATAGAATATGTAAATTCTCCTAGAATGGAAAATGTCTTACAGTTACTTTCAACATATAACATTCAAGTAATGGATGAGACAGATAGTTTGATGGATGAAGAAGATGCTGATGAAGAGCTTGATGATGATGAGGCAGATTCTGATGATATTTCTGTTGAATCAAAAATTGATGAAAACGGAAAACATAAACTTGTTGAAAATGGAGATCGTGATAATAGCATTGACGACCCTATAAGACTTTATCTTAGGGAAATCGGTAAAGAAAATCTTCTGACAGCAGAGCAGGAAGTTACACTTTCAAAGAAAATGGAAGATGGTCAGAATATTATAAAGAATGTTATAAAAAATTCTGGTATAATGATTCCTGAATTTCATAGTATTGCCCAAAAAGCATTTACGCGAATTGATCCTCATGAACCTGGACGTGCCCGTAAAGAAATTAATGAAGAAATGGCTGAAAAAAGACGTCTTAAGAGTTGCTATGGATCAATATTGAAATCTGTACTTCCACAAATAAAGCAATATATTTCTCTAAAAAAACAGTTAAATGAAAACGATCAGAGTATGGAGATTTTCAAAGATGAAAATCTAAATAATCTTCATAATCTCATTTCTCCTGAATTACAGAAACTTGATATTCAAACTGAAGAAATAGAAAGATTTAGTGCCAAATTCCTTGATGCAACTGCAAAAATTGATGATTATCATCATAAGCAGGAAAAAAAGATGAAGGAATTGCGTATTTCTGATACAGCTGGATTAAGATCTATCGGTCGACGCCTTGCAACTCATTCTGAAAGTGAAAAACTTGAACAAAGTCTTGGAATGAATGCTGATGAAATCAGAGATATATATACGCAGATTCAAAAGATTGACAGAAAGCTGCGAAGAATTGAATATGATTTCGAGAACAATGTTGATGAAATTCTTGAAATGACAAAAGAAATCCAACGCGGAAGATTTATGATGGAACAAGCTAAAAATAGATTAATAAATGCAAATTTACGTTTAGTTGTTTCCATTGCAAAAAAATATACAAACCGTGGTCTTCAGCTTTTTGATTTGATTCAGGAAGGTAATATTGGTTTGATAAAGGCTGTCGAAAAATTTGAATATCGTAAAGGATATAAATTTTCAACTTATGCCACTTGGTGGATCCGACAGGCAATTACCCGTTCTATTTCTGATCAAGCTCGTACAATTCGTGTTCCTGTACATATGATTGAGCAAATAAATAAAGTTGTACGAGAAAGTAGACAGTTAGTGCAAAAACTGGGTAGGGAACCTACAGATGAAGAAATTGCACAGCAGCTTTCATGGCCTGTTAGTAGAGTAAAACAAGTAAAGAATGTTGCCAGGGAACCAATTTCTCTTGAAACTCCTATTGGAGAAGAAGAAGACAGCTCTCTTGGAGATTTTATTGAAGACAAGGAAGTTGAAAATCCAGCATCACAGACTGCATATACATTATTACAGGAACAACTCCGTTCTGTCTTGAATACTCTTCCATCTAGAGAACAGGAAGTTCTAAAAATGAGATTTGGTCTTGAAGACGGCTATTCTCTTACACTTGAGGAAGTAGGATTGTACTTTAATGTTACAAGAGAAAGAATTCGTCAGATTGAAGCAAAAGCACTGAGACGACTTAGACATCCTCGTAGAGCTTCGGGTTTGAGAGATTATATTGATACTTAATTTGTAATATATAGACATGATTTTATAAATTCTATATATTTATATACTAGAGCATTTTACAGAAAACAGGGGATACTTCAAATGGCAGAAATGCAAATGACCGAAGTTTTAGACAAGCTGAAAAATCTTCAAGATGTGCTTGCTAAAAAATATGAAATAGAAGCAGAAGTTGAAGAGCTTCCAAAGAGTCTTAATGACAAGACTGAAGTTTTAGAGCGTTCAAAAAAAGAATTTATAGATAAAAACGGTGAGTATGAAGAAGAAAAGGCAAAGGTTGCAACATTGAAAATGCAGCTTGAAGAAGCTGAACGTTCAAGAGAAGCCGGCGAAAAGAGTATGGATTCTATAAAAACTCATCGTGAATATGAGGTTCTTGATAAGCAGATTTCTGAAGCTCAGGCAAAAGAAGATAGTATTCGTAAAGAACTCCAGAAAGAAGAAAAGAAACTTGCAGAAATAAATGATGATTTGAAAAGTGAAGAAGAACTTATTGCAGATCTTGAAAAAGATGCAGAAGAAGTAAAGGGTAGCATTGAAGAAGCTTTAGCAAAACATAATGCAGATTTAGTTGATTTGAAGGAACAAGAAAAAATTATGTCTGAAGGTATTGATTCAGAGATCATTTTTAAATTCCAGAGAATTATTCAGAGAAACAGAAAGGGAATTGTTGCTGTTCGTGGAAATGTTTGCGATGGATGTCACATGATTCTTCCTGCACAGTTTGCAAATGAAATCCGTAGCGGTAAGAAAATTCTTTTTTGTCCTTATTGTAGTAGAATTCTGTATTATGAAGAATCTGGTGATAGTGAATCGAATTTCTTTTCAATTGAAGATGCTGGAAGTCTTGCTGATGATGAAGATTTACTTGAATCAGATGAAGAATTGGAGCTTTCTTCAGAGTCATCAGAATATGATGACGGCGAATCTGAAAATCTTAAGTCATTAGATTCAGACGATTAATCAGATAAAATAGGGGATATAAAGTTGTCGTGCAGATACTTACTTATGATAGTAGTGATCTGTGAGGAAAAGTCCGGGCTCCACCGGATATGATGCCGGATAATAACCGGGAAGACGGTTTGATTAATTATCAAACTGTCTTACAGATAGTGCTTCAGAAAATAACCGCCTGCATAAGCAGGTAAGGGTGAAAAGGCAGGGTAAGAGCCTACCGCGTCTCTGGTAACAGAAACGGCATAAGTAAACCTCATCAGGAGCAAAACCATGCAGCGGTTTGTCATCCGGACTTACACCGCGGGTAGGTTGCTGGAAATATCAGGCAATTGATATTGTAGATAGATGACTGCTAATCCAGAACCCGGCTTATTTTATATCCTCTTTTATATTTTGGGAGTTAGTACATAATGATAAGAAAAAATTCCCGATCTGGTAATATAGGGCGGAATGAAATAGATTTTGTAAAAATTGGTATTATTCTTTTCGTTTCTATTTTAGTCTGCAGTTTAGTTACATTTACATCTTATAAAATTATACAAAAATTATTTTTTTCTGAAAATTCTGTTTCAAAATTATATGAAGCTTGGAATAATAATGAAATAGAAAAAGTTTATAAAATATCTTCGAATATTTTAGCCAAAAAACATCTTCATAATACAGCCTTAACTTTTCGTGGTTATAGTGCATTTAAGCTTGCTGTTTCAGAACCGGATAATAGTCCTTTAACACTATTTTATATTGAAAGAGCTATAAATGATTTGCGTGTTGCAAAACAATCTGCCAAAAAGAAAACATTACCTCAAATTTATTATGTATTAGGTTTAACATATTTTTATAAAAATAAACTCTCAACTTATCATTACTATGCAGATTTATCAATAAAATACTTAGAACAATCCTTTACAGAAGGTTATAAGTCTAAAGATATTCCAGAATTGTTAGGTCTAAACTATGCTGATTTAGGAAATTCAAAAAAAAGCATTGAATGTTTTGGAGAGGCACTTTTAATTCATGAAAGCGATACCTTATTGTATAATATAGCTATTCAGTATTATAATAGCGGACAGAAAGAAATTGCAAAGCAGTACATTGTAAGGACAATAGAACTGTCAAATGATGATGATATTCTTTCTGATAGCCATAGTTTAATGGCTCGTATTTATACAGAAGAAGAAAATTATTATGCAGCTAGAAGAGAATTGGATTCTATTTTAGAAAAAAATGAAAATTATGCTGACGCACACTATGGACTTGGTGTATTATATGAGAAACAAGGAGATTTAGCAAAAGCTCGTTCTGAGTGGAGAAAATGTCTAAAACTTCAAGTTAATCATTCTGGAGCATTAAAAAAACTGGCAGAATTAAAATAGATTTTGGAGGCTTTTATTAAGTATGGGACTTTTTGATAATTTTACAACAGATATTGGTATAGATTTAGGTACTTGTAATACACTTATCTATGTAAGAGGTCATGGAATTGTAATTGATGAACCATCTGTAGTTGCTGTTGAAAAGGGAACTGGCAGAGTTGTTGCCGTTGGTTCTGAAGCTAAAAATATGCTTTGGAAAACCCCTACAGGAATAGTTGCTATCAGACCGCTTGCAGACGGAGTTATATCAGATAGTGATTCTACAGAGAAAATGATAAAGTATTTTATTGCAAAGGCTTTACAGAATAAACGAAGCTTTTTTAAGTCTATGCGAATGAAAATAGGAATTCCATCTTGTATTACTCAAGTTGAAAGAGATGCTGTTATGGCTGCAGCCTTAAAAGCAGGTGCAAAGGAAGTTGAAGTTATTGAAGAAAGTCTTGCAGCTGCTATTGGAGCTCAGATTCCTATAAATGAAGCAGCTGGTCATATGGTATGTGATATAGGTGGAGGAACAACTGAAGTCTCTGTTATTTCTCTTGGTGGTATGGTTGTTACAAATTGTATCCGAGTAGGAGGAAATGCTTTTGATGAAGCCATAATTAAGCATATTCGTTCTGTTCACAACTTAATAATAGGTCAGCATACAGCTGAAAGATTGAAAATAGAAATTGGAAATGCAGTAGCAGATGAAAAGACTGAAAAAATGGAGATAAAGGGTACGGATGCTGTAACAGGACTTCCTCGAAGACTTGAAGTTGATTCTGTAGAAGTAAGAGAAGCTTTAAAAGAACCTCTTTCAAAAATTGTAGAAGAAATAAAAAAGACTCTTGGAAGAACTCCTCCAGAACTTGCTGCTGATATTGTGGAACGTGGAATTGTTATGACAGGTGGAGGTTCTAGTCTAAAGGGATTACAAAAACTTATCTCAAAAGAAACTGGAGTTCCTGTTATTTTAGTAGAAAAACCTCTAGAATGTGTTGCTGTAGGGGCAGGACAAGCTTTTGAGATGTTCAAAAAAATGTCCTCAAACCGTTCAATTTATAATAATTTGAATAGTTAAAACATGAAAAAACAATTTTTCTCTTTTTGGTTTCCAGAAATACTTCTGGTATTTCTTTTGATAATAAGTGGAAATTGTCTCATTTTTTCATCTGGTCGTTTTGTAATTAATTTTAAAATGATAGGTTTTTCTGTTCTTTCTTTTGTGCAGAAACAAACATATACAGTTTCAAATAATATATCAGGAACCTTTACAGCATTAAAGGATATGAAAAATTTACAGGATGAATATAATGCATTGACAGAAAGACTAAAGGATTATGAATACCTACAACGATCAAATGCTGAAATCAGAAAAGAAAATGAACGATTGAAAGAGCAACTTGATTTTTCCGATTCAATTCAATATAAAAACATAGCTTGTCAAATAATAGGTAGAAATATAGATTCTATGTTTTCGGGATTAACTATAAATAAGGGGATCGTTCATGGTGTAAAAAAAGGAATGCCAGTTATTGCGATTCAGACAGGAAATATTGGTGTAGTTGGAAAAATTGTTACAGTAGGTCGTTCAACAAGTATTGTTATGCCTTTATTTGATATTCAATGTAATATTTCTTCTCGTCTTCAAAATTTAAGAGATTTAGGTATTACAAGTGGAAACGGTTCTGATTCAATACCACTTTCTTTAAAATATATAAAAAAAAGAAACTTTGGAAATATTCATTATGGTGATGTAGTTGTAACAAGTGGTGAAAATGACAATTACATGCGTGATATTCCTATTGGCACTATTACAAAAATAACACCTATAGATTATGATTCATCTCTTGAAATAGAACTTGAACCAATTATTGATTTTTCAAGATTAGAAACAGTCTTGGTTATTGATATGTCAAATCTAAATAAGGAATCAGAATGAAAATATCAAAAATTGTACAAGCTTTTTTTACAAGTACTGTAATTTTACTCATTTCCGTTATAATTGAAGTTTCTATATTTTCCAATATGGCACTTCCTGCCGTTCCAGATTTATCATTAATCTGTCTTCTTTATGTTTCTATTCAAAATGGGAAACTTGTAGGAGAAACGTCTGGGTTCATATCAGGAATGTTCCTTGATTTTTTGTCTGCTGGTCCAATGGGATTAAATAGCATTTACAGAGTTCTATTTGGATATGTATGTGGATTATTTTCAAAGACTTTTAATACAGATGGATTTTTTGTACCACTTCTTTTAGGAACATCGGCAACACTTGTAAAAGCTGTATTTATTTTTATTGTTACAATTTTGTTTCCTGGATTACATTTAGTTAATACTGTCTTTTCATATCCATTTTTATTTCAAATTATTGAAAATATTATTCTTACACCTTTTATGTTTAAATTTTTATCCATATTCAAAAAGTATTTAATATTAAATCCGGAGAATATCATTTAAATATGCTTGGTAATTTTTTTTTAAATTCTACAGATATTTTTGTGCAAGATGATTTTGTCTCAAAAAAAAATTTTAAGCTAACTGTTCTTTCTTCATTTTTTTTAGTTGTTGTAGGTATATATATTATAAAATTATATTCTCTCCAAATTATAAATGGAAAAGAATATAGAAATCAATCTGCAAAAATTTCAAGTACAATTACAAAAATTCCTGCACAAAGAGGAGAAATCTTTGATAGAAATGCTAATATTCCTCTTGTTGTTAATACTGAATCCTTTTCCGTAACTGTTACACCTGGTGAAATTCCAGATGGTATGTATGATACAGTAATTCTTAAGCTTGCGAATTTTCTTGGAGTTTCTAAAATTTCTATTGATACAAAAATTCCTTCTAATCTTCGTCGAGCATATTCTACAATAGAAGTGAAAGGTAATGTTGCATTCGAGACAATCTGCAATATTGCAGAAAATATTACAGATTTACCAGGTATATCATGGGGCAGTAAACCTATTAGAAATTATTCTGTAACAGGCTCAATGAGTCATATCTTAGGATACGTTGGAAATATTACTAATGAGGAATTAAAATTAATGTATAATCATGGATATACAAGTAATTCTATCATTGGAAAAACAGGAATAGAACGTCAATATGACAGTCTTTTGCAGGGAACTTCAGGAACTGAAAGTCGAACAATTGATGCAAGAGGACGTATTTTAAGTGAAATTCCAAAAATCGTACCTCCTAAAAGCGGAAATAACATAATACTTACCATTGATAAAGATATTCAAACTCTTGCAGAAAAAGCTTTGGGCGATCGAGTAGGTGCTGTAGTTGTATTGCAACCTGCAACTGGAGAAGTTCTTGCAATGGTTTCTTATCCTTATTTCGATGCAAATTTATTTTCTCAGGATAACTATTCAGCAGAGTATGAAAAACTTGCAAATGATCCAAACAAACCTCTATTAAATAGATGTGTAAATGCGGCTTATCCACCTGCATCAACATTTAAAACAATTATGGCAACTGCCATGCTTAACGAAAAAGTATACTCATCTGCAAAAAAAATAGAATGTGAAGGTGAAATGGAGTACGGTGGTCGAGTATTCCACTGTCACATAAAAAAACCAGGACATGGTTGGCTTGATTTAAAAAATGCACTAGCTCAATCTTGTGATGTTTACTTTTGGATTGTAGGACGTGATTATCTTGGTGTTGATAGAATTTCAAGTTATGCAAAAGAATTTGGATATGGAGAAAGTCTAGAATTTGATTTACCTGCACAATCAAAAGGGTTTGTTCCTACAGCACAGTGGAAGGAAAGACGTTTTCATGAAAAATGGGCAGGTGGTGATACACTTAATATGTCAATAGGTCAAGGATTTACAGAAGTAACTCCTATGCATGTTGCTGATATGATGGCAATGGTTTGTAATAGTGGGAAAATATTTAAACCCCATCTTTTAAAAGAAGTTAGAGATGGTGTTACAAACGAAATTCTTATGGCTAATAAACCTGAGGTACTGCATACATCCACAGTAACACCAGATGTATGGAAAGAAGTTCGAGAAGGATTACGTTATACCATTACAGATGGAACACCTGCATATCCAATGCATAATAAAGTTGTACAGCTAGCAGGAAAAACAGGTACTGCAGAGGTTAATGGTTATGGAAAAGATCATTGGCATTCTTGGATGGTTGCTTATGGACCTTATGACGCACCACCAGAACAACAGATTGTAATAGCGACAATAGTAGAAGCTGTAAATACATGGGAGTGGTGGGCCCCCTATGCAACTAATATTATATTCCAAGGAATATTTGCTAATCAGACCTATGAAGAGGCTATTGAGAAACTTGGATTTAAATATCTATTAAAAATGTATGGAAGGATGGAATAATGAAATTTCATATATTAGATAAAATTGATTATGTTATTCTTCTTTGTGTTATTATGCTTTCCTTTTTTGGGATCATCTTTATCTATTCATCAGGAATTAATTCTGATGGTCTTTTGGTTTCCAATGAATATTATAAACAAATAATTTGGTTCTGCATAGGTTTAGCCCTTATGCTATTTATTGCAGTTTTTGATTATCGAAAATTAAAAAGATATTCAATGCATTTATATTGTATTATTCTCGTAGTTTTTATTTATACAAAGTTTTTTGGTAGATATGTAAATGGAGCAAAAAGCTGGATTGGTATTGGAAGTCTTGGAATTCAGCCTTCTGAACCAGGAAAGATTATATATCTTTTATATCTTTCAAAATTTTTAGAACAGTCTAAAAATGCACCACCTTTAAAACGCTTTTTAAAAGCTCTTATTATTATGGTGACTCCAGCAGGATTGATTTTATTACAGCCTGATTTAGGAACAGCTACTGTATATATTCCTATTTTTATTTGTATGTGTTTTATTGCAGGTATTCCAAATCGATATTTAGCATTAGTCATTGGAATTGGAATGGGCACGATTCTATGTACGGTTCTTCCTATTTGGCAAGTTGAAATTGCAAAAAAAGCTGTTCCTGCAGTTAATATACTTACAAATACAAAACTTCGTCTTATTGTTTTATCAGCAATAATACTTATAATCCTTATTAGTATTACAGGATATATTCTTTTTAGAACCAGATATTTTTATTGGATAACATTTGTATCTTGTATTATTGCAGCTTCATTAATTTTATCAGTTGCAGCAGGTAAAGTTTTAAAACCTTATCAAATACAAAGATTGATTGTATTTCTAGATCCTTCTAGTGACCCACGAGGTTCTGGTTGGCATATTATACAGTCAAAAATAGCTATTGGTTCTGGAAATCTCTGGGGAAAAGGATTTATGAAAGGAACTCAAAGTCATTATCGTTTTTTGCCAGAACAAAGTACTGACTTTATTTTTAGTATTTCTGCAGAAGAAATTGGATTTATAGGATGTATGATTTTCTTCACACTTTTCCTTACAATATTTTTAAGAATTATATATATTATAAAAGTTTCTAATAATCTATATGGAATATTTATTGCATCTGGTATATTAGGAATGTATTTCTTCCATTTTGCAGTAAATGTTGGTATGGTTATGGGAATGATGCCAATTACAGGTATTCCTCTTCCTTTTTTATCATATGGAGGTTCAGCTCTTCTTACAAATATGATGGCAGCAGGATTACTTATGAGTATTCATGCAAGAAAACTTAATTTTGATGATAATATAATATGATTGATCTTGTTAATCCAGTTAAAGTTTTTTCCTATAAGTTAAATAAAGTACAATCTCCATCGAGATATATCGGTGGAGAATATGGTTCGATTATAAAGGAACACACTGAAAATGATAATTTATATAATGTAGCTGTATCTTTTCCAGATTTATATGAAATTGGGATGTCTAATCAAGCTATAAAAATAATATACAATGGACTTAATGCCTATGAAAATATTCGTTGTGAACGAGTTTTTGCACCTGACATTGATTTTGAAAATTTATTAAAATCAGAAAACATTCCTTTATATACTCTCGAAACAGGAATGCCTTTATGTAAAACAGATTTAGTAGCATTTTCGATAGGATATGAATTATGTGCTACGGAGATTCTTGCAATTCTTGATGATGGAAAAATTCCTCTTCTTGCAAAAGATCGTTTAGATTCAGACCCCATTGTAATAGCTGGCGGGTGTGGCATTACAAATCCAGCACCTTTAAGTTCTTTTTTTGATGCAATAATGATTGGAGAAGCAGAAAATAATCTCTTTGAGTTAGTAAAAAATCTTGCTGAAAAAAAGAAAATTGGCTTTTCTAGAAAGCAACTTTTGGATTATATTTCACAGCAACCTTTCATGTGGACTTCAGAATCAACTCATGTTTCATATCGGGCTGTGCAAAATGATTTTGGTTTAGTTCCATCTATTCCAACATGGTATCCACAGCCAACCATAAAGCCTGTTCAAGATCATGGTGTTGTAGAAATAATGAGAGGTTGTCCAAATGGATGTCGCTTTTGTCATGCAGGAATATATTATAGACCAACAAGAATAAAAGCTCTAAACCTTATAATAGATGAAATTGATCACCTTGTATTTGATGCAGGTTATAGAGAAATTAGTTTAAATTCTCTTAGTTCCGCAGATTTTCCAGATATAGCAGGACTTTTGGATATTCTGAACAATCGCTACAAAGGATATAATATATCATTTCAACTTCCATCCTTAAAAGTTAATAGTTTTTCTTTGCCTATTTTGGAAAAACTTTCTTCCGTTCGAAAAAGCGGTCTTACATTTGCGGTTGAAACACCAGAAGAAGCTTGGCAATTAAGCTTAAATAAGGAAGTATATGCACAGCACTTAGTAGACATCATAAAACAAGCAAAAAATATGGGTTGGAGCAGTGCAAAATTCTACTTTATGATAGGGCTTCCTGTTAATGAATCTACAAAAACAGAGGAAGAGACTATTGTTGATTTTTTATTGGATTTGCAACAACAAACTAGAATACAGTGTAATGTTAATATTGGAGTTTTTATACCAAAACCTCATACCCCTTATCAATGGGTAAAACAGCTTACTCCTGAAGAAGCTAAAAAGAAAATAGATTATATTTATTCAAAACTTCCACGTGGTAAGTTTAAACTGAACCGTCAGAATTTTGATTTAACAATATTAGAGGGATTACTTAGTCGTGGCAATAAAAATGTTGGAAATATAATTTTGCAAGCTTATAAAAAAGGATCTCGATTCGATGCTTGGGACGATTATTTACGAAAAAATATGAAATTTTGGACAGAGGTATTTGAACAAGCAGATTTTAATGTATATAACTGGATTTATAGAGATTGGAATATAGATGAAAAACTTCCATGGGATAATGTAAGTCTTGGACCTTCAAAAGAATTCTACAAAAAGGAATGGCAAAAATCTATTAACAATATGCTTACTCCAAAATGTGAAGCATCATGTTCTCATCCATGCGGTATTTGTAATAAAAAAAATGATGTAAAAGTTTATAAAATACATGATATAGAAGGAAAAAATAACTTATACAATATAAAGAAAATACCCAAGCCTGTAAAACATGAAGAATGTAATATTCCTATTTTATATCGAGTTATTTTTTATTTTACACGAATAAAAATTGGAGAATGTACAGCTTATTTATCTCAAGTCGAAACTTTTCATAAAGCTATGCTTCGCAGTAATCTTCCGTTTAGTTTTACGGCAGGTTTTAATCCTTTACCAAGAATAGAATTCGTTACAGCAATGTCATTAGGTGTAAAATCTTTAGAAGAAGTTGCAACATGCTATCTATATGAACCATACTCAGAAAATCAATTTATAGAAAACATGAATAAAGTTCTTCCAAAATACTATAATATTACAAATGCTTATATATTTCCTGTAACAAATTTGAGAAAAAGAGAATCACTATCTCAAAATCTTTGGGGCGGTTTATATCAATATGATTTCTATAATTCTAAAGAAAAAAAAATCTTTTTAAATTCTGTAGAATATAAAAAATTACAAGATGAATGTAATTATGAGCTAGTTGAAAATAATGAATCAAGTATTCATATAAAAGCTCCTCAAAGCGATAAAAAAATGAGAATTGCTTTAGAAAGTTTATTTGAAAAGCCTTGGTATGAAATAGCTGAAATAAAAAAATTACAAACACTTGCAACTCAGAAGATTTCTGGATGGACAGCAATAGATGAAGAAAATTGGAGGAAGAATAATACTTCATTTAAAAAAGATACTTCTATTGAAAATACTGTATCGAACGAATCTATATCTTATATAGAACTTTATAAAAGAATTGCTAAAATAAATAAAGATCTTATTGATAAAAAAAATGAATTAGACAAAGTATAAATAAAAATATATTTTAGTAGACAGAATATTGATTATAATTATTAATAAAACTATACAAGTCTATATTACACAATTCATCATAGTTTTATTAAGAGTAATTGTCAAATGTTGTGGACAGAAGTTTGAATCAGCATAGTTTTAAGCCA
>CAMVEQ010000086.1:0-13803 GCA_947166545.1 uncultured Treponema sp. | reverse complement strand
AAATTGGGACAAGAATCTTTTCTGAGTTTAGACTTACAGAATTTGGAAAAATGTTTTGTAATGTTTGTATTACAGAAAGATGTGAGGAATTTGTAAGGACATAAGGAGAGAACTAACATGCCCACAGAAATTAAAAGTGAAATCGTAATTTTCAAAACATCAGATGAAAAACTTTCCATTAATGTTCGTTTTGAGGGCGAAACTGTCTGGCTTACAATAGATGACATGGCCTCCTTGTTTGAAAAGTCCCGCTCAACAATAAATGAACATATCTTGAACATTTTTGAGGAAGGAGAGCTTGACAAAGAAAGCTCTGTGAGAAAAATCGGAAATTCCGATTTTTCTACCAAGCCGACTAATTACTACAATCTTGATGTAATTATTTCCGTAGGTTATCGGGTAAAGTCGTTAAGAGGTACTCAATTCCGCCAGTGGGCAACCAAGCGACTGAACGAGTATATCCGTAAAGGCTTTACGATGGACGATGAACGCCTTAAAGAAGCTGGTGGCGGTGACTATTGGAAAGAGCTTCTGTCTCGAATCCGTGATATTCGTTCTTCTGAAAAAGTAATGTATCGTCAGGTTTTGGATTTGTATGCGACAAGTGCGGATTACAATCCTAAATCTGCAGAATCTATTGCCTTTTTCAAGATGGTTCAGAATAAGCTTCATTATGCTGTTAATCGCCAAACTGCAGCCGAAATCATTTACGACCGTGCTGACAGTGAAAAAGAATTTATGGGACTTACATCATTCAAAGGGGCTGATGTAACTCTTGAAGATGTGCGCATTGCAAAGAATTATCTTTCGGAAAAGGAACTCAAAAAATTGAATGCGCTCGTTTCGGCTTTCTTCGATATGGCAGAGTATCAGGCTGAAAATCACAATGTAATGCACATGAGCGATTATGTTGAACAGCTTGACCGCACGATTCAATCTGTAGGCGAAGAAGTTTTGGAAGGTGCAGGAAAAATCAGCCACAAGCGTGCAATGGAAAAAGCAGAAGGCGAATATCGGAAGTATCAAGTAAAAACTCTTTCTTCTGTGGAAAAGGCGTATATTGAAACACTAAAAGAATTGAAGCATATTGAAAGTAAAAGTAAAGAAAAAAGTACGCCGCTTGAAAAAACATCTTGACACCATATATAACACCACTTATGATATAATCATGGCTCAATGGGAAAAGTTATTAAGCAGGATAAAATCGCTTGATAAAAATATGCGGTTTGCAGAACTAAGTAAAATTCTGCAAAGTTATGGATATGTTGTATCACAACCAAAAAGCGGCAGTAGTCATTATACTTTTAGAAAACATGGCTGTAATCCTATTACTATTCCAAACCATGAACCGATAAAAGTCGTTTATGTAAGACTGGTAAAAGAAATAGTTGAGTCAGAAGAATCCAACAAGAAAAAGGAGGACTGATATGAAAACTTTTGAAGAATATATGAAATTACCTTATAAACTAGAAATAATTCCAGATACAGAAGAATCTGGTTTCGTCGCTTCATATCCGGAACTTCCTGGCTGTATTACTTGCGGTAAAACTGTAGCTGAAGTTGTTGCAAATGCAGAGGATGCAAAAAAAGAATGGCTGTCGGCCGCCATTGAAGACGGCATTGAAATTGCAGAACCAGAAACTGAAGATTCATATTCTGGTCAGTTCAAGCTTCGTCTCCCAAAATCTTTACACAAAACTCTCGCCGAAGATTCAAAAAAAGAAGGCGTAAGCATGAATCAATATTGCGTGTATCTTCTCGCTAAAAATTCTGAAAAAGAACATATTTCTATTGCAAAGAAGCAAGCTGTACTCGTATAACAAGAAGTTTATACGGAAAAAAGGTGTAAAAGTTTATTTCTATGAAAAACATGACTTCTCCAAGATTTATGATAGCAGCTCCTTCCAGTGGAAGCGGAAAAACCGTAGTTACTTGCGGAATAATAAAGCTTCTTCAAGACAAGGGGCTTTTTGTTCAGTCATTTAAATGCGGTCCTGATTATATTGACCCGATGTTTCACCGAAAAGTTCTTGATGTTCCATCTTATAATGTGGACACTTTTTTTACAGGTGAAGAATTAACCAAAGCTTTGTTTGCAGAAAAGGTTTCTGAGCTTTCTGACTGTAAGCAATCGGTGTCGGTTGTAGAGGGGGTGATGGGCTTTTATGACGGTCTTGCAGGAAAAGAACTGACGGCTTCTAGCTGTGATGTTGCACGTGTTTTGGGGTTGCCTGTTGTTCTTGTTGTGGATGCAAAAGGCATGAGCCGTTCTATTGTGGCTCTGTTAAAAGGTTTTCTAGCCTGTGATGAATATCATTCCATAAAGGCTGTCATTCTTAATAAGGTTTCTGCAATGACATTCCAGCTGTTAAAAGAAATGATTGAAGCTGAGGTTGGGCTTTGTGTGCTGGGATATGTGCCGTATTCTACTGAATGTGAATGGAAAAGCCGCCATCTTGGGCTTGTTCTTCCCGATGAAGTTGAAAATTTGCAGGCTTCAATTTCAAACTTTGCAAAGATACTTTCTTCTAGTATTGATGTAGAAAAACTTTTAGAAGTTGCCCGTTCTGCAGAAGATTTAGAAACCGAAGAACTGGATGCATTAGTGCCATGTTCCTTTGTGACGACAAAAAAAATAAAGATTGCAGTTGCTCTTGATGAAGCTTTCTGTTTTTATTATGAAGATAACTTAAGACTTCTAAGGAAAATGGGGGCTGAAATTCAGTACTTTTCGCCTTTGCATGATTTAGAACTTCCTTATTGTGACGGAATTATTCTTGGCGGCGGTTACCCAGAATTGTACGGAAAAGAACTTGAAAGCAATATGAGCATGAGGGCATCTGTACAGAATGCTGTTCGTAATTGTCATGTTCCTGTTCTTGCTGAATGTGGTGGCTTTATGTATTTGCAGGAAAGTCTTAAAGATAAAGATGGAAATGTGTTTAAAATGGCTGGTGCAATAGATGGTCAGTCTTTTTATACAGATAAGCTTGTCCGCTTTGGTTATGCAGAATTTTCTTATGGCAATATGAAAATAAAAGGTCATGAGTTCCATTATTTTGACAGTACGAATAATGGAAATTCTTATACTGCCCAAAAACCGTTTTCTAAGAAAAACTGGCAATGTATTGTTCAGACTGAAAATGCTACTGTAGGATTCCCACATTTGTATTATTATTCTTGTCCTGAATTTGTTGTGGACTTTCTAAAAAAATGTAATGCTCGGAATCCTTCGGCATTTTTTGAAAATAAGGAATGTCAGTATTATCCTTGCCATGAAAATTTAAAAGAATGTAATTGCTTGTTTTGCTATTGCCCTCTGTACACAAAAAATCCATGCCCTGGAAATCCTACATACATTCATAAGGATGATGGCAGGATTATTAAGCGGTGTACTGATTGTACGTTTCCTCATAAGAAAGAAAATTATTCTAGAATAATGAGGCTTTTAAGAATTTCTGCGGGTGGGGTAGATGTAAAAGAATATCATCACGGTGGAGAAATTACTGGGGAAAACTTTATTGATTTTTCTGTAAACATAAATCCTTTGGGAATGCCTGTAGGTGTGCGGAATGTTTTTGAACGGAATGCCGAACTTTGTCAGGTGTATCCAGATCAGCTGTGTACGGAACTTTTATGTGCTATTGCTGAAAAAAGAAAAATATGTTGTAAGTTAGGTCATATAAAAGACATGATTATTGCTGGTAACGGTGCTTCTGAGCTTATTTCTTTAGCGGTAAGGGCCATTGCTCCAAAATCTGCTCTTGTATGTGCTCCTGGGTTTTCTGGTTATGAAAGAGCTTTGAATAACAGCATGGCAAAGATAGACTTTCATTACTTGCAGGAAAAAGACGGCTTTGCACTTACAGAGTCTTTCTTTAATGCTCTGCAAAAAAAGCCTGATATTGTTTTTTTGTGTAATCCGAATAATCCTACAGGGATGTGCATAGACAATACATTGCTAAAAAATATTGCTGAATATTGCGAGTGTAACGGCATATATCTTGTTATTGATGAATGTTTTCTTTTTCTTTGCGATGACTGGCAGGAAAGAAGTTTTATGTCTAAATGTGTGGACTTTCCGCATGTTCTTATAATAGATGCCTTTACAAAAACTTATGCACTGGCAGGATTACGGCTTGGCTTTGCTGTAAGTTCTAATACTATGCTTATTGATAAGATGAGACAGTTTCAGAGTGAGTGGAGTGTTTCTTCTATTGCTCAGGCATGTGGTATTGCAGCTCTTGCTGATGATAGCTACATTGAAAATGCACGAAGTGTAATTAAGAAAGAACGAAACTTTCTTTCTACGGAGCTTAAAAAGCTGGGCTTTGCCGTTACTGAAAGTGATTCAAACTTTATTCTTGTTAAGAGCAAAATGCCTTTATATGATAAACTTTTGCAAAAAAAAATCGCAGTACGAAACTGCGAAAACTTTACTGGTTTAGACGGCTCTTTCATACGCATTGCCATAAAGACTCATGAGCAGAATGAAATGCTTGTAAAAGTACTTGGGGAGATAATGAAATGAGGCAAAGTGACAAGAAAATAATAGATGAGTGCATTGACTGCATTACAGAACTGGATTATTCTGCCATGCAGAAAGCAAAAGAATATCAGGCAACGCTTGCAATGCCACCAGGAAGTCTTGGCTTATTGCTGGATATTGGTGTTCAGCTTGCTGGAATAACAGGTTTTGTTAAAAACTCTGTAGAAAAAAAACGGATTATTGTTCTTTGTGCTGATAATGGTGTTGTAGAAGAAGGCGTTTCTTCTGCTCCAAAGTCAGTAACAGCAAGCCAGGCTATGAATATGACACGATATCTTACAGGCATGTCGTGCCTTGCAAAACATTTTGGAAATGAAGTTCAGGTTGTTGATGTAGGCATAGAAATGCCATATAACTGTCCACAGATTCTTAATAAAAAAATACGAAACGGTACAGCGAATATAATGCATGGGACTGCAATGGAACGTTGTGAAGCGGAACATGCTGTTGCAACAGGTATAGAACTTGCCAACCTTGCAAAAAAAGAAGGCGTTGAACTGATTGGTGTAGGTGAAATGGGTATAGGAAACACGACAACTTCAACCGCAGTTCTTTCTGTTCTTACTGGAGTTTCACCAGAAAAAATAACAGGTAGGGGTGGTGGTCTTACAGATGAAGCTTTTGCAAAGAAAATAAAAGTAATAGAACAATCTATTTCTATAAATAAGCCAAACTCTAATGATGTGCTTGATGTACTTTCGAAAGTGGGTGGGCTTGATATTGCTGCAATGTGTGGCGTGTTTTTGGGTGCTGCACAAAATAAAATTCCTGTAGTTATTGACGGGTATATTTCAATAGTTGCGGCTTTATGTGCTTACCGAATGTGTGCTAAGAGCTCGGGCTATTTTATAGCTTCTCATCAGTCAGAAGAGGGTGGATATTTAGTTGCAGCAAAAGAATTGAATATAAAGCCATTCCTTAATTTAAAAATGCGTTTAGGCGAGGGCAGTGGTTGCCCTCTTGCTTTTCAGATTGTAGAAGCTTCCTGTGCCATAATGAATTCTATGGCTACTTTTAATCAGGCTTCTATTGATGACAGCTATCTTGAAGAAATAAGGCAACAATGAAAATTCTTATTACAGGCGGTGCTAAGAATGGAAAGTCCCATATTGCACAAAATTTGTGCTGTTCTCTTTCTTCACATGGCAGAAGGTTTTATATTGCTACTATGCTACCGACTGATAGTGAGGATTTAAAAAGAATAGAAAAGCATGTTTTGGATAGAGCTGGTCTTGGCTTTGAGACTGTTGAGTGTGCAAAAAATATACAAAATGCTGTTATTCCAGCCATGCAGGATGTGCAAAACTGTGTTCTTGTTGATAGTCTTACGGCTCTTCTTGCAAATGAAATGTTTGCTGATAGAGTTTACAACAAGGATGCCTGTAATAAGGTTTTGAAAGATCTTGTTTCGTTTGTTCACACTGTAAAAAATGCAGTGTTTGTAAGTGATGGCATTTACAGCGATGCCATTCAATATGATGCTGTTACAGAGAGTTTTAGATCTGGGCTTGCTTTCTGTGAGAAAGTTCTGGCACAAGAATGTGACTGTGTTATAGAGATGGTATGCGGGCTACCAATCGTTCATAAGGGAACTATAGATATGCATAATATATATAATGATAATGTTCAGGCTGTAAAAGACATAAAACTGATAGTAGGCGGAGCACATCAGGGTAAAACTTTATATGCTCAAAAAAAATATAGTCTTAACGCAGAAGACGTGTTTGTATGCAAAAAAGATTGTCCATGCGATTTTTCACGGAAATGCATTTCTCATATTGAAAACTATGTTTGGTATTGTCTTAAAAACAGTCTGCCTCTTAAGTCAGATTTTTCAGCTGGAACAATTGTTATTGCAGACGATATTTTTTGTGGTGTTGTTCCTGTGGATGCTTTTGAGCGTAAATGGCGTGAAGTGTGCGGAACATATCTCCAGACAATTGCAAAGCGAGCAGAGGTAACAAGGATTGTATGCGGAATAGCCAAGAACTTGAACTAAAGACAATTTATCTTTTTCGTCATGGAATGACGGAATTAAATAAAAAGCATGCATATTGCGGAAGTACCGATGTTCCCTTATGTCAGGAAGGTATTGATTCCCTTATTGAATTGAAAAAAAAATATGCTTTTCCTGATATTTCCGACTGTAAAATTTTAACAAGTGGCATGAAGCGTACTTTGCAGACGTTGGAAATTCTTTACCCTGATCAAAAAAGTCGTGCCGACATTTTTGAAAAGTTTCGGGAAATTGACTTTGGAGAGTTTGAAGGTTTTACGTATGAAGAGTTAAAAGAACGACAAGATTATCAGAAATGGATAACAGGAAACAATGAAGCCAATATTTGTCCAAATGGCGAAAGCGGAGAGCAGATGAAAAAAAGAGTGTTGGAAGCATTCTGTAGTATAGAAAAGAATGAATATTCTTATGCTTTGTTTACACATGGGGGCGTAATAGCTTGCATTATGGAACATCTGTTTCCTTTTGAGCATAAAAATCGCTGGGAATGGCAGTGTGGTTTTGGTAAAGGTTATGCTTTAAGTTTTAAAGCTGGCAATTGGGTTTATAAAACAATTCCTTATTAAATATTGATAAAAATCTTAGCATTGCATACAATATGTTATGCTTTTACGAAGTGTTCTTTCGTTTTTTAGTCCACTCATTATTGCATTTTCAATGTATTCAAAAATTCCTATGCCACAAGTCGATTGGAATGCAAAAAATATGCGTTATGCAATATGTTTTTTTCCTGTTGTAGGTTTGATTATCGCTTTTTTAGAATATCTTCTGATAAAATTGCATTTCTCTTTTTTTCAATCAGGAATATTGCGTGTGTGTCTTATGCTTTTTATTCCTATTGCCGTAACTGGTGGCATTCATATTGACGGTTTCATTGATACAAATGATGCTCTTTCATCTTACGCAGAAAAAGAAAAGAGACTTGAAATTTTAAAAGATCCTCATATAGGGGCTTTTGCTATTATTCATTTTGCTATGTATGTGCTTTTGTTTTGTGGATTTTGTTCTATTATAAAACTTGGTGAATGGAGATGGATTTGTTGCTTTGTTATTTCTAGAGTTCTAAGTGGATTATCTGTTGTTACTTTTAAGTGTGCAAAAAAAGAAGGCACCTTGTATACATTTGCAAAGAATGCTGACCGCATGGCAGCCATTATTATTCTTATTGTAGAATTAGTTATTTACTGCGGCGTTTATATTTTTCTTGCTCCGATTTCTGGTAGCGTAAGTATTGTTATGGCTTTCTTTTTGTTTTGGATATATTATTGTCTTGCAAAGAAAAAATTCGGAGGCATTACAGGTGATATTGCAGGATGGTTTTTATGTAATGCAGAATTGTGGATGATTATTTCCTTTGCTTTAACGGAGAGTATAGTTTTATTATGGAGTTAATAAAAAATTATCATTCCTGTATTGCCGTTTTGTTAGGATTTATTCTTGACTGCATAATTGGCGATCCTGAGTTTCTTCCCCACCCAGTTAGATGGATGGGGAATTTTATTTCATTTCTGGACAAAAAGCTTTATAAAGAAGCTTCTATAAATATAATGCGTTTCAGAGGCTTTGTTCTGGTACTTATTGTTGTAGTCTTTACTGGTGGTATTTCTATTTTTCTTTTGGTAATTTCTTATAATCTTCACATTGTTTTAGGACTTGTTGTTGAATCTGTTATGTGTTTTTATTGTCTTGCCGCTAAAAATTTAAAAGATGAAAGCATGAAGGTTTATCTCTGTCTAAAAGAGCATGATTTGGACAAGGCAAGAAAATCTGTTTCAAGAATTGTTGGCCGTGATACTAATGTTCTTGATGAAACTGGTGTTACAAAAGCAACGATAGAAACTGTTGCTGAAAGTTTGAATGATGGTGTTATTGCTCCGTTATTTTATCTTGCAATTGGTGGTGGTGTACTTGGTCTTATCTATAAAGCTGTTAATACAATGGATTCCATGATTGGATATAAGAATGAACGGTACAGATATTTTGGAACTGTAGCAGCTCGTACGGATGATGTGTTTGGTTTTATTCCATCGCGTATTGCAGCTTTTGCAATGATGATATCTGCTTTTTTTCTTGGATATGATGCAAAGAATGCTTTTTTTATTTGGAAAAGAGACCGCTTAAAGCACGAAAGTCCTAATTCTGCACAAACAGAAAGTACTTGTGCAGGTGCTTTGCGTATTCAGCTTGCGGGAGACGCATATTACAGTGGAAAGCTGGAGCATAAGCTTTTACTTGGAGATAATATTCGTCCTGTATTGTTGGAAGATATAAAGAGTTCTAACAAACTGATGTACAGTTCTTTTATAATATGTCTGATTGCTTTTATTGCGGTAAAATTTCTATATATCTCTTTCTATAACAATATATTATTTAGGTTTTTATAAAAAAAATCAGATAATAAAAATAGGAGGAGAAACATGGAAAATCATTACGAAATGTACTTTGATGGTGGACTGTTTCAGTTAGTTGGGTGGAGTGTTCTGGGGGCTATTGTCACAACTATAACATTAGGCATTTGCTTTCCATGGGTTTATACAAAGATTTATACTTGGGAGACTGAGCACACTTTTATTAATGGCAATAAAATAAGGTTTGATGGAAATCCTAGACAGCTATTTAAAAGCTGGGTAAAGTGGCTTTTACTTATAATCGTTACTTTCGGTGTTTATTTATTCTGCCTTCCTGATAAACTTGACAATTGGAGACTTAATCATACCTCCTGCACTTTAATGCGATAAGATTTACGATATTTTTCATAAAACCGGTTCAATATTCGAGCCGGTTATTTTTTTTGTAAAAGCGTCATTTAGTAAAAAATCTATATACACATTGCATTTTCTTATATTTATGTTATAATTGTGAATATTTCAAAGGAGATTTCACAATGAATAAAGCTGTAGCAGCATTTTTAGGTAAGCATAATTTTCCAGTACATCAGGATATTAATTCAGTTATTGATGCTCTGTTAAACGATATGCATGAAGGTCTTGCCGGAAGAAAGGCAGATGAGGATATGATTAAGACTTTTAGTAATCCTCCAAAAAAGGCTGTGACAAAGGAAAGTGTTATTGTTATTGACGCAGGTGGAACAAATTTCCGTTCTTGCCTTGTATCTTTTGATGAGACAGGAAAGCCTTCGATTGATTTCATGGAAAAAACAAAGATGCCTGGAATTGAAAAGGAACTTTCCCGTAAAGACTTCTTTAATCAGTTTGCAGAAAATCTTGAGCATCTCAAGGATAAATCTTCTAATATTGGATTCTGTTTTTCATATCCAATGACAATTACAGAAGACGGAGATGGTGTTCTTATTGGTTTTTCTAAAGAAATTAAGGCTCCTGAAGTTGTAGGATGTCATATTGGAAAAGAGCTTGCCAAGGCTCTTGCTGAACATGGATGGAAAAACAAAGTTCATATTTCACTTCTCAATGATACTGTAGCAGCTCTTCTTGCTGGTGCTGCAGATTCTTCTTCTGGTAGAAAATATTCTTCTTATGTAGGATTCATTCTTGGAACAGGAATGAATAGTGCTTATATTCAGCCTGAAGATCCTGCCTATAAGAATTTGAAAAAGCAGATTATTGTATGCGAAAGCGGTAAGTTTACACAGCTTATTAATTCAGATTTTGATATTGCTTATGATAAAAAGAGTGTAAAGCCAGGAACTGGACTTATGGAAAAGCACTGTTCAGGAGCATATATGGGACCTTTGAGTTATGAAGTTATCCATTGTGCAGCTTCTGAAGGCTTGTTCAGCAAGGCATTTTCAGACTCTTTGTTAAAATTGGAAGGTCTTACACAGATTGAAATGGATTCATTCCTTCATGCACCATACAGCACTAACTCTGTTCTTGGAGCAAAGGCTGCTGAATGTGCAACAGAAGAAGATTATGAAATTCTGTTTGATTTGCTTGATGCTCTTGTTGAGCGTACTGCACGTCTTGCAACAGCTATTCTTGCAGCATCTGTTATTAAGAGTGGTGAAGGAAAGTCTTCAAATGCTCCTGTTTGTTTGTTGTGTGACGGTACTTCTTTCTATAAAACATATAAAGTAAGAAGTCGTGTTGAAGGTTATCTTGAAGAAGTTCTTGTAAAGGAACGTGGCCTTTACTATGAAGTAGTTGAACAGGATAATGATATTACTCTGGGGTCTGCTATTGGCGGCCTAATTAATTGCTAAATTTAGAAAAAGATACTTCATTTTCTAATAAAATATACCGAACATAGAAGTTGATTGATATAGGGTGGAATTTTTTCAGTCAACTTCTATATGAAATAATTGTTAGGGGTGCGGTTGTGTCTCAGGGTAAAACGTTAGGTAAGTCAATATTATTGTTAATTCTTATAATAATTCTTGTTCTGTTTGGATTGTTATGGTTTGATTATCTCGGTCTCATTCAGGCAAAGAAAGCTTTTGCTCCATTCTATAAATTAATAGGCTTACAGCCTCAAACCTCTTCAGCACCCTCAACACCAAAAGGCTTGGTAGAAGAAGATTTGGATAATGACCGCTTTGCAAAAAGACTTGAAGCTCTTGATGTACGTAGAGAAGAGTTGGATAAACGTGAAGCTGACATAAAAATTCAGGAAGATACCAATGCTCAGATAGCTCAGGAACTTGAGGATAGGCAGATAGCTCAGGAAGAAAGAGAAAAAACATTCAACAATGAGCTGAAAAAAGCCGAAACTAAAGATACGAACATCGAACAGATCGTTCAGTATCTGAATAACATGCCGCCAGCTAATGCGGTTGCAATTCTTACACAGATGAACGATCAGGACATTATTGATGTCCTTCGCCGTGCAGAAGCAGACGCTGCTACTGCAGGTACTTCTTCATCGAGTGCTTACTGGCTTTCTTTGATGGATGCTAAGCGTGCTGCTGAAATCCAGAGAAAGATGACTAATAAGCCTACTTCGTTAGATTAAAAAAATAAATCATTCGATGTTCTAGCGGAGGTTGCCGATGCAGGCATTGAATGTACAGTTTTTGAGCCAGCCAAATGTTGCCAAGACATCTGGCGGTATTGATGATTCTTTAAAAAAGAATGAAAGTACATCTTCATTTAAATCAATGCTGGAGACGGCTTCAAAAAAAACTGATGTTGTAAATAAAGAGAATTCTGTAAAAGACGAAGCTGTTGCTTCAGAGCAAAATCAGGATATAGGGCAGGCTGAAAAATCACCAGCTATTGCAAAAGACCAGGAGAATTCATATTTAACTCCTAAAAAAGAACGAATCTCTGTGGCAGAAGATGATGCAGATGGCAGTTCATCTCTTGTAGAATCTGGTCTTGAGGCAGTTTTGGTGTTTGGTCAGGAAGTTATTCAGGTAACTGAATCTGTAGAAGTGGATACTGAAATTCCAGCGGCAACTGGTATTACAGAAATGACTTCTGATACGCAGTTTCAGGCAGTTGCAATTTCTGTTGACGGCAATCAGTCAGAAATGCAGTTAAATCCAGAAGAACCCTTAAACCATGATAATTTGTCTGCAAAAGAAAAAGCGAGTGCTGTTAGAGCCGCTGTTGCCTATGCTGATGAAGCCATTAGTGATGAAGCTGTTTATACAGAAGAACCTGTTGTACAGGAACAGGAGACTGTCTCTCTCTTATATGCTGACAGTAATGCTGTTTCTAAAGAAAACTCCGTTCAGAAAAATCTCTCTGAAAATTCAAAGCAGACAGACAAACTAAAAAATTCTCCCGCTACAGAAACTACATCTTTGTTTACAGATAAAGCTGGTAATACTGTCATTTCTGTTGTGGATGAAAGGGGAAAAGCTTCTAAAAACGCTTCCCTTAAAGTAGAATCTGGAAACTCTCTTATTGCGGAATCCGTACGTCAGAATGGAAACGTTCTTGATATTTCCATGGTTCCTGTCGATATTGCAGAACAGAATATTTTGTCTTCAAGCAGTCAGGCTGCATCAGCTGTTGATTCTACATTCCAGCAGATGCTCTCAAATCAGATTCAGCAGAGTGCTCCAGAATTTGTAAAAGCTGGAAACATCATTCTGCGTGACAATAATAATGGCACAATAAATATGAATCTGAAGCCAGAGGCTCTTGGAAATGTAAAGATTAGTCTGCATCTTTCCGATAAAGGAATTGAAGGACAAATTGTTGTTGCTACAAAAGAAGCATTCGAAGCCTTTAAGCAGAATCTGGACACATTGCGCCATTCTTTCCAGCAAAACGGTTTTGAAAATGCAGAATTGAATTTGAGTTTTAGTAATAATTCTCATTCAAATGAATCTTTTGGACAGGAACGTCAGCAGTCAACAGAACAGTTTTTTGCTAATAAAACATTCAGTAATTATGCAGATGTTCCAGAATCAGCTGTAGCAAATGGTTCTGTAAATATTTATGGTAATAGCAGTCATATTGATGTTGTTGCATAACAAATAAAGGAGTATAGGATGGATACTGAAAGCGCAGTAGCATTGAATACTACAATGAGTGCCCAAGAACAAGCTAAATTGAGAATGGAAGTGGACACTTTTAACAAATCTATTGCAGTAAATGGTCGTACTGCACAGCAGTCATTGGGAAAGGATGATTTCTTGAAACTTCTTATTACTCAGTTGTCAAATCAGGATCCTACATCTCCTATGGATAATACTGCTTTTATTGCACAGATGGCTGAATTCAGCTCTCTTGAGCAGATGACAAATATGAACTCAAACTTTGAGAAGATGAATTCAATGCTTTCTTCTTCTCAGGCTGTAAATACAATTGGAAAAACTGTCGATATTGATTTAGGTGATACAAATATCACAGGTAGAGTTGACGCTATTACTTACGGAGAAAATCCGCAGGTGAAAGTTGGCAATATGTACTATGATATGAAACAAATCAGAGCCGTTTACGGCAACTAAATACTAAAAGAGGGTAGATATATGATGAGATCACTTTATGCTGGTGTAAGCGGCTTGCAGAATCACCAGACAAGAATGGATGTTATTGGTAACAACATTTCTAACGTTAATACAACAGGTTTCAAGCGTGGTCGTGTAGATTTTCAGGATATGATCAGCCAGCAGTTGAGTGGTGCTGCAAGACCAACTGAAGAAGTTGGTGGTGTAAACCCTAAAGAAGTTGGACTTGGAATGAGCGTTGCTGCAATTGATACCATCTTTACACAGGGTAACTTACAGACAACAGGTGTATCAACTGATATTGCTATTCAGGGAAACGGTTTCTTTGTTATGAAGAACGGCGAGCAGACATATTAT
>CAMVEQ010000085.1:0-13866 GCA_947166545.1 uncultured Treponema sp. | reverse complement strand
CGATAGTAAGAATCATACCGGCAATAGTTGGCAATGTAACAGTAAGGTTCAATGCACTCAAAACACTGAACATGATGTACATATTCAAAACCTGTACAACACATGCATTAAATCCAGCTCCCTTATACCAAATGAGCATAAAGAGCATAATAGCAATAAGACCAACACCCAAAGCAAAGATACCCTGCTTTACAGCCTGATCTCCAAGAGATGCACCAATAACCTGCTGACTTTCTACAGAAAGAGGAACATCAAGCCAAGCTGTCTGCAAAACCTTTTCAAGATTTCTTGCTTCCTGCTGACCAAAGCCTGTAATTGCAACTTCACCGCCAGTAATAGCATTCTGAATTGTTGCATTAGACTTAATCTTGTTATCACTAAGAATTGCAAGGCTCTGATGAACATGTTCGCCTGTAAAGTCACCAAAAATCTTTGTTCCTTCTGCATCAAGAGTAAAGTTTACAGAAGGCTTGTTAGTAAGGTTTTCCTTTCCAACAGTTGCAGACTTAATATGCTTACCATCAAGAACAATTTCTTTCTTAACAACAAGATAACTTACACGCTGATCCAAACCATATTCGTCTGTGAGGTAATAACCAAATACTTCATCATCATCAGGAATAACAGAAGGATCTACAAGTCTACCCTGTGAATCGAATGTGCTGTCAGGATGCTGTGCATAGAACAGCTGGAAAGCCTGAGTTGCATCATCATCAACAAGACGGAAATTCAAAATACCGCGTCCCTGAATGATAGAGTTAATCTGATCTGTTTCTGCACTACCAGGAAGTTCAATATAAATTCTATCTTCACCCTGCTGACGGATAGTTGGAGAAGAAAGACCAAAACGGTCAATGCGGCTTGAAAGAGTTTCAATAGCCTGCTGCATTGCAGCCTGCTTCAAAGCTTCTGGGTCAGCAGCAACAACACTGCCTTCCTGTGCCTTCAAAACAGCATCAAGGTCAGCACGAACAATAACGTTCATACCACCGCTCAAATCAAGACCAAGCTTAACGGAATTCTTATAATTCTTCTTATTCTTTAAGATTTCATTTCTAAAGCGAGCTTCAATAACATTCTGCAAAGCAGCCTGTGATGGGAAAGAAGCAAGAGCATCGTGCAATGTCAAAGGAGATGGAACTTTCTCACCCATATCCTTATAGTTCTTAGCTACATGTTTCTTAAGCCACATCTGTTTTTCAGAAAGCTCAACATCTGGATAAGACTTAACCTGGAAAACAAGCTCCTTTACTTCAGAAGCAGCTTTCTGGCTTGAATAGTCCTTTATGTTTTCAAGAGAACTCAAAGCAAGTGCCTGCTGTTCCTTTGGAGTACGTGCATACCACTGAATCGAAGGCCAAAGGAATACAAAACACATTGCAAGAACAGCAATAATAATAACAAGACGGCTTCTTTTACTCATCTTTCTTTTCCTCTACTTTTGATTCGCCTTCTGAGTTTTTCTTTGCAAAGAAAGACTTCTTTTCGGCAGGAGCTTCTTCCTGAGCAGGCTTGTCTGTTACAACACTTGCAATAGCAGTACGATTGAATTCAATCTTAGTGTTGTCATCAACTTTTACAACAACAATGTTTTCCTTTACAGAGCTTACAGTTCCATGGATACCACCGATTGTAACAACCTTGTCACCCTTCTTAAGAGCGTCAAGCATCTTCTGTGTTTCCTTCTGTTTCTTGCTCTGAGGACGAATCATCAGAAAATACATTATCAGAATGATTAAAATAAATGGCACAAATGTTGCCAATGTACTGGCTCCAGCAACAGAAGCATCACCTGAAGCTGCAGTCTGGAGAAATAATGGTAAAAAAGACATAGATTATTTCCTTCTTTTTTAAAGTTTAAAAATCAGTAAGTTAGAATATCATTATTTCTTGTGCATGGCAAGTATCAGAAACGATGTACGGCTATTTTTTCAAAAGTACATTCAATTCTTCATTTTTTGCGAGGGCATTAGAGTCAACAGGATTTAATGCAACCACCTGTCTTAAATAATACTGAGCACGCTTCCAGTCTTTTTTGTTGTAGTAAACCTGATAAAGTCTGTAAAGTGCATCAGAATTACGAGGATTATTAGTCAGACTGCTGCGCAGATTTTCCAGTGTAGAAGCTTCGCTTCCGTAAAGGAAACTCTTTTCATAGAATAGGAAACTCTTCATTTCAGAATCAGCAGTAGCCATTAATGAATTTATAAGCTTTTCTGCCTCAGAATCCTGAGCAGAAGCAACAAGCACTTTTACATAAGATTTCTGAACATCTATATTCTGGCTATTTTTTGCATACAGATTTTTTGCAATCTTAGAAGCTTCTTCTGTCTTACGGCAAGAAAGACATACATCAATATGTGAACAGAAATCTTCTATAGTAGCGGAGGAATTTTTTATTATCCTGCTGCTCAAATCGTAAGCCTTTAAATAATCTCCAGCTTTATCAAGTTCCGTAATACAAATTCTTACAGCCGTTCTGTTGCTGCCATTTTTCTGCAAAACCTTGCGTGCAAGCTCCAAAGCAGAACTTCCAGCAATGTTCATATTAACTTCAGAAGCAATCGAAGCAGCATAAAGCATAATATCCGCATCATCAGGATAAGCCAGCAAAGCATTTCCTATTGTTTCTACCGCAGAATTATTATTTTTGTTCCATTCTTTCTGCAAACGTGCTCTAAGCAGATAGTAGTCCTTAGAAACAGAGCCACTTCTTGAATAGGCATCAAGAAGTGATGAGGTCTTTACATAATCACCGCCTGCCATGGCAATTTTTGCACGCATAAGAACATATTCAAAACTATCTGGTGCAAGCATCAGTATCCTAGCAGCATACTCTCCAGCTTTTTCCAAAGCACCGTCTGCATAATATACATTACATACCAGTTTTAAGGTTTCAAGATCCTGAGGATCAAGGGTTAAAATCTTTTCACCCAAAGCAAGCGATGTTGCATAATCCTTAGAATAATCACAAACTTTTGCAGCATAATAAAGGATTTCTTTATTGGAAGCATCTTTTTCCAGTGCTTTTGAAAAATATAAATAGGATTCATCAAATTCTTTTCTATTATATAGAAGAACACCCATAAGGTAATTCGCAAGAGTAGAAGAACTTTTTATTGCAAGGGCTTTTGAAAGAGCCTCTTCAACTCTTCCATAATATTCAGTATGTGAAGGAACTGTCAAAATAACCAAGCACGGAAGCACTAATGAAAGGAAATCTTCATTTTTAGCTTTGGAATCAAATATTCCGTTTGCAGCACTATATGCAGCATTAGAATATGCATCTGTACGTGAAAATTCTGGAACAGACCATGAAACAATCTGTGAAGGCCAAGCAACCTGCATGATAGTTTCGCACAAAGAAAGCAATATTTTTTCTTTTTCAGTATAGTTTTCCTCTACATTCCTATGAAGCAAAGAAGTTGCAAGTTTCAAAGAATGAGGAGAGCCATCTTCTATCAAAGCCATTATACGTGGAGCAACAGAACCGAAATATTCCTGAGACTTTTTTGCAGTTTCAGGAACAGGAATAGTTACTCCTGTTGAAGATTTTTTCTGGGATGATTTCTTGTTCTTTTTAGAAGCAGCCGAAATTAAAGCAGAATTCAGGCATAGCAACACAGAAACAATAAGGATGAATCGCGCAGAAATCCTTTTCAGCATTCATAATCCCCTTGAACAAGAGAGTCATCCTCCATGTATGGAAAGTTTTTATTTCCAGACTGCTGAATGACAAAAATACAAATAAGAATTATACCGCCCAAAATAATAAGAAGCGGCCACCACTTAACAATAAAGTGCCGGAACGTGAAAGGGAAAACATGCATTGAAAACATCAAAAACACAGTCCCCAGCACACACATCATTATAGCAGGAAACAGATATACCGATCTGATTCTGCGGAATTTGTAAAAGACAGCAGGCAACAGCGAAATGCCACAGCCTATCATTATAGTCGGCCACATTTCCCTAAATGAATAGGGGATAATGTGAGTATCTATCAGCAGGAACACAATACCCATCAAAAGGGCAAAAATGCCACCGAATACAGTATAACCGTTTTCCGTAAATGCGAATGAAATAAATAAAAAAACTGAACCTAAAGCTAAAAGAACGACAGGACGGAATGCAAACACTCTGGTTGCGTGATCAGAATGGTCTACCAGAAGAAAAATTCCGGCAAGAATAAGGAACAAGCCTAATGCAAGAATACAATTTGCAAAAGATTTTGTTTTATCTCTTTTCCCCATAATATCAGAGTACTCCAGTCAAATATCTATATAATACAGCAAGTAACATTATAATACGAAATTTACTTCTTGCCAATAAGTTTTAGCTTTGCTACAATCAAAACATGCGGTCATTAAAAATAGTTACAAAAACAATCATTTTTTTTACAAGTTTCTTTCTTATATCTTGCTCACAAAATAACGTTTCAAAAGTCTATAAACAAACACAGGCTCAGCTAGAAGCCCAACTTCAAAAACCAGATCTTTCAAACGAAACTCAGTTTGGCATAATCAACCAGATTGCAAAAAACATGCTTGCCATAAAAGACTACAATTCACTCATTCTGTTCCTTACAAGCTGGGTAGAAAAGCATGAATCAGATCCTTACAACGCATACTGGCTGTTGATGACAGCAAATGCATACCTAGAAACCGATGCTGCCCCTGTAGCCTCATACTATTTTGAGCGAATAATCAGAAACTATCCAGACTTAATCGTACAGGAAAAATCTGTTCATTTTTTAAGTCTTCAACAACTAATACAAATCAGTACAGAACCTGCAAACAGAATAAAATATTTCAATCAGCTGATTACACAGTTCCCTAATGACGTAAGCATTACCGAAATGTACTACCGACTTGCCCTTGAATATGAAAAAGAAGGAGAATGGGCACAGGCAATCAGAACCTACAAACTGTTTACAAACAGGGATGACGCAGCCACAATCCAGCTTCAAGACATTCCTAATGCGTATCAAACAGCAAAACAGCTCATTGACTTTAACAATTCATCAAAAGACTGGACCTTTGAGACCATTGACGATTTGACAGATGCCATAAAAAAAGCCATTTCAAGTTACGACTACCGCAAACTTGATTCTTACAAATCAAAAGTCAACTTTTTTGCAATGTCCTGGCAACAGGATGAAAGTGCAGACAATGCCCAAAGCTCTTTTTCTATGCGTTCTTACATGCGTGGCAACAAACTCCACTATGAAAAAAACATAGACAGCAGCATATCCTCCCCTACAGAAGCCTACCTAAGAACTTGGGGATGGCACAGCTTCGTAAATGTCTGGTATCTTTATTTCAGGAAAGTCAATTTTCCTGCCGATCCTGAAATACACGGACGCTGGGAATGGGCAGGAATCTATTACGGCGAAAAACTCTAATAAATTTTAAAATCTGGCGGAATCATGAAAAAAACTCTATCACTAATACTCATTCTTACATTACTGAGTGCCGGCATATTAAGTGCCAGCACTAAAAGGCATTCAAAATCAAAACATGCAGATGAAGAAGTTAAAACTCAAACAGAAGCTTCTCAAGCAGAAGAAAAAAAACTTTCAGAGCAAGACGCTCAACTTTCCACCAAGACCGAATCTGAAACTACAAGCCCCGAACCTTTGGCAAATTTAGAACTGCTTTCCTCCCACGAACTTTCCATTCCAGAAACAGCAGAACCGTCAGAAAACATACTAGCTTCATCAGGCACAAACGTTCAGCGTAAAGAACTTGAAATATGGGGTGCAGACCATCCTCTTTCTGTAAAATTCCGTGAACAAAGCCTTACAGAACGCAATAAAAAATGGATTATTCAGGCACTCAACCGCTCCGTCCCTTACCGTCCGTACATACAGCAGCGTTTGCAGGAACTCAATTTGCCGTCTATATTGCAATATCTGCCTATCGTAGAATCCTATTACAACGTCAACGCAGTTTCTTCTGCAGGAGCAACAGGAATCTGGCAGTTTATGACAAACTCAATGGAACCATATCTTAAAAAGAACACTTGGTATGATGACCGAAGAGACCCATGGAAAAGTACAGACGCAGCACTTGCAAAACTTTCTGACAATTTAAAGCAGTTCAAAGACTGGCCTCTTGCCATCGCCGCTTACAACTGCGGTTCAGGGGCAATGTCCAGAGCCGTCAAGAAAAACCCAGACAAAGATTTCTGGTATCTTGCAGAACACAATATTCTAAAATCGCAGTCAGCTCAATACGTGCCAAAACTGCTCGCCATTGCAGATGTAATTGAAAATGCAGAATATTACGGCGTACCAGAAATTGCTGAAGCCGCAAACATCATACATCAAAAAGAAGCCGACAAGTACGATTTTCTTACAACCAACGGAATGTACAGCTTTGCACAGATTGCAGAACTTGCAGGCATTGAAGAGTCTGTCATAAAAGAACTTAATCCTGCAATATTAAGAAACTGCACTCCTGCCAGAATGGAATACACACTAAGAATGCCTTACGGCACCGCAGAAGGACTTTCCGAAAAGCTAAAAGAAGCAGGAGCACCACAGGATGCAATTGTCTATACTGTAGTTGAAGGCGACACACTCTGGGGCATAAGCCGTAAATACAAACTTACGGTAGAAGACCTGTGCATTGTCAACAACATAAAGGAAAAAGACATCCTGCATCTTAAGCAAAAGCTTATCATACCTATTTTTAAGTAAGAGCGTAACAAATCAATAGCTTTTAACTTTTATAAATATAACTCCGATATACTATAAAGAGGAATGTCAAATGAATAAAAAACATATCAGTTTCCTTCTTGCATTATGCCTTGCATTTCAGACAGCAGTTTTTGCAGAGGATCTGCTTTATTATACAAAAGATGATGAAGATGCAGCAAAGCGTGCTGCCGCACTTACAGCAAACGTTTCAAAAGAAGAGGCCATCATGCAGTCAAGCAGTAAGATTGACTGGACAAAGCAAACTTTCATTTCAAATGTTTCGCTGGACACTGTAAAAGCCGGCATACCAATGCCTAGCGGTAAATCTACATCCATAAACAAAATAAAGATGGAACTTCCTCTTCTTGTAAAAGAACCTCTTCTTTCTATCTATGTTGATGACAACCGCACACTCGGAGACCTTGTTCTTGACGGAACAATCACACTCGACGAACTTACAAGAATCATAGACAATTCAAAACAGACTCCTGCTTCCTTTGAAAACGGAACAAGCAATCTGCTTACACAGCACACACTTAAATTGCAGGAAATAGGATCTCTGCTCGTAAGACATCACAATCCTTACACACAGCAAAAACCAATCCAGCGCATTTCTTCACGTGCATACTCAGGAATTGTAATTGACGCACGCGGAATTCTTCCTGTTCAGGGAGAATTCGTAGAAAGCGAAGTTGAACCTTGTCTTTTCCCAAAAATCTGGGATGAAAACATGACTTTGGTTTACGAAAGAAACATGGTCATGCCAGAAGTAGCAAAAAAAGACGGCATTGTTTCTTATTTTAACGATAAATCAGCAAAAAGCTATGAGTCTCGTGTAGGTTCAGACCCATTATGGATAACAGCAAAAAAAGTATATGGCGTATACCGCTGCGACCCTGTAATTTCGCACGACGATTATCTTAGAATTACAACAATACCAGAAAACCTTAAGCTCCTTAAAGAAGGCAAAATTGTCATTCTTGTAGGCAAAGAAAAACTTGCCCACAATGTAAGTGCACCGGAAAAGAACACAACCTATTATGTAGACTTTACTCGTCTTAAGTACATATTCGAAGATGTTGTAGATGGAACAACAATAAAAGATGGTGACGGTGGAATTCAGATTACTGTACAGGACTTGCGTTTTATTGCAGACTCCGCAGAACTTTTGCCAGATGAAAAGAACAGAATTAACTTAATTGCAGATAAAATCAAAGAAATGATTGCAACTGGTGATTATACAATTATGGTTGAAGGTCATACAGCAGATGTAAACAAGCCAGCAGGACAGCTTACGTTGAGTATTCAGCGTGCACAGAGCATAATCCAGCAGCTTTCATCACAGGGCATAGATAAAAACCTGTTTACATACCGTGGATTCGGCGGTACAAAGCCGATTAAAGACAACTCAACCCCAGAAGGAAGAGCTGCCAACCGACGTGTAGAAATCATCATCATGCCGCGTGATTCATTTATTCAAAGACGTTAATTAAACACAAAGCAGGCAGGACAATGCTTATTTAGACAGCATACCTGCCAAAATACAAACCCCTTCTAAAAGTGCCTCATGTTCATGAGGGGCAATTCGGGCATACAATGTGTCTGGAGTGTCTCCATCCATGACAGGCACTTTTTTTTGGCACAAAATTTTTCCAGTGTCACAACCTTCATCTACCAGATGCACAGTACAGCCACTTTCTTTTTCATGAGCCGCAAGAACAGCCTCATGAACATTATGCCCCCACATGCCCACTCCGCCAAACTTAGGCAACAGAGCAGGATGCAGATTCACAATCTTATCTTTATAAACAGAAAGGATTTTTCCGCCGAGCACAGAAAGATACCCGGCAAGAACAATTGCATCAACCTTGTATTCCGGACACACTTCAAGAATAGCATCCGATACGGCTATGCGCTTTTGATCGCGGTCTGCATTCTGAGCGACTTCTTTGCCCATTACAGAATACGGACTGCGGATTAAAGCTGGAATGCCAGCATTTTTTGCTCTTTCCAAAGCGTAAGCATTCTTTGTGTTAGACACGACAAGCACTATATGAAAAGGACAATCTTCATGAGCTTTTTCATAATCAATAAGAGCCTGAAGATTTGTGCCTCCACCAGAAACAAGGACAGCTATATTAATCATTGCAATTACTCGCTGACAAATTTTGTCATAGCCTTACAGCCCTTGAATTCACCTTTTACAGGCTTGTCTGTATGACCAACATAACCAATCTCATAAGCAACCATATCATCAATGCCATTCTGGTGATATTTCTTACCTTTTGCATTAAACATCTTACGGATTGCAGCAGCATCCTTTGCCTTTACAGCAAGAACAAAACCGATACCCATGTTGAAGGTAGAGAACATATTGTTCTTGTCTGCACCGCGGCGTACAAGCTCATCAAAAATAGCAGGAATTTTCCAGCTGTCCTTCTTAATTACAGAACAAAGCTGAGGCTCACCCTCTTCTGCATGAGGATACATGCGTGGAAGGTTCTCATAAAATCCACCGCCTGTAACATGAACCATACCATGTACAGAAGAACGGTATTTTTTCAATACATCCATTACAGGCTTTACATAAATGCGAGTAGGAGTAAGAAGAACTTCACCAATTGTTTTTTTAGTCTTTACACCATCTACAACAAAAGGCTCATCATAGTCAGTTACCAGACGGCGGATAAGTGAAAATCCGTTAGAATGAGCACCTGTAGAAGAAAGACCAATAAGAACATCACCTTCCTGTATTTTAGAACCGTCAATAATATCTTTCTTATCAACAACTCCAACACCAAAACCAGCAAGGTCATATTTACCGTCATCATAAAAATCAGGCATTTCAGCAGTTTCACCGCCAAGCAAAGCACATCCAGACTGAATACAACCGTCTGTAACACCCTTTACAAGTTCACCAGCAACTTTAGAATCAAGCTTTCCGCAGGCAATGTAATCAAGGAAAAAAGAAGTCTGAACACCAGAACACAGAATGTCATTAACACTCATGGCAACACAGTCAATTCCAACTGTGTCATATTTTTTCATCTTAAAGGCAATGTCGAGCTTTGTACCAACACCGTCAGTACCGCTTACCATTACAGGATTTTTCATCTTCTTAGGAACAGCAAACATTCCGTTGAATGCACCAAGTTCCGTAAGCTGACCAGGAATGCGGGCTCTTTCAGACTGCTTCTTGTATTTGTCTACAGCCTTGTAACCCTCGTTCACATTAACACCTGCTTTCTTGTAATCCACCTTTCCTGCCATGAATGACTCCTTCTGTTTATAGTCTGTTTATATTTTTTGGGATGTTTCTACTTTAAACGCTTTCCGTTTATTTCACCGGGAACCGAAATTGGATATTCTCCTGTAAAACAACCTTTACAAAATCCATATTTATCAGGATTGCATGAACGACATGCTTCAAGCATTCCTTCTGCACTAATAAAAGCAAGGGAATCAGCACCGATTTCCTCACAAATCTCTTTTTCCGTATGCTGGCTAGAAATCAGCTCGCTACGTGTCGGTGTATTAATGCCGAAATAGCATGGAGCTTTAACAGGAGGTGACGAAATGCGGAAGTGAACTTCCTTTGCCCCTGCCCTGCGTAAAATCTGAACCAAGCGGCGACTTGTCGTACCGCGTACAATAGAGTCATCAATAACAACAACCCTCTTGCCTTCTACAACAGAACGAACGGCATTAAGTTTTACAAACACTAGATTTTCACGTTCTTTCTGAGTAGGAGCAATAAATGTACGTCCTATGTATTTATTCTTTATAATGCCCATTGCATAAGGAAGATGAGCTTCCTCTGCATAGCCCTGAGCCGCACTCAAACCAGAATCTGGAACACCGACAACAACATCGGCAGGTACGGAACTTTCACGTGCAAGACAAGCCCCCATCTTAATGCGGGCTTCCGTTACAGGAATGCCGTCTATTACACTATCTGGACGTGCAAAATAGATATATTCAAATACACAGGTGCGTTTTGAAGTACGTTCACCGAATTCAAAAGACAGAACACCGTCTTCATTAATTATTACAATTTCACCAGGCTGAATGTCACGGACAAAAGTTCCGTTTACAGCATCAATTGCACAGCTTTCGCTTGCAAGAATCCATCCACCGTCAACAGTTCCCAAGCTCAATGGGCGGATTCCGTTAGGGTCTCTTGCACCAATCAGGCATTTTTCTGTCATGACAACAAGGGCAAAGGATCCCTTTATCATCTGTATTGTATCTGTAAGTGCTTTTTCAAGACCTTTTTTATAAGACTTTGCTATCAGTTTTACAATTACTTCTGTATCGCTTGTAGAAGCAAAAGTGCTTCCTGTTTCTGCAAGCATTTCACGCAACTGATCATAGTTTATAAGCTGACCGTTGTGAGCAACAGCAATGCCGCCAAGTTTTGATTTTTGAACAAGCGGCTGGGCATTATCCAAAGTTGCACTGCCAGCAGTAGCATAACGGACATGCCCACAAGCAATAGAACCTTTTAAAGAAGCAAGATGCTCAACATTGAATACTTCGGCCGTTGTTCCCATTCCCTTATGAATATTAATTGAAGTGCCATCGCTAACGGCAATGCCAGCACTGTCCTGTCCGCGATGCTGAAGCGAACACAATCCGTAATAGGCTTGTGTTGCAGCATTAAATTCACCGCAGTCCTGATTTTTCTTTAAGAAAATACCGACAACACCACACTCTTCGTGCAGTTTATCTTCATCGTCTTCTAAAATGTTTTCACAGCCTTCAAACATAGTCTTATCTCTTGCAAAAACTACAGATCAATTCCTGATCCGCCGTTTGCTTCTGCATCACTGGTCATTTTCTTACGGAAATCAGAAAGTTTATTTTTTATGTCAGGATATTTTATTCCAAGAATTTCAAGGGCAAGATAAGCGGCATTCTTTGCATTGCCAATGCCTACAGTTGCAACAGGAATCTGAGGAGGCATCTGTACTATTGAAAGCAGAGCATCCATGCCAGCAAGTCCGTTAGACTTTCCTGGGTTTATGCATTCAAGAGGGACTCCGATTACAGGAATGACTGTACGGCTTGCAATTACGCCAGGGAGTGCGGCACTCAATCCTGCACCAGCAATAATTACATCACAGCCTTCTGTTTCTACAGCCTTAATTGTCTTTACAAGAAGATCCCCTGCACGGTGAGCAGAAATGACATAAGCCTTATAGTCCACGCCGAATTCTTTAAGAACATCGGCTGCCTTTTTCATTGTTTCGGTATCAGATTTAGAACCCAAAAAGATTGCAACTTTCATAGCTTACCATAGCATAACAACGCAAAGATTTCAATAGAAATGCAATAAAAGCAGACGCACCCACACCCTGCAAAAAAAATTATTTTTTTTTAATTTTTTTTGCAAAAAAGTGTACAAAAATGACACATCACGGGTAATTACTTATGTAAGGAGATTTTGATGAGAAAAATCAAACCATTTGAAGACCTTACATTTCACGATGATTTCATGTTCGGTCTTGTAATGCAGGACAAGGAGATATGTCGGGAAGCTTTGGAATGTCTACTTGGAAAAAGTATCAAGAAGATTGAGTACACGGAGCCGCAGAAAAGTCTTAACACTTTCTGTACTTCCCATGCCATAAGGCTTGATGTGTACGTGGACGACGGAAGCACAGTCTATGATGTTGAGGTTCAAAACAGGAACGAGAAGAATCTTGGCAGAAGAACGCGGTACTATCAGGGAATCATGGACGTTGACTCACTTGAAAAAGGTCGCGTCTACACTGAGCTTAAGAACAGCGTGATAATCTTTCTTTGCACCTTCGACCCTTTCAAAAAAGAGATTCCATGCTATACTGTAAAAAGGGAATGCCTGCAGGATAGGAGCATCGGAATAGATGACGGAGCAGTCGTGCACATATTCAACTGTACGGCTTATGAAAAGGTAGAGAATAAAAGTTTAAGGGCATTCCTTAAGTTCGTACAGACGGACATGGCAGAATCAGAGTTTACGAGGAGGATAGGCAATATGGTGGAGACGCAGAAAGCGGTAGAGACAAACAAGAAATTTTACCTTTCATGGAGCCTGCATGACACTGATATAAGGCTTGAAGGCCGTGAGGAAGGCATACTCATTGGAGAGAAACGAGGAGAGAAGAGAGGTAAGAAAGAAGGCATGAATGAAAAAGCCATTGCAAGTGCCAGAAACCTGCTTGCAATGAAAGTCTTGTCTCATGAGCAGATTGCACAGGCTGTGGGATTACAGCTTGAAAAAATTGAAGAGCTGGCAAAAGAGGTATCTTTGCAAGAGGTGTAGAGAACACTACGCAAGTTGAATAGTAAAAAAGGCTGCCCAAGTGAAGCTTTTGCTTCTTGGACAGCCTTTTATTTTTAGGTAAGGCTTGCACAGCCGTGGGGACTGCATGTTTTGTGCAGGACCACAGCGGATGCTGCCGTTGCTTACGGCAGTCCAACGTTTACATTTACTGTAGCGCTACGATGGGATAAAGAGTATAAGTATAACTGCCTGTTGTTACAGACTCTGTAATTTTATTTTTTACAGCAACACTCTTTACCTTTACTGTTACACTGGAAGTTACTCCAAAAAACGTCATTCTCCACTTAGTAGAATCCGTAATCTCTGCATTAATGACAATTTCCCCCGTCAGGCTACCGCAGCCATAGAAACAGTATTGCATGTCCGTGACACCACTAGGTATTGCAGGTGCTGCCGTCAGGCTTGTACAGCCATAGAAACAGGAATCCATGTCCGTGACTGAATCAGGGATCGCAGGGGCTGCCGTAAGGCTTTCACAGCCTTCGAAACAGCTGGTCATGTCCGTGACTCCATCAGGAATCGCAGGGGCTGCCGTAAGGCTTGTACAGCCTCTGAAACAGCTTGACATGTTCGTGACTGAATCAGGTATTGCAGGAGCTGCCGTCAGGCTGCTGCAGTTATAGAAACAGCCATACATGTCCGTGACTCCATCTGGTATTGCAGGAGCTGCCGTCAGGTTACTACAGCCATAGAAACAGCAACTCATGTTCGTTACACTATTAGGTATTGCAGGAGCTTTCACAAGTTTTGAACAGTCCTCGAATCCTCCGTCCATTGAGATAATGCCCTCCGGCAGTGTCGTCGCAGACAAGTCTACATACTTCGTGCTGTTGGC
>CAMVEQ010000084.1:0-13942 GCA_947166545.1 uncultured Treponema sp. | reverse complement strand
TGAATAATCTGTCCTTGTACTGTCTATTTGTTTGTTTCATTTTATACCTCTATATATGTAATTGCTCTAGATATGTCATTTTTGTACACTTTTTTGGAAAAAAAATGAAAAAAATTCTTTAATAGAATTTGTGCTAGTTATATTTGTAAAATGCTGTTGCTGGGCATAAAAAGTATTGTCAAATCTGCATATTCTTGCTATAATTATGCAAAATTCTGAAAGAGAGGTGCATAAAAATGCATTTTATTGAAGGCGGAGTAACAGCTCCTGCAGGATTTACAGCAAACGGAATCCTCTGCGGCATTAAGAATGGGCGCACAAAGAATGATACAGCCCTGATTTATTCAGAAAAGGTATGTAATGCAGCTGGTGTATTCACACAGAATAGAGTAAAGGCAGAAAGCGTAAAGCTTACAAAGAAGAATATAGCAAACGGACGAATTCAGGCAGTAATTGCAAATTCTGGCAATGCTAACTGCTGTACAGGCGCACAGGGAGCAGAAAATGCTTACCGCATGGCAAAAGCTGTAGAAAAAGTTACAGGTGCCAGTGCAGATGATGTAGTTGTCTGTTCTACAGGTGTTATTGGTCAGCAGCTTCCTGTTGAAAAAATTGAAGCTCACATTCAGGCTCTTAAAGATGGACTTTCTAAAGAAGGCCATGCAGAAGCCCGTGTTGCCATTATGACAACAGATACTCAGTACAAGGAATGTGCACTAGAATTTACTGTAGGTGGAAAGACTTGCCACATTGGAACTATGTGCAAAGGCTCGGGTATGATTCACATTAACTTGGGAACAATGCTCAGCTTTATTACTACAGACTGTGCTGTTTCTTCTGCAATGCTTGAAAAGGCTTTGCGGGAATCTATAAAAAGCACATACAACTGTGTTAGCGTAGACGGTGATACTTCTACAAATGACACACTTGTAATTCTTGCAAACGGTATGGCTGGTAATGCAGAAATTACAGGGGAAGGGGAGGATTATGATACATTCCTTGCTGCCCTTACAAAACTTAATACCGTAATGGCAAAGAAGATTGCCGCAGATGGAGAAGGTGCAACACGCCTTATTGAATGTAATGTAAACGGTGCAAAAGATATTGAAACAGCACGTGGTCTTGCAAAGGAGATTATTTCATCTTCACTTGTAAAGGCTGCTATGTTTGGCTGCGATGCAAACTTTGGTCGTTTTTTGTGTGCAATGGGCTATTCTGGCTATGAGTTTACACCTGAAAAAGTAAGCATTTGGTTTACAAGCAATAAAGGATCAAAGCGATACTTTGAAAACAATGATGATTTTACTGTACATGGGGAAAACAGTGTGCAGGTTTATAAGGATGGTGTTCCTCTTGACTTTGATGAAGACAAGGCTAAAGAAATTATGAGCGAGGAAGCTGTTGAAATTCTTGTACAGTGCAAGGATGGAAATGCAAGCGGAACTGCTTGGGGCTGCGATCTGACTTACGATTATGTCAAGATTAACGGTGATTACAGAACATAAGTTTTTTGACTTTGTTCTAAGGATGTAATTATGGAAGAAAATAATACTGTAGATCCAAGACTTGATAATGCTCAGTGGGCAAATGTTCTTGTTCAGGCTTTGCCATATTTCCGCCATTGGGTAGGAAAAATTGTTGTTGTAAAATACGGCGGAAATGCCATGCTAAATGAAGAACTGAAAGCTGATGTTATGGAAGATATTGTTCTTCTTAATACCATTGGAATTCATGTTGTTCTTGTTCATGGTGGTGGTCCTGAGATCAATCACATGCTTGAACGAGTTGGCAAAGAAAGTAAATTTGTAAACGGTTTACGATATACTGATGATGAGACAATGGAAATTGTTCAGATGGTTTTGACTGGTAAACTGAACAAGGATATTGTCGGAATCCTTTTGCAGAAGGGTGGTAAGGCTGTAGGTTTGAGCGGTGTGGATTCTGGTTTGCTCCGTGCCAAGAAGATTAGCAAGGATGGTGCTGATCTTGGGTTTGTAGGGGAGGTTACACAGGTTCATCCTGAAATAATCCTTTCTCTCATTCAGCAGGGATTCATTCCTGTTGTGTCTACTGTTGCGCTTGGCGAAGACGGAGATACAAACCGTTACAACATTAATGCTGACACTGCAGCTGCAAAGATTGCGGTTGCTTTGAATGCAGAAAAATTTGTACAGCTTACAAATGTTCCTGGTGTCTTGAAAGATGTTAATGATCCATCGTCTTTGATTCCACGTATTAAGATTGATGATGTTGACAGTTATATAAAAGACGGAACTATTGCTGGGGGAATGATTCCTAAGATTGAGTGCTGTATGCTTGCCAGAAATGGTGGTGTTCCTCGTACTCATATTATTGACGGTCGTGTTCCACATTCTCTTCTTATAGAGATGTTCAGTGATCGCGGTATTGGTACTATGATTTATTAGTAAGGGGTTTTTATGGGTAGTAAAACTGTTGTAAATAATTATGGTTCTTTTGCTGTCACTTTTAAGTCAGGAAAAGGTTCTGTTCTTAAAGATGTTAATGGAAAAAAATATATAGATTTTCTTGCTGGCATTGCCGTAAACTGCTTAGGTCATAATTACAAGCCTCTTGTAAAGGCTATTGCAAAGCAGGCAAAAAATCAGATTCATGTATGCAATTATTTTTTTAGCGACACAGGTGTTGCTTATGCAAAGGAATTGCTTGATGCAACTGGTTTTGATGGGGTTTATTTTGGAAATAGCGGTGCTGAGGCAAACGAAGCTGCAATTAAGCTTGCCCGCAAATATGGTCAGTTGAACGGCGGTTCAATGCGCAAGACTGTTATTACTCTTGAAAACTCTTTCCACGGACGTACTCTTGCAACTATAAAGGCTACAGGTCAGGATAAATTTCACCCTGAATGTTTTGAACCATATCCTCTTGGATTTAGGACAATAAAGGCAAATGACTGGGATGCAATTAATACAGCTTTTGACAATACTACAGCTGCTCTTATGATAGAGTGTGTGCAGGGTGAAGGCGGTGTAAACCTTATTGATCCAAAATGGGCACAGGCTGCTGCTACTGCTGCTCGTGCTGCAGGTGCTATTGTTATTGCTGATGAAGTTCAGACTGGCATGGGAAGAACAGGAAGCCTTCTTGCAAGTGAACAGTTGCAGTTTAATCCTGAAGTGGTAACTTTGGCTAAAGGTATTGCTGGTGGTGTTCCTATGGGAGCTTGCCTTTTCCGTGGTAAAGCAAAAGATGTGTTCCAGGCTGGCGATCATCAGTCTACATTTGGTGGAAACCCTCTGGCATGTGCTGCAGCACGTGTTGTATTAAAGACTCTTACTTCTCCTGATTTTCTGGGTCATGTAACTGAAAACGGAGATTATATGCGTTCTCAGATAAAGAGCTGGAATCTGCCTTGCATTACAGATGTTCGTGGTCTTGGTCTTATGACTGGTGTTGAAATTACTGGAAAAAATCCTGTTGAAGTGGAAAAGGAATGTCTTGAAAACGGTTTGCTGTTTTCTACTCAGACTTTGCGTCTTGTACCTCCTTTAAACATTTCAAAGAAGAATATAGACGAAGGACTTGCAATTTTACGTTCTGTTCTTGAAAAATAATCGTGTCTTTTGTATCATGAACGAATGAAAAAACAATTTGTTGTTGTCGTATTCGTTATTGTTGCCTCTGTACTGGCATTCGTGCTGGTCAGCAGGCACTATTTTAATACAACCCAAAAGCAGATGCCTTTTGCAAAAACCGTTATTCCTCAGGCGGAATCTGTCGGTGAGCATGCATCCAGCAATTCTTCCATAATAAAAGATGACAGTGTAATAGAATCTCTCATTCCTCTTTCGCCAGATGAAACCCTTATTAATATTGTAAGCATGGATTTTAACGGTGACGGCTATGAGGATCAGATTAATGCAATAAAAAGTGCTGAAAGCCCATATTTACAGCTGCTTGTTGGTCTGTATGACGTGCAGAAATATCAGTACACTAGAGTTGCTCAGATTGCTACACGTGTAACTCAGGTTAAGACTTTTTCATATACAGGCATGGATCTTGTTGGAGATCACAGGGTGTCTCTGGTGTATCAGGGCTTTGATCAAGGCGGTAATGCCGTATTGCAGGCTTATTTTATAGAAACTAAGAATGGAAAAGTTAATCTTAATCAGATTGTCGATTTACAGAGCAACGGTTCAATTTACATAGAGCAGACTGAGCGTGATGAATCTTATGACCAGAGCCTTGCACGCGGAAAAAGTTTTGCTATCTGGTCTTATAGTTCGGATGAAGAAAATCCGTCTAGTCCTGATCAGATACAGACTTGCTGGGAGTGGGATGGCTCTCAGAAAAAGTATGTGCAGACCCGTCAGGTTCGTGTGAAGGGTAGTTATGTAGAAGCTAAGGAACTTGCTGGCATTCTTGACGGCACTGTAGAGTCTTTTACTGGCTTTTTAGACGGGCTTTGGTATAAACCTGGTAAAACTTCGGACGATTACCGCTATCTGTTTTTTGATCGTTATGGAAAGCAGATTATCTTTTTGATGGGTGATGACGAAGAGGTTTACAACTGGCAGAATAGTTCCTTGCATTACCGCGGAATGTATATTTCTTCTACTAATTTTGAAATTGATACATTGCAGCGTAATGTAAATATTTCTCTTTTATCTTCCAATGAAATCCGTGTTATGATTCAAGATGCTGTTCGCATGGTAATCAGCGAAGAAAACGTCTGGAACGGCGAATATAAAAAAATGAAGTTTTCAACTGCTTTCTATGACAAGGAAAAGCCTGTAAACATTGCGGATGAATACATTAAGAATTTTGAAGATAAGCATGGCTGGAAGTCTACAGACGGTACGGATGTTGTGTTTGAAAATGGTACGTATACTGTTTCTGGTGACAATATATCTGACAAGGGGGAGTATATTCCTCTGCAGATTGCGGATAAAGGCTTTGTTCAGTTCCGTTCCGAAACTTCTACACCATTTTTTATTGGTACGTATCTGATTGTTTATTCTTCTACGGATGAAGGTGTGGCTTCGAATAAAAACCGTGTTGTTCTGCAACCTTATGTAATTAAGGCTGCAGATGTGTATCCATCAGATATTCGTCCGATTATTCTTTCATACGAAGAAAAATAAATCTTATTTGTTTAAGTCTTCTGCAATGTTCCTGAGGTTCTGTGATGCAGAAGATATGTTTTCGGTTGCGGCATTAAAGCTTTCAGCACCAGATGCTATCTGTCTGAGTGTAACAAGAATCTGTTCACTGGCAACTGCCTGCTGCTGAATGATTTTAGTAATGTCGTTTGCACTGCTAGCTGTTATTTCCGAAGCATTCTTTATGCTTTCAAAGCTTTCTTTTAGAATGTTGGCATTGGCAACTCCGTTGTTGATTTTTTCTGTACCGCTTTCACTTGCAATAATAAGAGTGTCAGAACTCTTTTGAATTTCACCAATCTTTTCTTTTATTTCTTTTGTTCCGTCTATGATGCCGTCTGCAAGGCGACGGATTTCGGTTGCAACGATGTGGAAGTTCTTTCCAGCTTCGCCAGCACTGCTTGCTTCAAGTTCGGCATTAAATGCTATGATTTTTGCCTGATCCGCAACACTGTTAATGAGGGTGACTATATCCCAGATGTTTTCTATTTTATCACTGAGATTTTTTATGCCTTCTATTGTATTTTTATTTGCCGCTGCAATATCCATAAGCTGTAATACATTCTGCTCTATAGATTTTACTCCTTCACAAACATCGTCACTTGTCTTTCCAGCAACGCTGGCAACATCTTTTATTTTCCGCGAGATATTTGCAGAAAGCTCGTTGTCATCTTCCATTGTAGCTACAATTTCTTTTACGGCGGCTGTCTGATCCTGTGCTGTTGCGGCATTTTCTTTTGCTGCTGCGGCAAGTCCCTGTGTTTCTGAAAGAATCTTTTCGCCTAAGGATTTTTCCCCAGATATCATCTTCATGATGAACTGTATGTTTATGAGTGCAAAGAATACGCTGAATGCAATGAGGATGATTTCAAATATGAGGGTTGTGGTTTTTGCTTTTCCTGTAAAATCCAAAACTGGTCCTTCGACTGCAATAAACCACGGGGTTTTGTTTATTTGTTTTATGGCGTAGAAAGTTTTGCCTGAAATTAAGGTTTTTGGAGTACCGTCAAGATATTCTTGCTGTGAATATGGAATTTTTGAATCATCAAAATAGTTTACGTTCATGATTTTTGTTTCATCATCATTTGTCATGTATTTCCCATCGCTACTGAGCAGGTATATATGACTTCTTGGTGAAATCTGTACTTCCTGAATCATGCTGGCAAGACTTGAAAGTCTAAGGTCATTTGCTACAACGCCTTTTATTTTTCCACTGTTGTTTTTTACAGCTTTTGCTACTGTAAAGCACAGTTCGTTTGTCATTGCATCTATATAAGCTTCTTCAAATGAAACTGCACCGTCTTTTGCTACTGCGTTACGGAACCAGTCTCTTTGTTTTGGAATCCAGTCTGCAGGAGGATCCCAACGGTCGCTGTCTGCGTAAAAACCTTTATTTTTACCTGTATGAAAGTCTTCCGTTGCATAGTAGAAGGAAATTGCGTAAGTTAGGCTCTGTGCAAAGGTTTCGCAAAGATTCTGCAGAGTTTCATTGCCGTCTGCAGATTTTGCAAAGTTTGAGAAGTTTTCAACATTTGTTACAGCAGGTGAAATGTAATCTGAAATTTGAGAATTAAGATGTTCGATGGTTGCAGAGGTTTCCGCCTGAACATAGTTTCCGATAAGTTTGTTGGAGATAAATGCAAGGATTATGCCCGCCATGAAGGTAATGACAAGTAAAGGAATGAGAGTTCCAATAAAGAGTTTTTTTGCACTCATTCTGTCGTTAGATTTTTTTTCGAAAAACATTTAGTTAACTCCTCTTCCATATTTCTAAATATAGAAATATTATAGCATGGAATGTTTTTAATAGCAAAGAAAATAGCTGTTTTTTTGAAAGCTTTTCTCTTGACAGAAACATTATACTAATGTAATATCTTACTAATTATGAGTAATACAACCCGTTGGGCGCAGATTATCAATTTCTCTATGCTGGCTTACTTTTACTTTAGCTATTATTGGTTCTCATTGTGTCGCGGAAGTGTTCGCTGAATAGCGTGTGTTGTGTTGCTGGTTAATCAGTAGCTTACAGGGAGCCTTCCGAATGAAAGGCTCCCTTTTTTTATGATTTTGTATTGTTTTGCATACTGGAGGATAGACGTATGATTTTGGTTTTAAAGAAGGGTGCTGGAGATGAGTCTGTAAAGGCTTTTCTTGATGAAATTCAGGGAAAGGGCTTTGGTGTTCACATTTCTAAAGGTGTTGACAAGACTATCGTAGGGCTTTTGGGTGATACTTCAAAAATTGACCCTGAAGATTTTCTTGCAAATGATGTTGTAGAAAGTGCGGAGCGTGTTTCTGCTCCGTATAAGATGGCAAGCCGTTCATTCCACCCTGAAAACACAGTAATTACTATTGGTGGCGGTCAGACAGGCGTTACAGCTTGTTCTATTGGCGATGGAAAATCCGTTCCTCTTATTGCAGGTCCTTGTTCTGTTGAAAGTGAGCAGCAAATTCTGGATGCTGCTCATGCTGTAAAAAAAGCTGGTGCAAAACTTCTGCGTGGCGGTGCTTACAAGCCTAGAACTTCTCCATATAGTTTTCAGGGAATGGGGGTTGAAGGCATTAAGCTTTTGGAACTTGCTAAAAAAGAGACGGGGCTTCCTATTTGTACCGAACTTATGGCTATTTCAGAACTTAAATATTTTGAAAATGTTGACTTAATTCAGATTGGTGCAAGAAACTTCCAGAACTTTGATCTTCTGAAAGAGCTTGGAAAGACTAAAAAGCCTGTATTGTTAAAGAGAGGTCTTTCAGGCACAATCAGCGAGCTTTTAATGTCTGCTGAGTATATTATGGCTAATGGCAATGAAAATGTTATTCTTTGTGAGCGCGGCATTCGTACTTATGATTCTTACACACGTAACTGCCTTGATTTGAGTGCTGTTCCATATCTTCACAAGGTTTCACATCTTCCTGTTGTTATTGATCCTAGTCATGCCTGCGGAATTCGCTGGATGGTTCCTGTTCTTGCTCAGGCTGCTGTTGCTGCTGGTGCTGACGGTCTTGAAATTGAAGTTCACTGCCATCCTGAAAAGGCTTTGAGCGATGCTTCTCAGCAGCTTACTCCTGATCAGTTTGAAGCCCTTTGCCAGAAGCTTGCTAAATATGCAGCTGTAGAAGGCAAGACTCTGTAATTTTATAATGGCATGTTCGGATGTAACATCCGAACATGTTTACTTGGTGGAGTATTTTATGGAATGTAAGATGGATTTAAAAAAGGCAATAAGAAATGATTATGGTTTAACATTGTCGGGTTTATTTCCAGTTATAGGAGCAGGATTTCTTGCTTTTTATTCATTAATAAAGAAGGATATCGACTTTCAGAAAATGCTGAGCCTTATTAACAGACCTATGGAACTGGTTTGTACGTCAGACTTTATTCTTCTTGCTGTATTTTCGCTGTTTATCATAGTCGGACTTGCATTTTTTGCAAAACGTGTCATGTACATCAAGTCGTTTGAGAATGGATGTACTATTGTGGATGGAAAGGTTGTTGACATACATTATACAAGGGATAGATGTGGTGTTGACGTGGAATTCCTTCTGTTTGGAAACGTATGCAGGAAACATTTTGCTTTAATGAATAACAGCCAGACAAAGTACGTGCACATGGATTCTGATGTAAAACTTATTATGAGAGATGAAAACCCAAAGAAAGTCTTGATAATGGAGCTGTACTTTGACTGAATTGATTGACACTTATATCTGTAGGCATTAGAATAATCTTTATGGACAAAGATTTTGAAACTCTTGATAAAGTTGTAGGACGTGTTCCTGATTTTCCAAAGCCTGGTGTTCTTTTTTATGATATAACAGGTATTTTGCGCCATCCTGATGCTTTTAAGTACAGTATTGACAGAATGGTAGAGATTTATAAAGACGAGAAGATTGATGCTGTTGCTGCTATAGAATCTCGCGGTTTTATTTTTGCAGCACCATTTGCAGAAAAAATGGGCATTCCTCTTATTCTTATACGCAAAAAAGGTAAGCTTCCTGGAAAGACTTATTCTTGCAAGTATTCTCTTGAGTATGCAACTGCTGAAATTGAAGTTCATGTAACTGATATTCAGAAAGGTCAGAATATTCTTCTTGTAGATGACCTTATTGCTACTGGTGGAACTCTTCGTGCTGCACAGAACCTGATAGAGCAGGGTGGTGCAACAGTTAAGAATGTCTTCGGTGTTATTGGCCTTCCGTTTCTTGGCTATGAAAAGGTTTTAGAGCCGATTAAGGCAACCACGCTTATAAATTATAATTCTGAAAAAATGGCTTAAATACGTCTGGTCAAGGCTCGCTTCGCTCAAGGTCTTGACTCAGCCGTTTTTCGGGTTTTGCAATTATAACCCCAAAATAAAAGGGCTGTCCGATTTTGGACAGCCTTTTTCTATTTATTTTCCTCCAGAAACAGGCTTAGAGAATCTATCATTTCACTAAAACTGTCTTTCAGCTGCTTCATTATTATTTTTGTCTTGCGGCTGTCATAGCTGACAACTTCCCCAGACGGCATTAGCAACTCGTAAGGCTCAATGTTCAATGCATTTGAAATGGAAACGAGGGTATCCAGAGAACATGGCTTTCTTCCTGTTTCTATGTCACTGATATATTTGTCCGTGATTCCTACCTTGTCTGCAATGGCAGATTGGGTAATTCCTTTTTCCATGCGGATTCTTTTTATGTTGGCTGCATAAATTTTAACAATCTGTTCTATAGAAGTCATATATGTGTAATTAAAAACGAATGTTGATAAAAACATAACAGAAAAATTTTCGGAAATTCCGACTTATAGATATTGATATATAACTGTATTTTATATACAATCCGATAATAAGTCGGATATAGTAACTTATAGACGGAGTTTGATAAAGTTTTATGGACATTGATTATATAATTGTTCAGGCTGGCGGAAAAGGAACCAGACTTGGGCAGCTTACTCGCAATAAACCTAAAGCACTTGTTCCTGTTCAAAATCTTCCATTGATATTTCATCTTTTTAAGAAATTTCCTTCCAAGAAATTCATAATAATAGGAGATTATAAATTTTCTGTTTTACAAAAGTATCTGGAAGCATTTGCAGACTGTGATTATAAACTTGTGAATGCTGAAGGCGGTCATGGAACTTGTTCTGGAGTTTCAGAAGCACTTTCTTTTGTTCCTGAAGGCAAGGCTTTTATGCTTGTCTGGTGCGATTTGTTTTTGCCGGAAAATTTTGAACTTCCTGTTGAAAACAGAAACTATATTGGAATCTCAAAAGATTTTAGCTGTAGATGGAAATACGAGAGTGGAAGTTTTTGCGAAGAAGCCAGTGATGTTCATGGTGTTGCGGGGCTTTTTGTATTTTCAAATTCAGAACTTTTAAAGGACCTTCCTGCAAATGGAGAGTTTGTCCGTTGGCTTTCTGAACGGAATATTGAATTTAAGGAACTATCTCTTTCTGGAACTCGTGAGTTTGGACTTCTGGATGAATATAAAAAGCTTGCTGTAGAAAAGTGCCGCCCGTTTAATAAAATGACTGTCACTGAAGACCGCATTATAAAAGAAGGTATAGATGACCGTGGAAAAATGCTTGCCGTTCGGGAAAAAGCCTGGTATTCAGAAGTCATGAAAAGAGGCTTCAAGAGTATACCGACAATATATTCTCTTAATCCCTTGCTTATGGAAAGGATTAAAGGCTTGAATGTATATGAATATGCCAATAAAGGAAGTGATTTTTCATTTGAATGGAAAAAAGAAGTCCTTGAAAAAATAATTACTTGCCTTAAACATCTTCAAAATTTTGGAAGTGTTGCAAGTGACAGAAAAAGTTTTGATGATGCCTATATAGAAAAGACAGAGGACAGACTTGCAAAAGTTAAAAATCTTGTTCCTTTTGCAAGCGATGAATATGTAATTGTAAACGGAAGAAAATGCCGTAATGTCTTTTATCATTGGCAGGAACTAAAGGAAATCCTTTCTTCCTATTTCCCAAAAGAATTTAAATTCATTCACGGAGACTGTACTTTTTCCAACATAATGCTCCGGCAGGATAACAGGCCTGTGCTTATAGATCCTCGCGGATATTTTGGTAAGACTGAACTTTTTGGTGATGCTGCTTATGATTGGGCAAAGCTTTACTATTCTGTAGTTGGAAATTATGACCAATTTAATCTGAAAAGGTTTTCTCTTGACATTCGTGAAAATGATGTTGTCTTGAACATAGAGTCTAATCATTGGGAAGACATGGAAGATGTTTTCTTTGAACTGTTGAAAAATGATGTTGATAAAAGGCAGATAAAGGCTATTCATGCTGTAATCTGGCTTAGCCTTACGACTTATGCATGGCAGGACTATGATTCTGTATGCGGTGCTTTTTATAACGGATTGTACTATCTGGAGGAAGTATTGTGAAAGAATACTTTGACGGCATATTAAAGACTGTAAAAGAGTCTGTTGATTCTTTAGATTACGGTCGTTTTGAAGCTCTTGCAAAAGAATGCATAAATGCAATCAACAGCGGCTAAAAGGTTGTTGTCAGTGGCTTGGGAAAGACTGTTCCTGTATGCGATAAATTTGTTGGAACAATGAATTCTCTTGGGCTTCCTGCCGTGTTCATGAATACAAATAGTGCCGTACACGGTGACATCGGTATGGTGAATGAAGGCGATGTTGTAATAATTCTTACTAAATCCGGTGAAACATGCGAGTCCGTGTATCTTGAGTCACTTCTTGAAAAAAGAAACTGCATAATATGGCTTTTGAGTTTTGTTGAAACTTCTACGCTGACAAACAAACTTAATGAGCGTTGCCTTATTCTTCGCCTGAATAATGAAGGCGATAAATGGAATATTGTTCCAAACAATTCTACCACGGTAAATCTGATTGTACTTCAAGGACTTGCCATGGAGATTGCTGACAGGCAAGGCGTAACCCTTGCAGATTTTAAAAAGAATCATCCCGGTGGACACATAGGAGTTCAGCTTAAAGATGTTGGGTGATGAAAATGTTTGTAATGGCGTTGTCTTGTCCGCTCTGCCAAAGACTTGGATTTTGGATTTGGACGGTACTGTTGTAAAGCACAACGGCTACAAGAGTGATGGACAGGACAGTCTGCTTCCTGGAGCAAAAGAATTCTTCAATTCTATAGATCCAAACGACATGATTGTTTTTGTTACATCACGCATTGAATCTGAATGTGGAAAGCAGACAGAACTATTCCTGCATGACAGCGGAATTCGCTACGACCGTATAATTTATGGGGCTCCCTATGGTGAGAGGATTCTTGTAAATGATGACAAGCCAAGCGGTCTTTGCATGGCCTATGCATTTGCAAAGAAGCGTGACGGAGTAGAGTTTCCATCTTTTACGGTGGATAGCTCTTTATAGACTTTAACTGACGGATTTTGCACCTTTTGTTTGATTGCTCCTTAGAAGGTGTGAATGGACTGGAGCATGGGCCTTGCAATTACAGGCGAGTTCTTTGACATTTCTATCTATAAAGTTATATAATCAAGGTATGTATTTTAATGCAGATATTGTACTTGACAACAAAAAGCTTCCAGAGATGCTAAGGGAAGATTTTGCTGATTTAGAAAGGTTTTATAATAACGGAGACTGGTTTAACTATGGTCTGACTTTGGAAAACTCAGTTCCGTCAATAAAAGCTTTTTATTCAAATGGTACGATTGACAGCGAGATGTTCAGCTTAATACGAAAAAAATTTGGAATTGCATAGTATGAATCTTATTGATTTTGATGGTATGCCGGTCAGCTATCGTGTTTACGGTGGTAGTGCGGGGCGTAAGAACGGAATACAGTATGACGGAAAGAATTATCTTATAAAGTTTCCTGGTAGTACATCAGAAATGCAGAATGTTGCCATAAGCTATACAAACAGTCCTTTGAGCGAATACATAGGTTCTCATATATATGAGATTTTAGGCATTCCAGTTCATAAGACTTTACTTGGATTTAGAAATGGAAAGATTGTAGTGGCTTGTGAAGATTTTCTTAGTGATACAGACCATCTTTATGAATTCGCTCAACTGAAAGTTACGTTTACTCCCCATTTTGTTGATTCGAATGGAGAAATTACAAATGGAACAGGTACAGACCTTAAAGAAATTCTTTTGACATTAGGGCAACATGAGATGCTTAAAGATATTACAGGAATTGAAGAAAGGTTTTGGAATATGTTTGTTGTGGATGCCCTTATTGGAAATCCTGATAGAAATAACGGAAACTGGGGCATAATTCTTCATGCGGATAAAAGTTTTTCCATTGCTCCTGTGTATGATAATGGAAACTCTTTTAATAATAAGTGGGATGATGAAAAAATGGTCAGGGTAATGTCTGATCATGACATGTTGAAAAACGAAGCTTCAGAAGGTAAGACTTGTGTCTTTACAATGAAAAAGAAACGCATAAATCCTTATCATCTGATTTCAGGAATGGAATATGAGGGATGCAATGAAGCTGTAAAGCGGCTGGTTCCAAAAATGATTTCTGAATTTGATGTAATGGTTCAATGCATGGATGAAATCCCTGAAAGTTTTAAGAACCTTACAGTGATGACGAAGGTTCAAAAAGATTTTTTTGTACTATTGATAAAAAAAAGGCTTGAGGATGTATTCAAGCCTGTATATGAAGAGTTGAAAAATAAATAAGAACATTATTGTTCTATTGATATAAAAACTATAAAAGATAGTAAGAACGAAGATAAAGTAATTGAAATTGATATAGTATCAATAAAAGATGATAAAGAAGACAAAAAAGTAACAAGTTATATTAAACAAGAAAATGTAACGGAGAAAGTTTTATTTGCAAAC
>CAMVEQ010000083.1:0-13952 GCA_947166545.1 uncultured Treponema sp. | reverse complement strand
ACAATTTAGGAATCAGTCCTTAAAATTAGCCTAGCTAAAGTGTCCAATAATTGGGATGCACTTCAATAAAGTTTTTACTTACCAGTCGGGTTTTTATTTTCCGTTAAAACTAAAATCCAAGTTTACAACTTCAATCCTGCAAGACGTTTGCAGGCTTCCTCAACATCAGCTCTGTGACCAAAACAGCTGAAACGCAGATAGCTTTCGCCAGAAGGTCCAAAACCGCTGCCTGGAGTAGTAACAACATTACACTCATCAAGAATTTTATCAAAGATATCCCAGCTCTTCCATCCAGGGAAATATACCCACAAATATGGAGAATCGCCAGTATAATAAACCTTAACACCAGCACTTGCAAAATTGCTGCCAGTCAAAGCCTTCTGCATAAGCTTAGCATTTTCAAGATAATAATCAACAAGACCTGTTGTTTCTTTTATACCCTCATCATCAAGAGCTGCCAAACCACCCTGCTGGGCAATATTGCTAGCTCCATTAAAGAGAGTTGTCATAACACGGTTCCAGTCCTGCTTTACAGAAGTACCATCTGCAAACTTAAGATCAGAAGGAACCACAGACCATCCCAAACGGATTCCTGTAAATCCTGCAAGTTTAGAGAAGGAATTAATCTCTATTGCACATTTTCTTGCACCAGGAATTTCATAAATAGTACGAGGCAGACGTGAATCGCGTATAAAAGAATAATATGCAGAATCATAAATAATGATGCATCCATTCTTAAGAGCGTAGTTAACAAGTTCTGTAAGCTGCTCACGTGTGCTTGCAGCACCAGTAGGATTGTTAGGACTGCAAAAATAAATAAGAGTATCAGGCTTAATTACAGACAAATCTGGGAAAAAGTTATTTTCAGCAGTACAAGGCAAATAAGTTACGCCCTCGTATCCGCCGTCAGCACTAGCTTTACCAGCTGCACCTACAATAACGCTTCCGTCAACGTAAACAGGATAAGCAGGATCTTGAACAGCAATGCCTGCATTTCTGCCAAACAAAGTCTGAATTCTTGCAATATCACACTTTGCACCATCAGAAATAAAAACCTCATCTTCCGTAGCCATGTCTTTATACAAAACATCAGCAATCTTCTTGCGGAGGGCAGATAATCCCTGCTCGTCTCCATAGCCAGAATAACCTTCTTTTGTAGTCAATTTCTGAACATAGTCAGACATAGCTTTTGCAATATGCGGAGTAATAGGCTCAGTTGTATTTCCAATGCCCAGACTTATTATTTTTGCGTCTGGATGGTTCTGCTGATAAGCCTTTCTTCTTTTAGCAACTTCAGGAAACAAATAGCCTGCTGTTAAATTTGCAAATCCTTCATTACGAGTTAACATATTCTACCTCTCATTTTTTATTTATGTTTAAGATTATACTCTTATCTTAAACCATCTTCAAGAGAATAGCCTATGCCTCTTGCTGTACGGATTCTTATTTTTGCTTTAAGCTCCTCCATCTTCTTACGGATGAAAGAAATATATACTTCAACATTATTATACTCAGCGTTACTGCCTTCTCCCCAAATCCTTTCAATAATGTTTTCTTTTCTAATTACTTTATGTGGAGTCTCAAAAAGAAGATCCAGAATCTGCAATTCCTTAAGGGACAACTTCAAAGCCTCTCCCTTAGAGTTCTGAAGCTCACAGTTGTTCTTATTTAAAATAAGATCACCAAAAATAACGGTATCCTCTCTTATTGCACCCTTTCTGCGAGTAATGGCTCGAACTCTTGCAAGCAAGACATCGTTACCAACAGGCTTTACAACATAGTCATCAGCACCGCTGTCCAGAGCATTTACAATACTGCGGGAATCATCTTTAGAAGATAATATCAGGATAGGAACCTGAATTTCATCATCTCGCAAAGCCTTAGTCATTGAGATGCTTTCGTTATTCGAAGCAGAAATATCAATAATTATGGCATCATAAATATCTCCAGATGCATATTTTAACCCATCTTCGCTTGTAAAAACAGCATCCACTCCATAATGCTTTCTCTTGAAAATTTCCACGAGGGATTGTGACAGACGAACATCGTCTTCTACTAACAGTAATCTCATATTAAAAATATAAACTTTTTTTAAGAAAATGTCCAAAAGAAAGTATAATTATTACAAAAAATTATAAGGCTGTTATTTTTAACCTATCTTAAACAACTGATCAATATGATTTTGTCTTACAACCAGAACAGAACAATGTGCACTTCCGATTATTTCACTCTGCTGCATGCTCACAACATCATGATTAACAGTAGATGAAAGGGAATTTGAATTGTCAGAACCACCCAACAAAATCAAATCTGCCTTAAAATCATCGGCACAGGCAATAATCTCAGACCAGACAGATCCATTACGCATTTCAGTTTCAATCTTTACGCCCTTAGACTTAGCCAATCCCAATGCAAAATCAAGATTCCGCTTAGCATCAGATTCAAGACTTTCTGAAAAACGCCTGCCCTCATCTTCAATAACAAATTTCGTAAGCATAAGCTGCCGTATGGTTGCCGTATCAACAACACTGACAACCTTTATGTGACACTTATAGCATTTAGCCATAAGAATGGCATACATTACCGCATGAAGAGAAGACTTAGAACCATTATAAGCCACAACTACTTTTTGAAAGAGAGATTTTATCATCAGCTGCCCTGTCTGTTTTTTAAAGATTTTAATACAAATACATTATCGCGTTCTCGTTCTTCAAGAACGCTTTCTATATACTTAACTGTTTCCACAGACTGAGGAATAACCATTTTATCAAGAGCATTAACCCTTCTCTGGGTCTTTTTCACTTCCATTGCAAGTCGCCACACAATAGTGCGGATGCTTGCAAGTTGAGTCAGCATTGTCAGCAGTTCAAAAAAGCGAACCATAACTTCATCACTGTCAGGAAAAGTTCCTAAAAAAGAAGAAAACAGTTCTCTTTTTGGCAGTTCAACATCAATTGTAGTGAACCCCATACCGCCAATTACAACAGGTTTCTTTGTAATATTAAATGAATATTCAACAGAATGAGCAATTCGCTCAACACGGTCACCACCAACCGTCATGAGCATATTCTTCAATGCAGGGTAAGCCTTGTCTATGCATTTATCTACATCTGCTTCAAGGAGCTTTACACGATCAACCATGCGCATAAGTTCCATGACAAGGATTTCCCTTTTCTGTTCAAGCAAATCATAACCTTCTGTACTAACAGCAAGCTGTTCTTTTATAGCAAGAAGATTCGATTTTGTAGGAGCAATATTCATTTTTGCCATAAGACTACAGTTCCCTAAGCCTCATTCTTTGGAAGATATACATCCAAAAGCTCATCTTTAATTCTGTACAGTTCAGTTCTAGGAAGAATGCTCAATATTTTCCAACCAAGATCAAGGGTCTCTTCTATAGAGCGGTTTTCATATTCTCCCTGAGTAAAGAACTTTTCTTCCAGTTCACGTCCAAACTTAAGATACAGTTTATCAAGATCAGACAATTCTTCTTCTCCAATAATCGAAGCAAGATTACGGATTGTCTTAACCTTACTGTAAGAAGCAAACAGCTGGCTTGAAACAGCTGCGTGATCTTCTCTTGTCATGCCCTTACCAATACCGTCTTTCATCAAACGGCTAAGACTTGGCAAACCAGAAACAGGAGGATACATTCCCTTCTGAGACATTTCCCTGTCAAGAACAATCTGTCCTTCTGTAATGTATCCTGTCAAGTCAGGAATAGGATGGCTGATATCATCATTAGGCATTGTAAGAATAGGAATCTGAGTAATAGAACCTGTACTGCCCTGAATTTTTCCTGCACGCTCATACAGCTCTGCAAGGTTAGAATACAGATATCCAGGGTAACCTTTACGGCCAGGAACTTCTCCGCGTGTAGTACTTATTTCACGCAATGCTTCACAGTAGTTTGTCATATCTGTAAGCACAACAAGAACGTGCATGTTACATTCAAAGGCAAGATATTCTGCAGCAGTAAGAGCACAGCGCGGTGTAATTATACGCTCAATAGAAGGTGCATCCGCAAGGCTCTGGAACATTACAACCTTAGACAAAACACCGCTTTCCTCGAAAGTGTTCTTAAAGAACTGAGAAACATCATATTTAATACCCATTCCTGCAAAAACCATAACAAAGTCTTCGTCTGAGTTCAAGATTTTTGCCTGACGGATAATCTGAGCGGCAAGCTTATTGTGTGGCAAACCGTTTCCAGAAAAGATAGGAAGCTTTTGACCACGAATAAGGGTGTTCATGCCATCAATAGAAGAAATGCCAGTCTGAATAAAGTCCCTAGGATAAACACGAGCATAAGGATTAATAGGATTACCGTTTACATTAACCTTTTTGCTGGAAATAATTTCAGGATAGCCGTCAATAGGCTCTCCCAATCCATTAAAAATACGTCCCAAAAGACCTTTTCCAACACGCAGTTCCATAGGTTCATCCAAGAACTCAATTGAAACATCATCAAGGTCAAGACCTGTTGTACTTCCAAATACCTGAACTACAGCAGTTTCTTCATTTATATCAATAATACGGCCTGTTTTCTTTTCACCAGTCTTATCGCGGACATATACAACCTCATCATAAAAAGATGACGGAGTACGCTTTACAACAACGATAGGACCATCTACCTGCTGAAGACCTTTATACTCTAAACCTTTCATACTACAGCATCCTTGCGGTACATCCGCTCCAGTTCCGCCATCTGATCTTCAAGATGATTTGCAATAACCGTCAAATCATCAAGTTTGTCATTAGGAACAACAGACTTAATACGCACAATCTCACTCTGAACTGGAAGCTCGTTTATTTTCAAGAGAGGTACACCTATTTTTACAGCTTCAAGTGCCTTATCATAAAATGTCATTATGAGCAAAAGAAGACGAATCTGTTTTTCTGGAACAGAATACTGATCAACATCATCAAAAGCATTCTGCTGCAAAAATCCGTTCTTTATCATTTCACAGACAATAAGAATCAGACGGTCAGTTTCAGGAAGAGCATCGGCACCAATCAAGCGGACAATCTGTTCAAGACGCTGTTCCCGCTTCAACAAATCCAAAGCCTTAATGCGGATTGTAGCCCAGCGGGGGTCAAACTTGTTCCACCAGCCTTCAACTTCGTCTGCATATTCTGAATATGAGTCAATCCAACCAATTGCAGGATAATGACGTGCATTTGCCAATTCACGGTTCAAAGCCCAGAAACAGCGGATAAAACGCTTTGTATGCTGAGTAACAGGCTCTGAAAAGTCACCGCCAGGAGGAGAAACTGCACCAATTACAGATACAGAACCTTCTTTTCCGTTCAGGCTAATAACACGGCCTGCCCTTTCATAGAACTCTGCAAGACGTGTTGGCAGATAAGCCGGGAAACCTTCTTCCGCTGGCATTTCTTCCATACGGCCAGAAAGTTCACGCAAAGCTTCTGCCCATCGGCTTGTTGAATCCGCCATGATTGCAACGTGCATTCCCATGTCGCGGTAATATTCTGCAAGAGTAATACCTGCATACAGTGAAACTTCACGAGCAGCAACAGGCATGTTAGAAGTATTTGCAATCAAAATAGTACGTTCCATCAAAGAACGTCCGTTTCGAGGGTCTATCAATTTTGGAAAGTCAGTAAGAACGTCAGTCATCTCATTACCGCGTTCACCGCATCCAATATATACAATCAAATCAGCATCACACCATTTTGCAACAGCATGCTGCGTCATTGTCTTACCAGTACCGAATCCACCAGGGATAGCCGCAGTTCCTCCTTTACTCAACGGAAAGAATACATCAATTACACGCTGACCAGTAAGCAAAGGCTGAGACACTTCCATCTTCTTTGCAAATGGACGAGGTTTTCTCAATGGCCAGTACTGAGCCATCCTGATTTCTTCATCAAGTTCAGTAGTTGCAATTACATCATCAACTGTGTAAGAACCAGCACCAGCAAAAGTTTTCAAAGTACGCCCTTTTATAGAAGGAGGTACCATTATCTTATGAAGAATTGAACCTGTTTCCTGAACAGTTCCAAGAACAGCTCCAGGTTCTATTGCAGCTCCAGCTTCTACAGTTGGAGTAAAGTCCCATTTTTTTTCAGGATCAATAGGTTCTGTTCTCTGACCAGGCAAAAGAAAGGAACCGCCAGTTTCAAACATCTCTCTAAGAGGACGCTGAATACCGTCATAAATTGTTCCTACAAGTCCTGGACCAAGTTTCAAAGAAAGCGGACGGCCGCTGCTGACAACTTCTTCACCAACCTGCATTCCGCTGTCATCTTCGTAAACTTCTATTGTAGCGTGACCTTTATCCTGACGAATAATTTCACCTATCAGTTTTTTATTTCCAACATCAACAACATCATACAGACCGCACTTTTCAAGCCCCTCTGCATAAACAATAGGTCCAGAAATGCGTGTTATTCTTCCTGTAATCATTCCGGGATCCTCCCGCAAAAAAGAGATTCTGCCAGTTCGCGGCTATATTTATCAAGGATTTCTTTTATTTTCTCATCAAGTGTAAAACGGCAAACCATGCTGCCATCATCAGACTGCAAGACAACACCTTCCCTTCTGTTAAAGCCTTTAACAGCCTCATCAGCAATAAGATGTTCCTCACCTACAGAACTTGAAGAAAGAGCTTTTCCAAGAACTTTCTTTAACATCTTGTCTGCAGTCGTTTTTTTAAAGCCTATTATCACTGCTGTAAAGGTTTTACCTGCAAGCAGCTCTTTGGAACGTTCAACAAGAATACGGATTATATCCAGACGCTCAGCCTCTTTAAGACCGTCAAAATATTCATTCATTGCGTCTATTACTGCATTATGGATATTCAGGACAAGATATCTCTGCTTTTCCAAAGGTAAAGCAGCTTCTTTATTCTTTTTATACAGAGCCAGCCTTTCATCACTGTTTTTCTGAGCCAAAGCTTCTTCATCCTGCACTTTCTGTTTTACACTATCAATAAGAGAACGTGCTGTTTCCTCTGCTTTTTTTAATATCTGCTCAGCTTTCTTTCGGGCATCATTTCGAATTTCATTATCGAGAGCCTCTGTTGAACGTAATTCTTCCATACTTCACTTTCCATTAAACTTGAATTCCAATTGCTTCACGGATAGCATCAGAAAGAGTCTTTCTTCCCTGAATATGCCCCTGTAAGCCGGGAATTTCCACTATAAGAGGTGCATTGCCTTTCATCTGCCAGGATTTTATTTCCTCCGACAGCATATCTGCAACATCTTCTGTAAGAATGAGAACTTTAGGCCTGTCCTCTGCTGGCATTCTGCTGACAGAATTATCCTGCCCAGTTACGCGCAGAAAGGAATCCAAAGCTTCCTGTCTGTTAGAGACAGCACTGCCTTTTACGCCAACGAGCATGAAGCCAAGGACAAGCTCACGTTCTCCAATTACAAAATATTCCATTCGTAATTACATCAATATAATGAACAAAGCTACCAGGAATCCCCACAGACAAATACCTTCTGCAAGACCTACGAAAGGAAGAGCCTTACCAGAAAGTTCTGCATTTTCGCTCATGGCACCCATAGCTGCTGCACCAATCTTTCCAACTGCTGCACCACCGCCAATACAGCCAATACCAACAGCCAGAGCAGCTGCAATGTACTTTATAGCAGAACCCATGCCGTTAGAAGTCTGTTCAACAACCTGTTCCTCGTTGTGAGAAGCTGATGAACCTTCTGCAAAAGCACCTGCCAAAGTTACTGCAACCATTAAAACTAATGCAACCAAGAATTTCTTATTCATAAGAACACCTCATCATGATTAAAATCAGATCGATTTATAACATACCGCAAGCGGCAATATTACCTTATTTAGCCATTGCTCCATATTTAAGGGCAAACGGATTAAATTCCCTACCAGTTTCGGAAAAGAACTTACTGAAAAATTCATAGTACTGAAGACGGACAACCTGAATACAGACAATCATGCCTTCAAGAACTACAACAATAGCGTTTCCTATAATGCATACAACCAGGCCACCAACAGATGGAGTTGCTTCTACAAGCATTTCAATAATGAAGCCAAGTACAGCATGAGCAAGTGCAAAAGCACCTACACGAAGGAAACTGACCGTATTTGAAAGATATGAAGAAAATACTTCTATCACTTCAACAAGAGCACCAATAACAGCTGCAAACACACCGTTTTCAAAAACAGGCTTTTCGTTTTCAATAACGCGTTCCAAAGGTTCGCAGAAAGCCGTAAGCAAAAGAGTACCTGCAATAATAATCCAGTCAATCAAATTTGGTGTGTGATGCAGGAATGCAATCCTTAAAGCAAAAGCTATTACATACCAGAAGAAAATTGCACCGCTCAAACCAGTTTTTCCAAACAAAGCCTTTCCAACCCGCTTTAATGAGAACTGATTTATAATGTTTACAATAAGACCTGTTGTATTAATAATAAAGCCGACACCAACTGTAAAGCCAAAGAACAGGAACATTCTTTTTATGGAAGCAGGGTCACTCGTAGGCATCATAGGAAGAATTTCATCGCGCGGAGTTCCAAACAGTCCCGTTATAAAGCGTGAAAGTGGACGCAGAATTTCACCGTTGGCAAAGAATTCTCCAGTAAGAATACCCATTATCGTACTGCTTATACCTATTGCAATGAATATGATGTTAAACTTTTCCCATCCGCCCAGCTTTACGATTTTCTTAGTCATGAGGATACCAATAATCAGGAACACAAGTCCCTGTCCAGCATCTCCAAACATAATACCAAAAAGCAAAGTAAAGAAAATTGCAACAAATGGAGTCGGGTCAATGGTTCCATACAATGGAGAACCATAACTAAATATCATGCGTTCAAAATTCTTTAAGATTTTTCCGTGCTTAAGATGTACTGGAACTTTTTCTGAACCAGACACAACGGAAGGAACTTCCGTAGGCAGAAAATCGCGAATACCAGTTCTGCCAGCAGTCATTTTATCAATATCTTTAATAAAATCCTTAATTCTGTAAGCAGGAAGCCATCCTGTAAGGCGGTATACATAATCTGTAGATTCCAACGCATTCTTTACGCCAGAAATCTGGCCGCCTGCGGAATACACCTGTAAAAGATGATAAAGCTTGTCTTTATGAGTTTCCGCAAAGTTTCTGCGTTCTGTCTGAATATCTGCAAGAACCTTTTCCAATTCTTCTTTTTCAGCAGAAAGCTTTTCTATTACGTCTTCCGGAATGCCCTTGAAATCCTTAGAAATTTCAATTTCTACAAAGCCGACTTTCTTTAATTCTGCATCTGCAAAGAAACGGGCTTTTTTAGGACATGCAACCATTACACGGCTGTTATCATTACCAAGCTTAACAAGAACAACACGCTGTCCGAGTGCAAACTTTAATTCATCAAATTTTTCAGGAGGAATTTTTCCAATCCTAAGTGTAAGGAATGACAAGGCCTCAAGCTGAGAATAAGGAACTTGCAGATTACCAAAAGCCATAGCTTCGGTATGAGCTTCCGTAACACGCTTCAAGTCATCCTGAGCATAAAGTTCCCTTTCATGCAGGGCATCTACCAACGAAATGAGTTTTTCAGCATCCTTTGCATCCTGTTCATCAGGCAGGCGGATTTCTTCTATAAACGATGTCAAATCATCAACGTCAAGTGCAACACGTACATTTTCCAATCTTTCAAACATTTCAAGATCAGAATTTGTACCAGTTTTCTGCATCACATCATCCTGAAACTGGAATTCGCCGAGTTTTCCAAGGTAAGCAAGCACATTCTGAATGTCTTCCTTATATACCATAAGTTCAAGCAGACGCATTGTAGTCGTCTTAGACATGATTCGTAACCTCCAAAATTCCAGCGTTTTCCATAGCCTGTTCTGACGGAACATTCAGTCTCAAGCTTTCCGACGCAGTTCTAATATTATCAAGCTCGTGCTGTTTTAGTATAAACCAGCAGACGAGAGGGCATTCTGTAAAAGGATACAAGTGAAACAGGCGGTAAGCCTTACGCACATATTCCTTCTTACTTACATTATAAATCCACCTTGGGTCAACGTTCCAAACAACACCTTCTTCATGTGGATTTAAAAGATTGGCATACTTCCAGTCTTTCCAAACTTCCCAGTTATCAGCATCCCAATCCAAAATCTTAACAGCATCCTGAATAAAAGGATCTTTCAGAGAACGCTCATCCGATGAATATGCCAGATGAGAAACAACTTCTTCACTACTCATTCCGTAGTAAATTTTAAGACGTAATGCCCACAGAACATTATCAAGGCAAATCTTCTTAAAGAACAAATCCGTTACAACAGGCCGGCAAGAAGCCTTTAACTTTTTGCAGGAAGCCCAAAGTTCACTTATGTAAGTACTGTCAATCAAATAATCATTTTTCTGCTGTTCTGAAACAAGCGGTATTTTATTATACCACGAAAGTGCAGAATCCGCAGTCATTTCTTCAATTTTTGGCCATTTATTGTAATGAATAAAATTAAAAGGAGAAACATCGGCAATTTCAGGCATTTTTTCTTCTTTGAAGCACAATGCCGCACCGATTTCCTTGATATTCTCATACTCATAAGAATGAAGAAGAGTTACATAAATATCAGATGGTGATGAATAATTATTTATGAGAGATTTAAATTCTGCAATGAATTTTTTCTGAGCCTGAGCTTCCAAAGCTTTGGCAAGAAGTGTTTCTGGAATTACAGGAACTTCACTTTCAAACAAAAGTCCCCACAATTCCTGTAATGTATGCACATTAAAAAGACGTACAGCTCGCGGCCCTACAAAAGAGTTTGCAAGCATTCCGCTTGCCTTTGAGTAAACGTAAGCATCTGCCGCTGACTTATCCATTGCCATACACAGCCTCACGCAAACAAAAGCTTTTCTAACAAACCATTAAATGATTCTTTATCTTTAGGAGTGGAATCAAGAGACTGCACATAATCGTTAAAAACAGATTCCTGTTCTTTTTCAATAGCTTCACGCTTTGCAGTTTCTTCTGCTTCGAGTTTTTCGGCAAACTCTGCATACGATGACTTAAATTCTGATTCTGCCTGAGCACGGGCTTCAGAAATTATCACATCTGCCTTTTTCTGGGCCTCATTCACCAGCTGCGATGCATCAGCTTCTACTTCCAAAAGGTGCTGAATTGCATTCATTTCTTCCGTCATGTCAGACTCCTCTTTTTACAATTATAGATATTCAGAACTTAGTCACGCCACGTTGCAAAAAACGTTTCTGAATGAATCTATTATACTACAGAATTTAAATTCTGTAAGCAGTTTTAATAAAAAGTTTTTCCCAATAAATTACAAACCTCATCAGCTGTCTTACATTCTGAAAGGCTCTGCATAAATGAAGGATTTTCTAATTTTACTGAAAGATTTTTCAAAACTTCAAGATGGAGGGCATCTTCAATGGAATTACAGATAAGCATAAATACAAAATGAACAGGCTTTCCGTCTAGAGAATCATAATCAATTCCCTTTCGTGAAATTCCTATTGCTCCTGCAACACCACGTACAGTATCGATTCTGCAGTGAGGAACTGCAATAGAAGGAATGATACCTGTAGTCATTTTTGATTCCCGTTCAGACAGGGCAGAAAGTGCTTCTTCCCTGTTAATATCTGGCTGAACGTTAATAATAGCCTGCAGCATTTCTTCAAAAAGTTCTTCCTTATCAGTACTTTGTAAGTCAGGAATGATACTTTCCTTAGAAAAAACTTGCTGCAGATTCATTTATTCCTCTCTGTTATTTAGATTCTGACTCAATATTGTCAAGCCAAGAACCAGATTCAGTAGTAGCTTCAACAGTGCTTTCCTGCTCCTGAACAGCGGTCTTTCCCAAATCAGCACTTCTGTCTGATGTCTTGTTCAAAAGGGCAAGTCCAAAGGTCATAACAAAGAACAATGCTGTAAATACGCCTGTTGCCTTAGAAAGTACGCTAGCTGAATGAGCACCGAATGCAGCAGACTGACCGCCTCCGAACACACCGCCCATACCGTTATTATCTTCATTCTGAATAAGAACCATCAGAATCAAAAGAATACAGATAATCACAAATACAACAAACAATATTGTCTTTACAATACCCATTTTATCATACTCCAAAAAATTAAGTCCTATTATATTACATTAATAAGTATATTTAGTCAATTGAATTTATTCCCAATTACAAGAACAACGCATTATAAAAAATGCCAAAATGATTCGATCAGAAGCCCAAGCATTTTCTTCAGCGGAACTTGTAACTTCACAAAGTTAATAGTACTTAGTACTGCAGACAAAAAAAGGACTGTCTAAATGAAGTGCACTTCATTTAAGACAGTCCTTTTATAATTACAGATAAAACTTACAGTTCGCAGATAGGAACGAATGTTTCTGCCTTAAGGGAAGCACCACCAATAAGACCACCGTCAATATCAGGCTGAGCAAGGAGTTCCTTTGCATTAGAAGCCTTCATTGATCCACCGTACTGAATGATTACTTCGTCTGCAACTTTCTGGTTGTAGAGTTTTGCAATGTATCCGCGGATAAACTTATGGATAGCCTGTGCATCTTCTGGAGTTGCAGTCTTACCTGTACCGATTGCCCATACAGGCTCATAAGCAATAGTAACATTCTTCATCTGCTCTTCTGTAACGCCTGCAAGGCCTGCGCTCAACTGGAATGCACAAACCTGCTCAGCTTCGCCAGCTTCGCGTTCTGCAAGAAGTTCACCAATACACAAATCTACTTCAAGACCGTCATTCAAAGCCTTGCGTACTTTTTTGTTAATCAGTTCATCAGATTCACCAATTTCGTGGCGGCGCTCTGAGTGACCAAGAATAACGCACTTACAGCCGATATCCTTAAGCATTGTTGTTGAAACTTCACCAGTGTGAGCTCCGTTTGATGTTGCAGCACAATCCTGTGCAGCAAGAATGATGTTTGAACCTTTTACAACCTGTGCTACTGCATCAAGGTATACAAAAGGAACACCAATCATGAATTTATTTGTCTTGCCCTTAAGCTGTTCTACAAGATCCTTTGCAAGAGCAACAGCTTCAGCCTTAGAAGTATTCATCTTCCAGTTACCAGCAATGTAATGTGTACGTGCCATGTACGACTCCTTAAAAAATTATCTACTATAAATATTAGTCAAAAGACACAAAATGTCAATTCTTAGCAAGGAAAAAGTCAATGCACTTCTGTCGGCTCACATTGATGTAATCCGTATCATCGTTGTAATAAAATCCTTGCTCGGTAGAAGCGTCACGTACAAAAACTGAAAAGTAATTCGGACACGAAATTGCATCTGTCTCTACTTTTACAGTACAGGTTCGTGTATCCGCACTAGGAATGATGGTCACACCTCTTCTTGGTCGATTTTTGAAATTCCAGATAAAACGTCCACATTTTGAAGTCATGTTTTCCATGGTATCCGTGTCCCAAGTAAATGCTGTGATTGTGTACGTTTTGCTTGAAGATAGTTTGTCAAACACCTGTGTTTCGCTACTGCTGTTGACAACCATAAAAAAGTTTCCTGATGATGCCGTTCTGACATCAAGCTTTACCAAACGATTTTTCATAGGCTCTACTCTCCCAAAGTCTACTTTTTATAAAATTCAATCGGAAAACTGTAAAATTCTCCGACTATTTTACAGCTTCTTAAGCTTGTAAGCAAATTATAACATAGGTCAAAAATAAAAAAAAAGAGTAAAATTCACGTTTTTTAAAGAATTTTTATATTTTTTTTACTTTTTAATTCCGATAATATGCGCTAAAAAAAACTGCCCTTCGCAGTTGAAGGGCAGTTTTATTGGTCGATTAATTAGAAGTTATCGACAATTATTTATTTTGTTGCAAGGATTGCAATGCCTGGGAGAGTCTTTCCTTCGAGGAATTCGAGGGAAGCACCACCACCAGTAGAAACGTGGCTCATCTTGTCTGCAAGGTTGAACTTGTTTACAGCAGCAACAGAGTCACCACCACCAACTACAG
>CAMVEQ010000082.1:0-14115 GCA_947166545.1 uncultured Treponema sp. | reverse complement strand
CTTATAAAACAATGACTCAGGACTTCCGTAACCTTATTACAGGTAAGTTCGGAAAGCTTCCTACAGATGCAAATCCTGATCTTGTAAAGAAGGCTCTTGAATTGAACGGTATGGAAAAAGTAATGACATGCCGCCCAGCAGATGAAATTCCTAATGAATGGGATAAAATGGTAGAGGAGTCTAAAAAGGCCGGTGGTAATGGTTCTGATGAAGACACTCTTACTTATGCAATGTTCCCTAACGTAGCTCCTAAGTTCTTTGCTGAAAGAGCAAAAGGTCCTATTGATGCTGCTGCAACATTTGGTGCAAAGCCAGCTCCTGCTTCTTCTAACGGCGGAAAGGGCGGAAGTTATACTGTAACTGTAAATGGAAGTTCTTACAATGTAACAACTGGTCCTGCAGGGGACACAATGAGCGTAAACGTAAACGGAACTGCTTATAATGTAACATTCGGTGCAGCTGGTGCAGCAACTCCAGCTGCTGCTCCTGCAGCTGTTTCTGTTGGTGGTGTTGATGTAAAGGCTCCTGTTGCAGGAACTTTGCTTAAGCAGTGTTTTGCTAACGGAACAAAGGTTTCAAAAGGTCAGACTGTTATAGTTCTTGAATCTATGAAGATGGAACTTGAAGTTAAGGCAACAGAAGACGGTACTATTACATATTCAGTTCCTACTGGAACTCAGGTTCAGAGTGGTCAGGTTCTTGCTTCTATTGGAGGTGTTGTAAAGGCTTCTCCTGCACCTGTTGCAGCACCGGCTGCTCCAGCAACTCCAGCTCCTGCTGCTAGCGGAAGTGGAACAAAGGTAAATGCTCCTGTTGCAGGCGTATTCCTTCGTACTGCTGTTGCTGAAGGTACTTCCGTAAAAAAAGGTGACAATGTTGTCATCATTGAATCTATGAAGATGGAACTTGAAATTAAAGCTCCTGTAGACGGAAAGGTTCATTTCCTTGCTTCAGTAGGTTCACAGCTTGCTAATGGTCAGGCTGTTGCAGAGATTCAGTAATAAGGATTTGAGAATGCCTAATACAAAGACTGAAAATACTAAAAAAATTGTTTTCATAATGTTCACCATTATGATTATTGCATTTGTCGTTTCTATGTTTAGACCTAATGCTTTTGCAGAAAATTCTGCAAAGCATGAAGCTACAGGAATGGAACGCGTTATTCCAGGAACAGAAAACTGGAATGGAAAACACGACATTGCACTTGATACCTTTGTTATGAACATCTGGCATACAACAGGTATTTACAAGATGATTCATACAGCTACTGCAGAAGAACTTGCTGAAGAAAAGGCAGAAGAAGCTGCTGCAGAGCTTGCAAAAGAAGCTGGAAATGATTTTGCAGAAACAGCTCCTGGATGGCAGTATCTTCTAATGATGGCTGTTGGCTTCCTTATCGTATATCTTGGTGCTGCAAAAGGTTTTGAGCCTTTGCTTCTTATTCCAATTGGATTTGGTACGATTCTTGTAAACATCCCAGGTGCAGGAATGGGAAACCCTCCTGATGGAATGCTTAACATCATTTATAATGCTGGTGTTGGAAATGAGTTCTTCCCAATGCTTATCTTTATGGGAATTGGTGCTATGACAGACTTTGGTCCGCTCATTGCAAATCCTAAGATGGCTCTTTTGGGTGGTGCAGCTCAGTTCGGTGTATTCTTTACATTGTTCGGGGTTTCACTTATGAACCTTGTTCCTGGAGTATTTGATTACAATATCCTTCAGGCAGCTGCAATTGCAATTATTGGTGGTGCAGACGGTCCAACTTCTATCTATGTTTCTGCAAAGCTTGCTCCTGAGCTGATGGCAGTTATTGCCGTTGCTGCATATTCTTACATGGCTCTTGTTCCTATGATTCAGCCTCCTATTATGAAGGCTCTTACTTCTCAGAAGGAAAGAGAAATTAAGATGGAGCAGTTACGTCCTGTAAGCAAGACAGAAAAGATTCTGTTCCCAATGTTGCTTCTTGTCCTTACAATTCTTTTGTTGCCTACTGCTGCACCTCTTATTGGTATGCTTGCATTTGGTAACTTTGTAAAGCAGTGTGGTGTTGTTGAAAGACTTTCAAAGACTATGGAAAACGAGCTTATGAACATTGTTTCTATCTTGCTTTCTCTTGGTGTAGGAAGCCAGATGGCACCAGAAAAGATTATTAATGGTCGTTCTGTTGGAATTATCGTTCTTGGTCTTGTTGCATTCTGTGTTGCAACAGCTGGTGGTTTGTGTATGGCAAAGCTCATGAACTTATTCCTGCCAAAAGATAAGAAGATTAATCCTCTTATTGGTTCTGCTGGAGTTTCTGCAGTTCCAATGGCTGCTCGTGTTTCAAATAAGGTTGGACTTGAATATGATCCTTCAAACTTCCTCCTTATGAATGCAATGGGTCCTAACGTTTCCGGCGTTATTGGTACTGCTATTGCGGCAGGTGTATTCATTGCAACTTATGGTCTGTAAAAGATAAGACTTTACAGTTTAAGCTGTAAATAAAAAGAGTGTCCGAATTTTTGGGCACTCTTTTTTTTGTCCGCAATATGCTGAGACTTGTAAATATTGCTAATCTGAAATAGAATAACAGAATGAATTTAGATGACTACCGCATGAATGCCTACAAGAAGGCTTCAGATTCTAAAGATGATGATAAAAGCATATCCAAACAGATTCGAAAATCTTCTGAGCCAGGCCATGTTCCTCTTGTACATAAGCCCATATTTGAAAAAGTAAATAGCCGTATAGGTGAAATTCTTGATAAAGAAAAAGAAGATCAGAAAAATCTTGAAGAAGCTAAACTTGCTGCACGCACTGGTGTGTGGTATGGCAAAAAAACAACGCTTTCTGGTAATGATGTAAAAAATGCAGCGTCTGCACTTACTTCTGGTGGTCTTATAAAAGTTCCTGCACAGCCAGTTGAAAAGGGTGAAAAGGAAAGTATATACAGAAGAGTTGCAAAGTTTCTTGTTATTATAGGTGTTGATGAAGCTGCAAAAATAATTCCGCATCTTAGTGAAGAACAGACTGAAAAAATAATTCCTGAAATTGCAGCTGTTCAAAGTGTACCTCCAGAAGAAGCCGAAGCGATTCTTGAAGAATTTCAAGTTTTGCTGGAAAAGGCAAGAGAAGCGGGGGGTTTGGATACAGCTCGTACAATTCTTACAAAAGCTTATGGAAGTGAAAAAGCTGAGCAGCTTATTCAAAAATCTGTGCAGTTTCCATCAGGTAAGCCGTTTGATTATCTTTCAGAAGCTGATGCAGGAAGAATTGAAGTTCTTCTGAATGGAGAAAGTGAATCTGTAAAGGCTCTTGTTCTTTCTCAAATAGAACCGAAGAAGGCTGCTGCAGTTCTGAATGCAATGGATTCCGCTACAAAAAGTAATATTGTATTAAGACTTGTAAAAATGAAACCTGTCGCACCGATGATTTTGGAAAGCGTTAGTAAAAGTCTATATGAAAAAATGCTTTCTCAGAATACAGAGAACACTCAGTATCTTGATGGACGAGGTGTACTCGCACAGATTTTAAAGAAAATGGATCCTACTGCAGAATCAAGTATTATTGCTTCTTTGAGCAGTGAAGACCCTGAACTTGGTGCAGATTTAAGAAAGCGTTTGTTTACGGAAGAAGATGTTATTGGAGCAGATGATCGGTATATGCAGAATAAACTGCATAATATGGAAGATAAAGATATTGCTATTCTTATTCGTGGGAAGAATGCTGAATTCCGTAGAAAAATCTTATCAAATCTTTCGAAGAGAAGAAGTGAGACGATTTTGGAAGAAGAGCAGCTGAATGAATTTGTTTTAAAATCTGATAGTGAACGCATAACATCTCAGTTTTTTGCAGATTTGCGACGTGCCTGGGAAATGGGAAAACTTCATGTAAAAGGAAGAGATGATGGGGAAATTTACGTATGATGAAAAAAAATGAAATATATAAAGGTTTTAAGGTTCTTGATATAGTAAAAGTTCTGGATTGTGATTCTACAGGAATATGGTTGCGTCATGAAAAAAGTGGTCTGGAAGTTTTTCATCTTTTAAATGATGATGTTGAAAATCTTTTTGCTTTTACGTTTCGTACTCCATCTAAAGACAGTACTGGGGTTGCCCATGTTCTTGAACATAGTGTTCTGTGTGGCTCAAAAAAATATCCAGTAAAAGATCCTTTTTTGAGGTTGGCAAATCAGAGTGTAAATACTTATCTGAATGCTTATACGGCTTCTGATCATACTGTTTTTCCTGCCAGTTCTTTAGTAAAAGCCGATTTTTTTAATTTGTTTTCGGTTTATGCAGATGCGGTATTTTTTCCGTTGCTTGAAAAAGAAATTTTCATGCAAGAATGTCATAGGGTAGAATTTGATGCAGACGGAAAACCTTCTATTCAAGGAGTGGTTTTCAATGAGATGAAAGGTAACTATTCTTCTTTTGAGAGGGTTGCTTCTGATGCTGTAGATAATATTCTTCTTGCTGGAACTAATTATGATTTTGATTCAGGCGGAGATCCTTTAGTAATTCCTTCTTTGACTCTTCGTGGATTAAAAGCATTTCATAAAAAATATTACTGTACTTCAAATTGTCTTGTATTCGTATATGGTAATATTCCTACGAAAGAGCATCTTGATTTTCTTGATGCAAATGTTATTCAGAATGTCCAAGATTACGGGAAAAAAGCCTCGTTCCCAGTTCCTGATAAAAACATTTCATTAAAGCATAACGTTAAGGCTTTTGGCCCTGCTGATGAAAATAATAAAGAAGCTATAAACATTGTTTCTCTTGCTTGGAAACTTTCTGATGGCGTGGAAAAGGAAGACAGACCTTGTTTTAATATGTTGCTTACATTTTTGGACTATTTGCTCTGGGGCGATGATAGTGCTGTTGTTTCAAAACTTTTGCTTAAAAGCGGACTTGGGCAGGATATTGCTCCGTTGACAGGGGTTTCTTTATCCTCTCGTTATCCGTATGCATGTTTTTCTATGCATGGGGTAAAAAAAGGTGATGAACTTCTTTTCAGGAAAACAGTTATAAATGCTTTGAAAGACGTTTGTAAAAATGGTTTTCAAAAAGAAGATTTGGAACGCCTGGAAAATGCCTTTGATATTAGCAATAGGGAAATAAAACGACCAGATGGTTCTCCTTTTTCTATGGTTTTACTTCGCAAGGTTCTTTGCTGTTGGTTATATGGTTTTAAACCATGGGAATGTTTGTTTCCTAGAGAAGATTTTAAAGCTTTGAAGGAAACTATAGCTAAGGAACCAGATTATTTGCAAAAAGCCATTTTGAAATATTTTATAAAAAATGACAAAATGAGTCTTATTTCTATTGAACCTTCTGTAGAATGGAGCGAACGTCGTTCCCGAGCCGAAGCAAAGATTGCAAAACAACAATTAAAAGAACTCGGTAAGAAAAAAATTCTCTCAGATTTAAAAGCTATGAATGAATTTCAGAATAGTTCTGAGGATGAAAATATTGTTCCGAGATTGAAAATTTCAGACTTAACCGCTGAAATTGATGAAATAAATATTTCTAAAACAAAAGTAAGCAACGTTCCTTTATATATAAGTAAAGAGCCTACGAATGGAATTGTTTATTTTAATGTTGCATTTCCTGTAGATGTTTTAGACGCTTCTGAATATCCTTATCTTCCATTTCTTGCTGGCTGTATAGCTGATATTGGTTGGAATGGAATGCCTTGGGATGTTGCCATAAAAAAAATAGGTTGTGTTTCAGGAGGCATGCGGGCTTTCCTTCGCTCAACAAGAGTTCCTGATGGTGTAAAAACTTCTAAAAATGATATAGCTGTTGGACGGGACTGGCTTGTGTTTCGTTTTGAAGCTTTGGAAGAAAAAGTTTCGGATTGCTTTGCATTGTTAACAGATTGTATTCTGAATACAGATTTTTCTGATACTAAACGCTTGAAAGATTTGCTTTCTTGCTATCTTAATGAAATAAAATATTCGGTTGTTGCTCAGGCTCATATTTATGCTGCCAGTCGGGTTCAGCGGACTGTAAACAGAAATAAAGCTGTTCAGGAATTGTGGGATGGAATCTCTTCTGTTTTCTTTGCATACGATCTTGGGAAAAAGGATCTTAAAACTCTTTCCAAAAAGCTTGCTTCTATTTTGAAAAAAATTTGTGGAGCTGGTGCTGTTATGCATGTAACAGGAACCGAAGAAGGAATTGCTGGTACAAAAAAGTGTCTTTCATCATTTGTTAAGAGCGTAGGCTTAACTTCTTTGCATCCTAGAAAAAGACAGTCTGATAACGCATTTTATTCATTATGTAATAAGCTTGTTTATGATAATAAGGATAACTATTCTATTGTGCAGACAAAAAATGCTAATAAAGAGTATTTTGTTATTCCTGGCACAGTCGGATATGCTGTAAGGTATTTTCCTAGTAGTCCTTATGGTACGAAAGCCTCTGTTGCAGACTCCGTATATGCGCATTGCCTTTCAACAACTGAATTGTGGAAGAAAATACGTACAGAAGGTGGAGCTTATGGTGCTTTTCTTTCTACAAATAGTATTTCTGGCATAACAAGATTTCTAACTTATCGGGATCCTAAACCTTTCAAGGCTTTAGATGTAATGAATGATATTATTGAACAATCGGCAGAAAAATCTTTTTCTATTGAAGAAGTTGAAAAATCTATTACAGGCTCTTATTCTGATGAAATTAATCCTATTACACCTGAAAATAGAGGGATAACAGGCTTTTTCAGAGAATTAAGTGGCATAAAGAAAGATTCTCCTTTAAAGAGGGTAAAACATTTACTTGCAATAACTCCAGATGATATACATGAATCTGCCTTGCGCTTTTCAAAAAAACTTAGAAAAGCTGATAATGAAGTTGTTATTTGTGCAAAATCTCTTGTTCCTAAAGAAAAAACTGGAAAATTATTGAAATTGCCGATATAATAATTATTAATCAGACTTAAAAAGCGGGAGATTTATTATGGAAGATAAGACAGAAGCTTTTGTAGGCATGATTCGTCAGCTGGTTTCTGATGTTCAAGGAGCTCCTTACCCAGGACCAGGTTTTGAACCGGAAATATATTCTATCTGGTATGAGCATGTACAGCGAAATGCTCAGTCTTGTTACGAGTTCCTGAATGAGCATTTCCCGTTGCAGCTTAAGGATTTTGACGAAAGTTTACAGAATATGTTTAAATAAAGTAATTCCAAACTCCGAAAATCATAATTGAAAGAGAAATTTTTTCTATTACGATTCTGGTGGGTTTGGGATGAATTTGCGGAAATTAAATCGATGCAAGCGTTATATGCTTGCAGGATCATTAAAAAAGAACGGTTTTGACAGATGGCGATTAGTCATGAACGGTTTTAATACTGTGACTGGTGCTGACTGTACATTCTTTATTGAATTCTATATATTAAATCCTCTTCTTTCTCCTTCCGAATGTGTTTTAGGCTTTAAGAGCCGTCTTGAGAAAACTCCCGAAGATTTGCAATATGCTCTTGCTGGCACAGAAACTGGAAAATCCCTTATGACAGAAAAAGATGTACGTCCTTCGTTTGTAATGGTAAAAGTTGGGCGTATTTCAAAGAATGGAAAACAGCTTAATGCCTATTTCCCTGCTGATATGTTAAAAACAGATTCCACAGAATACATCCTAAAAGTTGGTTCAACAGATTCAAATACTTGCATTCTTACAGACTCTTCTACTGTTGGTTCTGTTACAGTTTCAAAGATTGACTTAATTCAACAACCAGAACTTTTGTGCGATTCTGGTTCTTTTGCATGGAACTTACGCTATAAGATAGAAGACAGCTTAATGCCGAATTTCAGCAGTTCTAACATAAACTGGTCCTGCTTTGGTGCTAGAACCAGCTTTGCTGGCATGATTGTGATGGATGGTGAAAAATATGCTGTTAGCACAACAACTTCTTATGGATATTTTGATAAAAACTGGGGTAAAGATTTTTCTAATCCATTTTTTCATTTAAGTTCAAATAATCTTACAAGTAATATAAGTGGAAAAAAATTACTTTCTTCTTGTTTTGCGGTTCAAGGTATATATAATAAAAAGTTAAGCCTTCTTTCTGTACTTGAAGATAAAAAAATTGAATTTCATGCTGGTGGAAGAAAAAAATATTCAATAGTATATGATTTTTCTGAAACCGTTCCTGACGATGATGGCGTAAAGCTTCATTGGACAGTAAGTATAAATGACAGAAAACATGTTGTTGATGTTGATATTTTCTGTAAGGCAGAAAATATGATTGTCCGTGAGTATGAATGTCCCGAAGGTGGCAGGAAAATGCTAAAAGTGTTGAGTGGTGCTGCAGGTACAGGGGAACTAAAGCTTTATCGCAAGGTAAAGAAAAATCTTGAACTTATTGAAGATGTTCATATTGCAAACTGTTTGTGTGAATATGGCAATATAGAATATCCTGTAAAATAATTCCCGTCATAATTTTTAATCTTATCCTCAAAAAATTTGATTTTTTCATTCCATTTTTTTATATTGAACATGAAAATAAAATGGAGGTGAAAATGACTTATGATAAAATGACTGTAAAGATGCAAGATGCTTTACAGGAAGCCGCATCTTATGCAACTCAGAAAAATCACAGTGAAGTTGGAAATGAACATATCTTAGCTGCTCTTCTTAAACAGCAAGACGGTACTATTTCTCCTCTTGTAGAACGGATAGGTGTTAAGGCATCTGTTTTACTTTCTGAAATAAATTCCTTGTTAGAGTCTTATCCGCAGGTAAGTGGAAATATACGCATGGCTTTGTCTGATGAAGCTTCAAGAATGCTTTCTAAGGCAGAATTGGAGATGGCAAACTTAAAAGACCAGTATCTTTCTACAGAGCATGTGTTGCTTGCAATGGCAGATGGTGATTTCCGTGTGAGTGAAATTCTTTCAAGTCATGGTATTACTAAGAAAGCTGTCCTTGCGGCTTTAAAAGAATTGCGTGGAAATCAAACTGTTGATGATCAGGATCCTGAAAGTAAAATGCGTTCTCTTGAAAAATACTGTCTGGATTTGACAGCTCGTGCAAGACAGGGAAAGATTGACCCTGTAATTGGACGTGATGAAGAAATTCGACGTGTTATGCAGGTAATAAGCAGGCGTACAAAGAATAATCCTGTTCTCATTGGTGAACCTGGTGTTGGTAAGACAGCAATTGTTGAAGGGCTTGCCTTGCGTATTGCAAGTGGTGATGTTCCTGAAAGTCTGCAAAATAAGCGTCTTTTGTCTCTTGATTTGGGACAGCTTGTTGCTGGTGCAAAATTCCGAGGCGAATTTGAAGAGCGTCTAAAGGGTGTAATAAATGAAGTTGCAAAATCCGAGGGAAGAATAATTCTTTTTATTGATGAATTACATACTATTGTTGGAGCTGGAGCTTCTGAGGGTAGTATGGATGCTGGAAACCTTTTGAAGCCAGCTCTTGCACGCGGTGAACTTCATGTTATAGGTGCAACAACTCTAAATGAATATCGTAAATATATTGAAAAAGATGCTGCACTTGAACGTCGTTTTCAGCAGGTTTTCTGTAAAGAGCCTTCTGTAGAAGATACAATAGCTATACTGCGTGGATTACGTGATAAATACGAAATTCATCATGGGGTAAAAATAAATGATGAGGCTTTGGTTGAAGCTGCGACTTTGAGTGATCGCTATATTACAAGTCGCTTTTTACCAGATAAAGCTATTGATCTTGTAGATGAAGCAAGTAGCCGCTTGAAAATGGAAATAGAAAGCCAGCCTGAAGAACTTGACCGTATTGAGCGTAAGATACTTCAATTGGAAATTGAAAGGCAGTCTCTATTAAAAGAAGATGATAATGCAAGTAAAGAGCGTTTGGAAAAGCTAGAAAAGGAACTTGCAGATATTTCTTCGCAGCGCGATGCCATGAAACTGCAGTGGCAGAATGAGAAAAAAGCTATTGAAGGCAACCGTCACATAAAAGAAGAGTTGGAGAAGGCTCGTTTTGAACTTGATAAAGCTCTTCGCGAAAATAAGCTTACTAGAGCTTCGGAATTGAAATATTCTATCATTCCAAAATTGACTGAGCAACTGGAAGCAATGCAGGAACAGCAGTCTGCTTCAGGCACTGAAATAAGTGATGAGCGTAAGAATATCTTGAAAAGAGAAGTTACGGAAGAAGATATTGCAAAGGTTGTTAGTGCGTGGACAGGCATTCCTGTTGCAAAAATGCTTACTAGCGAAAAACAGAAATATCTTATGCTTGAAAATGTTCTGCATAATCGTGTTATCGGGCAGGAAAATGCTGTTACGGCTGTTTCTGATGCCATTCGACGCAACAAGGCTGGCTTGAGCGATCCCGATAAGCCTTTGGGAACCTTCCTCTTTATTGGTCCTACAGGTGTTGGAAAGACAGAACTTGCAAAGACTCTTGCAGATTTTCTGTTTAATGATGAAAAGGCTCTTACCCGTATAGATATGAGTGAATATATGGATAAGTTCAGTGTGACTAGACTCATTGGAGCTCCTCCTGGATATGTTGGCTATGATGAAGGTGGTCAGCTGACAGAAGCGGTAAGAAGAAGACCTTATAGTGTTGTTCTGTTTGACGAGATTGAAAAAGCTCATCCGGATGTATTTAATGTTTTTCTTCAGTTACTTGATGATGGCCGTTTGACTGATGGACAGGGCAGAGTGGTTGATTTTAAGAATACAATAATAATCATGACCAGTAATCTTGGTTCGGATATTATTCTTGATGCTTCGGTTAATAATCAGAATGATGGCATAAAAGAAAAAATAGATGTTCTTTTAAAACAGCACTTTAAGCCAGAGTTTCTTAATAGAATTGATGAAGTTATTATGTTTAATAGTCTTGGAAAAGAGCATATTAAGAATATTGTTCGTCTCCAGCTACAGCATGTCGCAAAACGCCTGGAACAGCGTAGACTTTCCATTCATTTTGAGGATGCTGCAGTGGACTTCATTTCAAAAGTTGGCTATGATCCTGCATTTGGTGCACGTCCTGTAAAGCGGGCTGTTCAGATGTATGTTGAAAATCCTCTTGCCAAGGAAATTCTTGCAGGGAAGTTTGCTGATAATTCTGAAATTTCAGTAGATTGCTCTTCTGATGGGAATACACTTGTATTTCATTAATTTTTTATATATCATAAGGATAAATAGGAATAAACTGTGAAAAAAAGAATACTGACAGTCCTGCTTATCCTTATGATTTTTTGTTTTCATGTAAATGCAGGAACTGGTATTGGTGCCCAATTAGGCGTAATTCCGCCTTTATTTAATATAGATGCTGCTCAAACTATTTCTGCTACTATAAAAACAGATAGAATACCTTTTGTTTTTTCTGCAAAAATACAGCTCGAAGATAAAAAATTTTCTGGTGCTGGATTTACTTCTGATATGTGGTTGGCAAATCCTATTATAGGTCATTCTATAATTCACTTTTACTACGGACCAGGATTAACTATTTTATATTTTCCTAAAATTGATAGAGATGATTATTTTCAGGTGGCACAGCTTTTTGCTGCCACAAGATTTGTGACAGGCATAAACTGTTTTTTAACAGATTTTTCAGAGATATATGCTCAGGCTGCGGTTGAACCTGGTGTTGTATTTCATGAAAAAGATGGTGTAAAGTTCCGTATATTATTTCCTATAGAAGCTGGAATCCGCATTTGGTTCTAAGAAACTCAACAGTTTCTGTCATTTCCTGTTTTAACTGCCATGGTGGATTTATGACAAGCATTCCGCTTCCGTATAGATGGGCTTTTGAATCTTGCGATATATCCGATGGATTTTTTACGATAAGTTCACATCGAAAACTTTCACAAGGCATTGTTCCTAATTTAGAAAAGTCTTCCAATGATGAAAGCATTTGTGCTGTTTCATTTTTTCTACGGGCAAGTAGGGGATACCATAGTGCAATGATTGCGGTATTCCATTTTTTCCGAACTGTCTTTAAAGCATTTGTTACATTTAGATAATCACTGTCATCCTCATAACTTGGGTCACATAATACAAGACCCCTTTTTATTTGAGGAGGTGTTAGTGCATTTAGTTGTTCATAACTGTCTTTGTTTATGACTATTGTCTTTGCTGCAGCTTCTGCTTCCTGCTCAGGTTTTAAAACTGGCATTTTTAAATTCATTTGCAAGTTTTCAAATGCTTGTGGATGCTTTTCAACAACAAAATGTTTATCTTCAGTTCTTAAAAAAAGGCGCTCTAGTTCTATGCTTCCTGCATACAGTCCTCTATTAAAATATGGTTTTTCAATATTTATATAAGAGGCAACAGCTTCTGGCATTGCTTGAAGATTTGAAGCCATTGTCATTAGTTTTTTTATACCGGTTTCGGCTTCTCCTGTTTTTAATAGGCGTTCATCATTAAGGTTGAATCTTCCAGCACCTGCATGGCTGTCAATAATAGTAAAAGGTTTGTCTTTTTTGCATAAGGATTGCAATATTCTTACCAGACAGATATGTTTGAGGATATCAGCATGATTTCCTGCATGATATTCGTGTTGATATGATAACATGTCATTAAGTTTAACGGAAAACAGGTGTGTCTGCAAGCAATGAAACAAGACTGTTCACAATGATGTTAAAAGGGTAGATTTAAAATAAAAAAGACTCTTCGTATAGAAGAGCCTTTAGTCGGGATGACAGGATTTGAACCTGCGACCCTCTGGTCCCAAACCAGATGCGCTACCAGCTGCGCTACGTCCCGAATATTGAGTGGAGGATGACGGGATCGAACCGCCGACAACCTGGGTGTAAACCAGGTGCTCTCCCAGCTGAGCTAATCCTCCGTTCAAGTGGTTATATAATATCAATAAGACATATTCGTGTCAACACTTAAACTCAAAAATTTTAAAAAAAATAGATTTTATTTTGTTAAGTTAGTACTGGAATTTAATATATGAATGTACTATACTGTTAAAATCTAACTATTGTATATTATACATAATTTATAAGGAGATTTGTATGAATAAAAGCGAATTAGTAGATGCAATTGCAAAAGATACTGGGTTGTCAAAGAAAGATTCAGAGGCAGCTTTGAAATCTTTTATAGAAAATGTTTCAACTGCTCTTGTTAAAGGTGATTCTGTTCAGCTCATTGGTTTTGGAACTTTTTCTGTAAGTGAGCGTGCTGCACGTTCAGGACGCAATCCTTCAAGTGGTGAAACTATTACTATTGCTGCTTCTAAGAATGCAAAATTTAAGACAGGAAAAGCTCTTAAAGATCGCATTAACAAAAAATAAGATTTTTATCTGTTGTTTAATAAGGGGCTGTCCTAATATTTTGGGGCAGCCCTTATTGTTTTTCAAAAGCAGTTTTATTAATTGAAAAAAAAGTTTACAAAATGGTTTTGATGGCTTAAACTAGAATGTATGGAAAGAAATCCTGTTGATGTCACAATCTATTTTGGTACAATTTATGTTATAAAAGCCTCTTTTGGTGTTGCTAGGGAAATTGCATTTCCTTCTGTTCACTCTTCTGGCGAAACAATTGCAGAGGCTGAAGATAATTTTATGCATGATTTACGTATTTATGCAAAAGTGGCTTGTCTTTCCGAGAAAAACATTCTCCCTAAATCCGTAAACTTATATTATTATGAATATCCTTACATCATTCAGAATGGCGTAAAGATAACATTGACTTCTGAAGTCAATATGCTTAAAAACACTTTTGACAGCAAAGTTTTGACGGATGTATCTTTTTCGATTTTTGGGGTAGAACCAAATAATCTGCAGTCAGTTGCCTATGATATTTCTCCATTGTTCATGCGGATTACGCAAGATGAAGAATTGAAAAAGATTTTTGCAGAAGCAAAGGAAGAAGATAAAGAATATTATCTTAAAAAATCTGAAATAGTATCTAATTCAGTTCTTTCTCCTTTGGAAAAAGAGTCTCTGCTTGAAATTCTTGATAAAATAAAAAAGTAGTAGTATTTCTTTCATACTTTCAGGATTTATATACTCTTATTGACTTTAGCTTTTATTTGTCTCATACTGTAACTGTGAAGAGGAATATTTGTTTTTTTTGAGAGGTGATAAGTATGAAAAAGTTTGTTTTATTTTTTATATGTTTTGTAAGTCTTGTTACATCTGTTGTTGCAAAGACATCTTTTAGAGAAGGTGAAACTCTT
>CAMVEQ010000081.1:0-14500 GCA_947166545.1 uncultured Treponema sp. | reverse complement strand
CAGTCCCGCGAAAGCAGGTGGCTGCCGGCTTTTTTTATTCTTCTTTCCTTTTTTTATTTCCGTAAAATCGTATATTTATATCTTATTTATATCTTTATGAAAGCTGAGTTTACTATTTGATATGTCTATTAGATTTGCTTTGGCTTTTTATTAGAATTAGAATAAATATTTTATTCCAGCATTAAAGTTAATTGTTTGAAGTTCAAGGGAATCTATATTACTTTTTAGATCTTCAAGTTTTCTATATGAATTGTAAATGCCTTCAATTCCTGCACGTAATGTAAACTGTGGTGTTATGTGAACATCAAGACTTGCAAAAAATTGAGGTTCAATGAATGCCGTTGAAACAAAATAAGAAAAGGTTCTCATTCCAGCATTTAAAGTAAGGAAGTTTGAAAAATTCTGTGTAATGAATATGGAAACAATTGGAAATGCGTTCCATTGTGGTGGATTGTGGGCAGAGGTTGCAAGGTAATTGCCTTTTAAGCCTGCTCCGAAATAAACTGTTAATCTTGTATTAGAAGGAACAAAATTAAGAAAATAAGATGCAGCTGCAAACATGTTCTGCTCAAATTTTCCTATATCAATAAATCTTATGTGATAGTATCCTTCTAGAGTAGAGCCAATCTGAATTGGATAGTTTTTAAAGTATAAATCTTTTAATCCAATATTTCCTGCAAAATCAAATATATCTTGTTGCATTCTGTAGCCGAAATTAAAGAACCAGTTTTCTTCAGAATGTCCAGCAAGCATATCTGTCATTAATGTTTTTTTGTTATCATTTTTTTTATCAGTCGATATGCCTATATCTGCTGAAACATAGCTTTTCGGCGTATAGGTTTCTTCTTCTGCAATTAAAGGCATTGCCGTAAAGATGAGAACTGGTATTATATATTGGAATTTAGATTTTATTTTAAACATCTGAATACTACAGCCTAAATTATACAGTGCATAGCTTTTTTTGTCGAGTTGTGCTAATCTTTTTCTATGTTAAGGAAAAGGAAATTCGATGCATTGATTCTGGATATTGATGGAACAATCTGGAATACTACGGGAATTGTTGCTGTAGCGTGGAATAAAGCAGTTGACATGTCAGGTTTTGATGCTGCCAAAGTTAATGCACAGGCTTTACAGCAGGAATTCGGTAAGACAATGGATGTTATTGCAAAAGACTTGTGGCCTAATCTTGACAAAGCAAAGAGAGAGATTCTTATGTCATATTGCTGCTCGGAAGAGCAGATTGCATTGCAGGAAAATGTAGTTGATATCAGCTATCCTGAGGTTATAGAAACAATAAAAGAACTTTCTGCTAGCGAGAATATCTATGTCGTAAGTAATTGTCAAAGCGGATATATTGAATTAACGCTTGAAAAGACAGGTTTGACAGATTATATAAAAGATTTTGAGTGTTTTGGTAGGACTGGAAAAGGCAAGGCTGAAAATCTACAGTTGCTCGTAACAAGAAATCAGATTATGCATCCTGTCTATGTTGGCGATACTCAGGGGGATGCGGATGCTTGTTCTCAGGCTGGAATTCCGTTTGTCTGGGCTTCGTATGGATTTGGTAGCGTTGAAAAATACTATGAACGTATAGACCGTTTTTCTGATGTTAAAAAGCTATTTGCGGATAATGATTAAGGAAAATATATGAATCAGTATAAATTATATATATTTGACATGGGCGGCGTTGTAACAACAAGTGCTTTTATAGAACAGCAGATGAGTGAAGTTTTGCATATATCTATAGAAGATTTTCATAAATTTTCAGATGATATACTTGCAAAACTTTCTGACGGGCTTATTTCTACTAAAGAGTTTTGGGAGGAATTTTCCTGTAGGTCTGGGGTTGAAGTAAAAACAGACTGGTGGCATTGGCTGTTTCATCCTATTGGAAATGAAAAGACCTTTGAAATTATACGTAAGTTGAGAAGTGCTGGAAAACGGGTTGTTTGCGGAACAAATACAATAGACTCTCATTATAGAAATCATTGTGAACGTGGTGATTATGCTGTGTTTGATCAGACTTATTCTTCTTTTTTAATGGGAGTATCTAAGCCTGATGTTGAATTTTGGAAAATAATTCTTACAGCGGAAAAGGTAAAACCTGAAGAGGCTGTTTTTATTGATGATAGAATTGAAAACTGTAATGCAGCTGCAAGCATTGGCATTCATGCAATTAATTTTACAGATGCTCAGTCTCTTGCTAAGGCTCTAGGAATGGAATAAGTTCCCGTAAATACTGGTTGTCTATTTTTGCAAAATTTATAAGTTCGCCAAAAGAATAGTAGCGTTCTGGGCTGTCGTAAAGACGACCTAGAGCTATGTAATTTTTGCCAGTGTCATCTTTTCCGTATGTAATGTTGTAGCGCTTTCCATTTATTGAAAATTCGTATTCTTTTTTTATGTCTATAATAAATTGAAATTCTTCCTTTGTCATTTCTTTCATTATGTATGAATTATTGCATTTCCGCAAGGAAAATGCTTTAATAAGGAATATAATGGAGGCGGAATATGCAGACAGAGACTTTTGCGACTAATAAGACTGTGACTGATCCACAGGTCTTGATAGATACATTTTTCAAGACCTATATTGATAGCTATACCTCTGAAGAAGAAGCTAAAATACGTTCTGCCTGGGATTTTCTTATTTCCATTACCGGTAACTTAAACCGTAAATGCGGGCTTCCTTATTATCTGCATCCAATGCGCGTCGCCTGTGTCCTTACAGAAAGTCATCTTAGTTGTGATACAATCATTGCAGGATTATTTCATAACCTTCTCGAAGTTGATAATAACTGTCTGCCAGAAATAGAAGCTAAATTTGGGAAAGATGTTGCCAATATATGTAGTGGTACCGCTAAGATTACTAATTTGAAGTTGCAGACATCTTCTTTACAGCAGTCTGATTCCATCCGAAAAATGCTCTTTGCAATGGTAGATGATATACGCATTATCCTTGTAAAACTTGCTGACAGACTTGACCGCATGAGGAATCTTAAGTCTGTTACAGTCGAAGCTCAAAAAGCCGTTGCTACAGAAGTTATTGAAATTTGGGCTCCTTTGGCTGGTCGCCTTGGTATGAAAGATGTAAAGAATGAAATGGAAGATTTAAGCTTGAAATATTCCAATCCAGAAGCTTTTCAACAGATAAAGACAATTGTAGCCCAGAAAAAACAGGAACGCGATGTTTATCTTGCTACTGCTGTAAAGAAAATTTATACGGCCACTGAAAAAATGGGCATATCTGTTACAATCTCAAGCCGTGCAAAGCATTTTTATTCCATATATCAGAAAATGCGCAAGCGCAATAAGGAGCCTGGGGAACTTTATGATTTGCTGGCACTCAGAATTATTTGTACGCAGGATAGCGATTGTTATACAATAGTAGGTATTGTTCACAGTTTGTGGAAGCCTCTTGAAGGACGTTTTAAAGACTATATTGCCATGCCAAAGGCTAATGGCTATCAGTCTTTGCATACGACTGTACTTTGTGAAGGAAAGCCTCTTGAAATTCAAATTCGTACTCAATCTATGCATAATATTGCAGAACATGGAGTTGCTTCTCACTGGCTGTATAAAAAGGGAACAAATAAAGATACTGTCCGTGCAGAAGATTTGAGTATTATTAATCAGCTGCGAGAATTGAGGGATGAGCATTTAAGTGATGAAAAGTTCTTTGAGGAACTTAAGAATGAGCTTCTGGGAGATGAAATTTATGTATTTACGCCGAAAGGTGATGTAAAGCAGCTTCCGGCAGGTGCAAATGCTATTGATTTTGCATATTCAATTCATTCTGCCGTTGGAGAAAAGATTGTTGGAGCAAAGGCTGATGGAAAGATTATTCCTCTTACAGCTCCGTTAAAAAATACACAGATTGTAGAAATTCTTACAAATCCTCAGGCGCATCCTACTCAGGCTCAGCTTAAGGCTGTAAAAACAAGTAAGGCTCACCAGAAAATACATTCTTGGCTTGTAGCAAATGACCCTACGTTTATAGATAAAGATGCACTTGCAAAGCGTGAAGCTGAAATTGCTGCAAATATATTGCATTCTCAGCAGATTGCAGAACAGAGGGCAGCCGAAGGAAGACCGCGTAAGCAAAAGAAAAAAGAATCTAATTATACAGGAAGGATACGCATTGAAAATTCTACGAATTTCTTTGTGACTATTGCTCAGTGCTGTAAACCAGAGCCAGGAGATCCTATTGTTGGCTATGTAAGCCGTAAGCGTGGCATTACTGTACATTCTGCCAGCTGTCTGACTTTTTTAAGAATTCCAGACATTGAACACCGTACTGTTCCTGTAGAATGGGATACTAGCGAAAAAGATAAGAAGTAGAGTTTTTTATTCCAGAAATGTCTCTGAGTTGACCAGAAAGGTCTTTATAGATATGTGTGTCTGAAAGACCGTTCTTACGGAAAATATATTCTGTCATTTCTGCATTATATTCTCCAGCTTCTACAATCAATATTCCTTGTGGGGCAAGATGTTCAACTGCCTGCGGTACAAGATTTCGCATTATGCCAAGTCCGTCATTTTCCCCTGTAGGATTCCCCATAAAGTCAATGTCGCCATCTAATGCAAGAAGTGGCTCGCTTCTGCCATCCTGTAAAAGAGCTTTTGCTTCTTCGGACGGAATGTATGGTGGATTTGAAACTATTATGTCAAATGTTCCATTTACCATTTGAAATAAGTTTGTGCGTACAAATTTTACTTTTGATTTTTGTGTTGAAGAAAGTAGTTTTTCTGCATTCTGTCTTGCAATGTCTAAAGCTTTGTCGCTAATGTCTGCCATTGTTATGGCTGGTAAAAATTCTTGATGCACAAGGTTCATGTCTGAACAGGCTTTTAAAATGCTTAATCCTACACAGCCACTTCCTGTACACATGTCACAGATTGTAAGAATACGTTCTTTTCGCTTTGTTTTTTCTTTTATGGCATCTAGAGCTTTTTCTATGAGAAGTTCTGTGTCTGGTTTTGGAATGAGTACATCGGGAGTAACAAGAAAGTCATATCCAAAAAATTCTTTTGTTCCTGTAAGATATGCTATAGGCAGGCCTGTTTTTCGTGCTTGTATATAGGAAGAAAATTGTGCTTCCTGCTCAGTTGTGACTTCATCATCTCTATGAAAAAGGATGTGCGTCTTGTCGCATACAAGCACATATTGTAGAAGGCAGTCTGCATCAAGTTCAGGTGACGGACTTGATGCAGATAAAGATTGAATGCCGTTTGCACGTAGTTCACGGATTGTCATTGTGCTAAATCAGAAATGTCTTTAAACTGCTCTTCTTTTGCGTATACGTTAAGGGCATCTAAAAGGTTGTCCATGTTACCCATCATAAAGCTTGGCAGGTTGTGTACGGACATATTGATTCTGTGGTCTGTAATTCTGTCCTGAGGAAAGTTATAGGTACGGATTTTTTCACTGCGAGCACCAGAACCAACCATGCTCTGTCTTGTTTTTGAGCGTTCTGCCTGCTTTTTGCTTTCTTCCAAATCAAACAGTCTTGCACGGAGTACTTGGAATGCCTTTGCTTTATTTTTGTGCTGAGATTTTTCATCCTGCTGAATAACTACAATGCCTGTAGGAATGTGTGTCAAACGAACAGCCGAGTCAGTTGTGTTAACACACTGTCCGCCTGGACCTCCAGCACGCATAACATCTACGCGTACGTCCTCTGGCTTAATGACAATTTCTGTTTCATCTGCTTCTGGCAGTACTGCAACAGTAGCTGTTGAAGTCTGGAGTCTTCCTTGTGATTCTGTTGCTGGAACACGCTGAACTCTATGAACACCGCTTTCCCAGCGTAAAGTTCCGTATACAAATTTTCCACTAATAGAAGTAACAATTTTGTTGAATCCACCAACTTCTGTTTCCTGTACTTCCATGCTTTCTGTCTTCCAGCCTTTGCGTTCTGCAAGATGTGTGTACATTTCCCACAAATCGCGGACAAAAAGACTTGCTTCGTCTCCGCCTGCAGCACTTCGGATTTCAAGAATGATATTCTTTTCATCAAGAGGATCAGGAGGAATGAGCTTGAACTTTATCTGTTCTTCTAACTTAGGCTTTTGTTCTTCGTATTCTTTAAGCTCTTCTCGTGCAAGTTCCTTCATGTCGTGATCGTCTTCTTCTGTAATAAGACGAGTATCTTCTTCTATTCCGTTCAAAATTTTTTTGTATTGAGCATACAAATCCATTAAGTCAGAAAGATACTGATTTTCGCGCATGGTGTCTTTGTATTTTGTCTGATCCTTAACCAAATCTGGATCTGCAATCAGTTTTGACACTTCCTCATAACGCTTTGAAAGATCTTCAAGTTTCTTTATCAAGTCCATAATCTTCTATATTACTGATTTTCTTTCATGTATGCAATTACGGCTGTGGATTTTCTGTTTGGGGTATAACATAAGTTTATAAAAAAATAACATGCATTTTTTGAATTATTTTTACCTCTTGCCTATAATTGTGAATGTCCTGTAAAATATATAAGGAGGTTTGAATGAGTTTAAGAAAACAGACAAAAAGTCTGGTTTTTCTGATGCTTATGTTTTTTCTGGCATGGCATTTGAATGCCCTTTCTCTGTCTGTGGATGATGCAGTAAAATATGCACTGGAAGGCAATTTAAGTATAAAACAGAGTGATATAGCATTGCGTTCTTCTAAAAGAGCCAAAACCTTTTCTTGGAATTCTGTTGCTCCTTCAGTTTCTGCAAATGCACAGATTTCAAAATCTTTACCTGCAATGGGTCTCTTAAAAAACGATGCAGATTATTCTAAAGATCCTACAGTAACAATTGGAGCTAGTGTTAATATGAAGCTTCATCCATCTGTAGGTACAACTGTAAAAGGTGCTACTTTAAATTATGAAAAGCAGCAGCTGGATTATAATACAGCTGTAAGAACTGTTGAACTGAATGTCCGTGAAACCTTTTATGGAATTCTGTTTGAGCAGGAGAACATTACTCTTCTAGAAAAAAATCTTGAAACTGCAAAAAATATTTACGGTTCTAATGTCACAAAATATAATAAAGGTCTGCTTCCTCGTCTTGATGTTTTGAATAGTCAGTTGACATATCAGAATGCAAAAAGCTCTCTTGAAACTGCAAAAGTTACGCTGGAAAATGATAAGACTGTATTTAAACAGCTTTTGGGGCTTGATTTGGATACTGATATATCTCTTGAAGGTAGTCTTGATGACATTCTTTCCGTTGGTGAAATTTCAATAGATAACGTTTCAAAACATTCATCAGAGATTGCTTCAATTGAAAAAGAAATTCAGATTGCAAATAATAATCTTCTTGCTGCAAGATTGAGTGCCTATGCACCATCTCTTTCAGGAAGCTATTCGTACAATTTGAATAAAAGCCTGTCAGACAGTTCAGACTGGATGCATGGTGGTACTCTTTCTTTTGGTGTTTCAATACCGTTGGATGGCTTTATGCCTTGGTCTAGTGGCGTACAAAGCATTGCAAATCAAAAAGATAACATTGAGTCGTTAAAATTGAAACTTGAAAATGCCAAGCTTTCATTAAAAATTAACTGTCAGTCTTACATGAATAAAATCAAGCAGTTGCAGTCTACAATAAACTTACGCAAGCAAAGTATTGACTATGCAAGACAATCTTATGATTTAACGCTTGATGCTTATAATAATGGTAAAAAAGATATTCTTACACTGCAGAGTGCTTCAGATAATCTTCTGCAGTCAAAAGTAAACCTAAAATCTGAGGCATTCAGCCTTATAAAAGCTATTCTTGAATTGGAAAATACGATAGGAGTTCCGTTCGGTACGCTATCGAAAAAGGAATAAAGGAAGATATTTATGAAATTCGTAAAAGTTGGAATTGCAATTATTGTTTGTGCAGCTCTTATATTTGTAACATATACTTATGTAAACGGTTCAAAGTCAGCTTCTGGAGCTGGTTTTGGACAGGCTCCGGCTGGTGCGCCTGCAAAAAAGGCTTCTAACTCTAAGTCTAATGGCAAAACTGGTGCTGGCGGCAAAGGAAGTGGTGCTCCAGGACCGCAGTCTCAGAATGTAACAAGTATTCGCTCTCAGATTGCTACGGTTACTGCTTTGCAGGATTACATATTTACTACTGGTGAAATTGAACCTCAGACTTCTGTAGATGTGTTTCCTGAAATTGGTGGGAAAATAAAGGAATTGTCTGTAAGTCTTGGTTCTAATGTTAAGAAAGGGGATTTGCTTGTAAAAATAGATCCTTCTTCGCCTGGAATGCAGTATGCTCTTAATCCTGTGTATTCTCCTATAAGCGGAACTGTTACAACTTTGCCTGTAAAACAGGGAATGACGGTGTCTACAGGTACAAAAGTTGCAACTGTGGGGGATGTAGAAAATTTGCAGCTTACAGCTAGTGTTCCAGAACGCTATGTTTCTTCTTTGCATATCGGCTTAAAGGCTGATGTTACGCTTGAGGCTTATCAGGACATTTTGTTTACTGCAACAGTTGTTAGAGTTTCTCCTGTTGTTGACAGTACAAGCCGTACAAAAGAAGTTACCCTTAATTTTGATTCTGTTGATGCCCGCATTAATGCCGGCATGTTTGCAAAAGTAAAACTTTATACTGATGTGTATGACGGAGCTGTTGTAATCCCTTCTGATGCTGTGGTGGAAAAATCTAATAAAAAATACATATATATAGTAAATTCTGATAATACAGTAACCCAAAGGGAAGTTACTGTTGGAAAATCTGTTGATAATATTGTTCAGTTGCTTTCAGGTGTAAATGAAGGTGAAAAAATGGTTGTTGAAGGCATGCGTGTTCTTGGTAACGGAAGTGTTGTAAAAGATATCTCTTCAAGCGGTAACGGGGCTTTGTGATGATTAGTCAGAAAACTCTAGAGCATCCTATTCTTGCGCTTATAATCTTTGCACTTTTGGGTATACTTGGTATTTTTACAATAAGTAATATATCCCTTAGTTTGTTTCCAGACGTAGATAGACCTTATCTAACAGTGTCGGCATCTTATCAGAATGCAGGACCTGAGACAGTTGAAAAATCTGTAACTACACTTATAGAAAATTCCCTCGTAAGTTTGAGTAACCTTAAAAATATTACATCTACTTCTTCTGAAGGATCCTGTTCTGTTTCTCTTGAATTTAACTATGGTACAAACCTTGACATTGCATCAAATGATGTGCGTGATAAACTTGACCGTGTTACTCGTTCTTTGCCAGATAATGTTACTCCTACAATAATGAAATGGGATTCTGATTCTTCTCCTATAATGCGCATTGCAATCCGCGGAAACCGTTCTGCTGATGATTTAAAGATGCTGGCAGAAAATACTGTATGTGACATTCTTGAACAGGCAGACGGTGTTGGAGAAGCTAGTGTAAGCGGTGGCCGCACGAAGATTGTTCGTGTTGAACTGGAGCAGAATCGTTTACAGGCTTATGGGCTTTCGCTTACTTCTGTTTCTTCTTCCCTTGCAAAGCAAAATCTTGAGCTTGGTGGCGGTACAATAAAAGATGGTAAGACAAACTATTCAATAAGAACCACTGGTGAATATACGAGTGTAGATCAGATAAACAATACTGTTGTAAAAACTGTAAATGGCTATTCAGTAAGAGTCTGTGATTTAGGACGTGCTTTTATGGGATATTCTGATGCCACGAATGAAGTATATATTAACGGAGTTCCAGGTGTGTATATGTCCGTTACGAAACAGTCTGGTAAAAACAGTGTAACAGTAGCCAATGCTGTATATGAAAAGATAAAGGTTGCACAGTCTGTTCTTCCTAGTGATGTTACTCTTGAAATTGTAAGCGATAGTACTGAAATGATTCGTGATACAATACATACTCTTATTGAGTCTGCATGGCAGGGACTTCTTCTTGCTGTTGTAATTCTGTATGTGTTTTTGTGTTCATTCAAAAGTACGATTATCATTGCTATTTCAATTCCGCTTTCAATGCTTATTACATTGTTGTGCATGAACTTTGCAGGGCTTACACTTAATATGATGACCCTTACGGGACTTATTCTTGGTGTAGGAATGATAGTAGATGCGTCAATAGTTATGATTGATAACATTTATGCATATCGTGCTCGAGGTACAAAAGCAAACATAGCGGCTATTCTTGGTAGTGAAGAAATGATGATGTCCGTTATGTCGGGAAACCTTACTACCGTCTGCGTATTCGTTCCGTTCTTGTTTTACATGTCGGATCTCGGTATGTACGGACAGATGTTTAAAGGCATGATTTTTACGATTGTAATTGCTCTTTTGAGTAGTATCTTTGTTGCTATGTTCCTTGTTCCTGTTCTTGCAGGTCATTTCTTTCCTCTTACAAACCGTAATGAACGGCCTGTAAGAAATCCAGTATTTAAGGGATTGTATATAATTTTTGGTAAAGCTCAGGATGCTATCCGCTTTGTGTATCGTAAAGCTTTGTATGCTGCTTTGAGGCATCGTTTTATAACAGTTCTTGTATGTTGTACAATTCTTGTAATTTCTATGCTGTTTATAAAGACTATGCGTTTTGTAATGATGACTGGAGGACGTGATTCCAGTGTAACTTTGAACATTACTCTTCCTACAGGAACAACACTTGAAGAAACATCTCGTGTTGTAAATGAATTTGAAGAGATTGTTCATAATGAAGTAAAAGGCTACAAAACTATTATTTCTACTGTCGGTGGCAGAGGTTGGAGAAGTTCAACTTATTCAGGTTCCATAGAAATTACTCTGCCAGATTCTGCTGAACAGATTGATGACACCGCTACGATACAGTCAAAATTGCGTAATCACTTTTCTGAATTTACAGATGTTACCTTTTCTTTTGGACGAGGCATGAGAGGTCAAATGACTGGTGATGATATTGATATTGTCATTCGCAGTAATAGTCTTGATAGTGCTTTGGATGTTGCCAATAAAATTTCAGATGTCATGACTTCAATTGCTGATTTGGGAGAACCTTCTATTGATACAAAAGAAGGCTTGCCACAGGTTGAAATAAAAGTTGACCGTGACAGAGCTTATTCATTTGGAGTAAGTGTTACGTCTGTTGCAAATGAAATTTACGCATGTATTCAAGGTGTTTCATCAACAACTTATCGTGAAAATGGTGATGACTATTCTGTATATGTTATGCTTCAGCCATCAGATCGAGAGCAGGTTATTGATCTTGAGCAGATTTATGTACAGGGAACAAACGGACTTGTAAGTGTTGCAAACTTTGCTTCTGTAGAAAAGGGGCTTGGTCCTGTAAGCATCCGTCATGAAAATAGAACACGTATTGTTCATGTAACTGCAAATATTCTGACAGATGAAAATGCAAATGTTGTTGAGGAGAAAATAAAGGAAAAAATCAGCAGCACGTTTATTATTCCAGATGGAGTTTCCGTAACGTATGAAGGTTCATTGAAAGATATGAACGAGCAGTGGAGTGTGTACAAAAAAATAGGTATTATGGCAATCCTTTTGGTTTTTGGAGTAATGGCTGCAACTTATGAAAGCTTTAAAGCTCCTCTTATTAATATTGTTACGATTCCGTTCCTTGTTATCGGTGTTGTTGGAATTTATAAGATTTCGGGGCAGGCAATTTCAATCATGACGGCTGTTGGTCTTATCATGCTTATTGGTATTGTTGTAAACAACGGTATTATTCTTGTTGACTATACGAATCTTCTGATTGAACGCGGCATGAAAATGAAAGATGCCTGTCTTGAAGCTGGAACAAGCCGTCTGCGTCCTGTATTAATGACAACTCTTACTACTATTCTTGGAATGTTGCCTATGTGTTTTGCAACTGGTGGCAGTGCCAGCATGGTTCAGCCGATAGGTCTTGCTGTTGCAGGCGGTCTTGCAAGTTCTACATTTATTACATTGTTTTTAATCCCTGTTCTTTATTCTGTCGTCATGAGGGAAAAGAAAGCTGTTAAAAGCCGTATTACAATTGCAATGCCGTCAGAAAACGTGCCTTCTGCATCAAAACGTAAACCTTCGCTTTTGGAAAAAGCTGGTGCAATAAGGGATAAGGAGGGTTTATAAATGTACAGACTTGAAATAATTGCAAATAAATCTGTTGAAGAGGATATTACAGATGCTCTTGAACAGTACATTCCTGAAATTCTTTATTCGGTAGTTCCTTTGGTATATGGGCGTGGCGGTAATGACAGAAAACTTGGAACTTCTACGTGGCCTGAAACAAATTTTTTGATGATAAGCTATATAGAAGATAAATATTTGCCGACTGCAAAAGCTGTAATTGAAGCTGTAAAAGAGCGCTTTAAGGGAGAAGGCATAAAGATGTTTATTATAAAATCAGAATAAGTTTAACTTTAAAAAGAATAAGGGCTGTCCCAAAGGAGTTGAGGGGCAGCCCTTTTTAGTATATAAAAAACAGGCTCCAGCTTTGCTCGAAAAGCCTGGAATTTAAAAGAGCCTTTGCTGTAAAGCAAGGCTCTTTTAATTAGGCGTCTATCGGAATCGAACCGATGCATAGTGGTTTTGCAGACCAGTCCCTTACCACTTGGGTAAGACGCCTTAAAGTAATTGTTACTATATCAAAAAAAGCAATTTGTGTCTAGTACTATTTGAAGCAATGGACATTTCTGGGAGGTAATTTATCGGGGACATCATGTCGGGAACATAATGTCGGAGATATCATGTCTGCGACATACTGTCTCCAAATTTTGACGGAGATACTTTATCTCCACCCCCTTGGAGACAGAGTGTCTCCACTAGGCGGAGACACCTTTAAACATCACGGTGGAGACAGTGTCTCTCCATGATGAGAACCCTCTCTCTCCATGGGGAGAACGAACTTTCTCCGTGGAAAACTTCACTCTTTCCGTATAGAGCGGTTTCTTACCTCAGTTTTCTAATTTCTTCCAGACGGTCTTTTAGCGCAATGTATTCGCCAAGTACTCCGCTTGCCGCTACAACTGCAATTACATAAGTTGCAAGTGGCACAACTATCGGAAGAAGTTCAAGAAGCAGTGCTGTAATGAAGATGGCCTTAAATGACTTTGATGACCTTGGTACAGTCTTTCCTGGTGCAACAAATCTTTTTGCTCTGGAAATTTTTATGCAGTAGATTGTCAGAACCAGTACGTACAGTACAAGTCCTGTGATGCAGATTATGAGTGGTATTAGGTTTTTCATTTAGACTTCTCCTTTAGCCAGCATCTCAGAGTGTGCCGTGCAGATTTAAAAGCTAACGGACACTTTTCAATGTCTTCCTCACTTTCTATTTTTACCCATTCAAATTCTGATACTTCACCTTTTTGTGCTTTAAGTTCAAAATTGTCTGGCAACTTTGCCGTAAAGAATATATCACAGGTTTTATAGAAGATGTTCTTGTACTCATAGTCATTAGGATAAGAACAAAGGTATTTTACATCTTTAGGTTCAATGCCAGTCTCTTCCATGCACTCTCTTATTACCGCATTTTCGCAAGTCTCATCTGGCTCCGAAAATCCGCCAGGAAAGGCAAGAAATCCTTTACGTGGTTCTTTTGCACGGCGTTCAAAAAGAAGTTCTCCTTCTGCATTTTCAAGAACGATCCCGACGGCACTTGCAACATTGTTGTACAGTGTAAAACCGCAGTCTGGGCATTTCCATTTTCGTCCTTTGCTATGTGTCTGTATGCTTTTGCTACCGCATTCAGGGCAGAATTTGAATTGATTTTTTTCCATAGATTTAGACAATATCGGCATTCACCTTGTTGAATATAAGCGGAATTTGGTTTATAGTAAAAGCCATAAGGAAATGAATATGTGCATGAATTGCATGGATGAAAGCAGCTCTGTTACGTTGTTAAAATATCTGTTTCGCCGTTCTTTTCCTCAACTGTAGGAGTAGTTAAAGTATGACTCTTAATGACATCAAACACTCAGGAATCAAAGCTTGGGTTGAAGAATGCGTTAAAATGTGTGAGCCGGACAATGTTGTTGTTTGTGACGGTTCAAAAAAAGAATATGACGAGCTTATGCAGAAGTGTGTAAAAGCTGGTCTTGCAACACCACTTAAGGCAAAGGAAAACTGTTTCCTTTTCCGTTCTCTTCCTAGTGATGTAGCCCGTGTTGAATCTCGTACATTTATTTCTTCTGTTAAGGAAGAAGATGCTGGTCCTACAAACCACTGGATTGATCCAAAAGAACTTAAAGCTACAATGAAAGGTTTGTATACAGGATGTATGCACGGCCGCACAATGTATGTAATTCCATTCTGCATGGGACCTCTCGGTTCTCCAATTGCAAAGTATGGTATTGAGCTTACAGATTCTGAATATGTTGTTTTGAATATGGACATCATGACACGTGCTGGTGAAAAGGTATGGAACTACCTTGGCACAGACGGTGACTGGGTTCCATGTCTGCACTCTGTAGGTAAGCCACTTAACAATGGCGAAACAGACGGCGGAATTTGGCCTTGTGCTGATGTTGAGCACAAATATATTTCACAGTTCCCAGAAGAGCACCTCATCTGGTCTTACGGTTCTGGATACGGTGGAAACGCTCTTCTTGG
>CAMVEQ010000080.1:0-14507 GCA_947166545.1 uncultured Treponema sp. | reverse complement strand
TCCTTGAAGAAGTATATTGCTGAATTGCGGTAATTTCTGTAGTCGTTAAAGCTGTCCTGCATGAGCTTCTGAACTTTTTCTGTCTTACCAGCAGCAAGAAGTGCTGCAATAAGTGACTTTGAAAGAACTGTAGGGAAAAGCTTTACATACTGGTCATCCCAGTCAGGAAGCTGTCTTACATTTGCAATGAAGTCTTCCTTAAGGCTTGTATTCTTTGAATCTTTAAGTTCATTGTACAGATCCTTTGGATTGTCAATATCAGAATACAGCTGTGCAAATGTGAATGATGCTGGGTTTGTAAAGCTAGGAAGCTGTTTGCATACATTCTGGACAGTAAGATATGCTGCGATTGTCTGTACGTCTGCTGTAGAAGCTGTTTTGATAAAGCTTGCAAAATAGTCAAACATATCTGCAAGAAGTTCGTCACTCTTGTCTGTTTCATCGTCAGCAATAAAGCGCATGAGAATGTCAATTCTTGCAAAGAAGTCCTTTTCTGCCTTGAATTCATTGTTAAGGCGTTCTTCCATGCTGATTTCATGGTCACGTACAGTATGCTTTGAATTGTCTGTTGGATCAACGCTGAATGTTGAATCTGTAGCAAATACCTGCTGTGCTTTTGCATGCCAGCTTGTCCATTCTCCTGTTGTAAGAACTGCAGGAACGAGTTCTGCTTTGATTCTCTTGTCATCGCATGAATTGTCAAAGCTCTGGATGATTGTCTTGAGTGTCCAAGTAACGTCACTCTTTACTTTCTTGGCCAGATCTTCTTTCTTTGTTGTGGCTTTCTGAACCCAAATGTGTTCCTTTGAAAGAGGCATAAGAGCACTTACAGCCATCTTAAGAGACATCTGATGAACACCGTTTTTCTTTCCAAAGTTGATTGAAAGCATGTCACCTTCAACCTTTCTGATGATACCTACACCCCAAGAACGGTGGAATACATAGTTGCGTGCATCAAATGCAATGTGCTTTTCAAAATCACTGATAGCTTCGAATACATCACGGAAGGACTGTGAAAGTCCTGAAAGTCTAATATAATCTTCAAGGTGATTGTTGTCAGAGTATTTCCCACGGAAACAGTCTGTAATTTCTTTGCGAGCCCAGCTGTCTTTTTTATCAATTGAAAGGATGAGCTTTAAGATTGAAATTGCAGTGTCCCATTTAGCTGTATCTTTATAATACTGATATACTTCCTGCATAAGTGTTGCAGAACGATCTTCGCTAATAGATTTTGCAATTTTACGCTGTACAAGAAGGAAGAAATCAATTTCTTCTGGAATGAGTGAAAAAAGTTTTGACCATACTTCTTTTGTTGAGTTGCTGTTCTTTTCTGCAACATAACGAAGCAAAGCTTTTTTGTAGTAGCTTACTGCGGTTTCTTTATTTCCCTGTGATTCATAACGTTCTGCAAGGATTTTTGCAATGTCTGCTTCTTCAAAGTCAATCTTTACAATCTTTTCGTAAAGTTCCCAAACTTTGTCATTGTTTGTTGATTTGTAGTATGCGGCAAGCTTACGGAGTGCAAAACGATTCTGAGGATCTTCTTCAAGAATGCTGTTACACAGATATTCAATAAGAATTTCCTTATGATTTTTCTCAAAAATATCGACAATTGAAACAAGGTTGCTGTTGTCGAGTGAACCTTGAAGCAAAGAAATCATGCCTGAGAGATAAAGTGCAACGATGCTGTCTTTTGTGTGTGAAAGCTGCTCATCACAGATTTCTTTAATAGTGTTTTCACAATTCTCGGCACGGGTTCTCTCTAAAATGCCTGCGAGTTCTACCAGGTTGTTTTTGGTAAAGTTGCTGATGCCTGCGCGTGTCCATGTTTCCTCTTTAAGCATTTCACGTACAGAATTCTCAAGTTCTTCAGACATAAATTACTCCTAAAAAAATGTTTAAAACGTCTCCAACAAATATTTCTATGCTTCTCCGGCATATAAATTATATATATCAGGGGCAAGAAGTTTTATTTTAAGCAAAACTTCTTTTATTCTTTGAAGTTCCTGCGAAAGATCGTAATAATCAATCAGCCAGAAATACATATTCAAAAGCCTTGGTTTTAATAAGGCGCTGTTTACAGGATCTTTATTTTCATTTTCCTTTGCATAAATATCCTGCTTAAGCCTACCGACTTCCTGCGACTTTAGCGTTCTGCGTATATTAAATACTCCGTATAACGTTCCATATACGGGAATCCATTCAAGCAGCTCGCGCCCTGTATATCCTTTTGCAGAAACCTTATCAATAAGCTTTCTTATAAGTGGCGAATCGAGCAGTGCAAGGTCAATTTTTTCAGGATCCGTAAAAAAGGCTTCTCTGAAAATTACTTTTGCAAGCTTATTTTCGCCACACAAATCATAGCAGTCTGCCATTTCTGCAAGGATGTATGATAATCCCTGCATGGTATTGTTTGCCTCTGTAAGAAACTTAAGTGCTTCTTCATAGTTGCCAAGTTTCTTGTGGCACAAGCCCATTTTTCTACAGACTTCTGCATGTATTTTTTTATCAGAATCTTCATAAACTTTACTGTATTTATCCAGTGCAAGTGAAAAAATAACTTTGTTAAAGACATATAAAGTCTCTTCCAGCGGAGGTTCCTTTTCGCGGGCAATGACGTTTGTCTCAAAGTTTTTCCAGTAATTTATGATGGCTTCTCCATATTCAAATGGTTCAGCTGATCTGATTTTCTCTAAATTAGACAACCAGATGTTACAACATAGCACAGCAAATACAAGGTCTTTGTTATCAAGGTCAGCAGGAAGGGTATCCTCTAGCAATGATTTTGCCTGCTGAATGTCTCCTGAAAGTATCAGGCTGTATGCTGTTGACAATGCTGAATCTGATTGAACACCCATGATATTTTTATTATTGCAAAAATGAATATTTTAGTCAATGAGTTTTTTAGTAAAAAAGGGTATACATTTTTAGTGATTTTCAAAGTGTTTGTCAACACCATTTTTCTTAAATTTTCGAAAATAGTTGCAAAATATTACAGTTTTTCTGTATATATATGATATATTGTGATATATTGCATTAGAAATAAAAAAAGCTGTCCATTTTAATTTGGACAGCTCTTTTTTTTGGGCATATTTAGAAGTTTCTTCCGTCCCAGCCCCAGTCTTTTATTCCCTGGTAGGCAACATATACTGCATTTCCTGGAATGTCCAGTTCTTTTTTCAAGATTTCGCACAGCTTTGCCGTCATTCTGCTGCTGGATTCTGAATTTACATTTCCTAATACCTGAACAGAAATGAATGCGCCTTTATCTAGTTTTTCCCCTGCAAAATACAATGAAGAATTATCCTCAAAGCCAAGCATAAGGTAAGACTCTGGTTTTCCAATAATAGAAATTGCCTTTCCAAATTCTGCCTTTAGGATGTCCTTCTTTTCTTCGCTCAAAGGAACTGTAACTTTTGTGTTTATAAATGGCATTTAGTCTTTTTCTCCATTAAATCTATTCCAATTCGTTTACAACATCTGAACGGAACATGAATATATCCTGTGTTTTCAAGCTGTAAACTGAATTGAGTTGGATACGATCCTTTTTCTCACTTACAATAGGAACATCAAAAGAGTAGGTGACTGTATCATAGCCCTCAAGCCTTGCTTCGATTGTAAAAACAAAGTCTTTGTTTTCCTTTTCTTTTTCTGCCTTTATTGGTGCTACCCAGAATGTAAAACTTCCGTTTGAACCTGCAAATGTCTTAAAAGGATTGCTCCAGCCGGAGTCAATCATTACAGCTTTTTCATTTCCAAGCTTCAATACCAGTTCTACATCTGTAAGTGCTTCAAAAGTTGAACCGTCATAAACATTTCCTGTAAACGTAGGAAAGTAAAAGACTGGTTTTTGTGCAGCGTCCTGCTGGCTGGCATCCATGTTGGATTTATGATATGGACGCTTTGATGCACTTACAAGTTTCATGCCTTCAAGAGCATATCGGTCAATATCTATTGAAAGTTGGGAATCTGTAAGAACCACAGCATTATTGTGTGTTACACCGCGTCCGCTGACAACGTATCGAGGTGGAATTCGGTTTAAGACATAATTGATTGTGTCTAAACGACAGTTCTCACAGTCACAAGTGAGCCAAACTGCTCCTTTAGCCTTTACCTGATCATATAGTTCATTAACATGACTTATGACCTGTTCTTCCATTATATTATGTATCTTTACCATAAGCTGTAGTCCTCTATAATACAAATTCTCCTTAATATTATAGTATAGGGAAAATGCTCTGTCAAATTCTTCTATAAAATAAAATTATTGACCGCCGTTCTTTGTGTAACGGGCAAGACCTCCTGAAAGTAGGATGTTGCGGGAACGTTCTGCAAGGTCATTTATACCTTCAATGCTTACAGTTCCTCCATTTTTATGAAGAGTAAGCGTGAAGTTCTTTGCATTTTTGAGGCTGTCAAAAATGTTTGTAATTTCAAGCGTGTCCCCAGCTTCAATTTTATCATAGTCTTCTGGATTTTTGAACGTAATTGGAATGATGCCGTAGTTTATGAGGTTTGCTTTATGGATTCTTGCAAAACTCTTTGTAATAACAGCACGTACTCCAAGATACATTGGTCCTAAAGCTGCATGCTCACGGCTTGAACCTTGTCCGAAGTTTTCTGCTCCTACAACAAAACATCCTGAGAAATTGATAGCTTCTGCTTTTTTGTAGAAATCAGCATCAATGCGTTCGTAAGTAAACTTACTGATTTCTGGAATGTTGCTTCTGAAAGGAAGAACTTTTGTTCCTGCTGGCATAATGTCATCTGTAGATACATTATTTCCTGCCTTTAACAATACTGGAAGCTTAAGGCTGTCTGCACATTCTTTGCAAGGAGGACATGGCTTAATGTTAGGTCCTCTAAGAATTTCAACCTGAGAAGCTTCCTTTTCGCTGAGAGGAGGAATAAGCATTCCTTCATCGCGAGCATCAGTTTTAATTTCATCCTTTGAAAGACGTGCATCTTTACCTTCAAGAAGGGAAATGCGTCCGTTTGCTGTGAATGCAGGATCTGTATATTCAAGTGTTGTTGGATCTGTTATAAATCCTGTAATGGCACTTGCTGCTGCTGTTTCTGGGCTGACAAGGTAAATACCAGCATCTGCAGTACCAGAGCGGCCTTTAAAGTTTCTGTTGAATGTTCTAAGTGAAACACCTTCTGAGTTAGGAGCAAAGCCCATGCCAATACAAGGACCACAGGCACTTTCAAGAATGCGGAATCCTGCTCTAATGAGGTCTCCGAGAATGCCTGCTTTGTCTGCCATGAGAAGAGTAGTGCGGCTTCCTGGTGCAATTCCTGCTTCTACGCCTGGGGCAATATGTTTTCCTTTTACAATAGCTGCAACTGCCTGCAAATCATCAAGAGAAGAATTTGTACAGCTTCCTATTGCAACCTGAGTTACTTTTATAGAACTCAGTTCACTTATAGGCTTTACTGCGTCTGGAGAATTAGGACATGCTGCCATTGCTCCCAGTTCTGAAAGGTTAATTTCAATTATTTTATCGTATTTTGCGCCTTCATCGGCTTTCTGTTCTGTCCAGTCGTCTGGGCGTCCCATGCTTTCAAGGAAGTGCTTTGTTGTTTCGTCACTTGGGAATACTGAACAGGTTGCACCAAGTTCTGCACCCATGTTTGTTACTGTTGCTCTCTGTGGAACTGTAAGGCTTGCAACACCTTCGCCAAAATACTCGTAAATGGCGCCAACTCCACCTTTTACAGTTTCGCGTCTAAGAACTTCAAGAATAATATCTTTTGCACTTATTCCTTTTTTGAGTGTGCCGATAAGCTTTACACCAAAGATTTTAGGCATGGCAAGATGGAAAGCTCCTCCGCCCATTGCTACTGCAACATCAATTCCACCTGCTCCAATAGCTATCATTCCAATTCCACCACCTGTAGGTGTGTGGCTGTCAGAACCAAGAAGTGTCTTTCCTGGTTTTCCAAAATGTTCTATATGAACCTGATGGCAAACCCCGTTACCAGGGCGTGAAAAATATAGACCGTATTTTGCAGCAACAGACTGCAAATAGCGGTGGTCATCATGATTTTTAAAGTCAGTTTGAAGAGTGTTGTGGTCAACATAGCTTACGCTTACTTCTGTTTTTACACGAGGTACACCGATAGTTTCAAACTGTAGATAGGCCATTGTTCCGGTTGCGTCTTGAGTGAGAGTCTGGTCAATTTTTATTGCAATGTCCTGACCTCTCTCTATAGGAGTTCCTGCAGTAAAATTGCAACTGCCAGGAATGATGTGCTTCTGGATAATTTTTTCTGCCAAAGTAAGCGCCATAATAAAAACCTCTTTGTTATTTTTTGTAGAAATAGATATTTTATAATATCTATTCATTTTGTTTTTTTCAATAGAATTATGGACTTTTATACACTGCTTTTGTATAATTATGTAAAATGATAATGTCAAAAAAGTGGCTGAATATCTTTTATGTATTGCTTTGTTTTATTTGTGTCTCTTGCAAAAAAAAGAATTCTGCAGTTCAGAATTCTAGTTCCCTGCATGAAGAAGCTGTCATTTTAGAAAGCAGAATCTCATGGGCAAAAGAGCTTCCTGTTCAGAATCAGGAATATATTTCGCTTGAAAATAATATAGGTGATGATCCAGTTTTAATTCTTCTGTCGCAGGAACTTTCGGGCACTCCACTTCCTTCCGATTTACAGTATCCTGCTTTGCCAAATTTCCCTGAGCTTGATACTACTGCCTTTACAGCTGCCCAAAAATCTGCCGTAAACGATTTTTGTCATGCGCTGGTAAAAAATACATCCCTCGATAAATACATTATGAGTGGTTATGCCTATACGGTTGTCCTTTTCCGATATAATCTAAAAAAAGAAAACATTACGTTTGATGACATATCAAATTATGTTTTAGGAAAGCCGTTTATTAATGAAAATGAATGTCAGTGTCCTGTAAGGCTTTTCTTAAATGATGGAACTCACATTGATGTAAATCTGTATATTGCAAAAGCTGGACAGAACTGGAAAATACACCAGATTGAATATAAAAATCGGGAGAAAGATGAATGAATATTGAAGAAGGCCTGAATACCATAGAAAGAAGTATTGTTCTTGATTATATGAAGGAAACTGCTACTCCCGTTACAGTGACTGTTCATGAAAGAGATTCCATGCAGATTTTTCCTGTTGTTGTGAATGCTTCTGATGTATACGTAGCAGGGGAGGAAACTCTCCGCCTTAGTAATACTGTAAAAAATCTTTCTCCGTTGGTTGGAAAATCTGTAAAGGTATCTTTTTATTATAATCATGTAGGGCTTTGTTTTATAAATACTTTGGTAGAAAATCAGTACGGTTATTTTATTGAAGTTCCTAAAAGTCTTTTGCGTGTTGCTGCCAGAAAGCCAGTTGTAAAAAACTCTATGCGTGCGGTTATTTCATATTCTGCACGTGGAAATAAAAGTATTTCAATTGATGCGTTCCCTAAAAAAGAGTATACGCTGTTTACAGTCCCAAAGTGGAATTCTGTAGAAGCTGCATTACAGTCTACTGCACAGGAATTATTTGAACGTTTTGCATATCGCATGGAAATTCATGAAAATGAAGATATTTCTTTTTTAATAAGCGTTTCAAGATATTTGTGCCAACGGCTTCTTACTGTTGCTGTAGAGGGAGCTGTAGAACCTCTTGATATAATTTACATTGACAGTTCAAAAATAGTATTTGGCTGCATGAATCAATTGGATTCTCTTAAAGTTGGAAATGAATACAAACTTGCTCTGCAGTTTCCTATTGGAGCAAGCCCCCTTTTGAAAAGAACTATTAGTGTTGGAATAATAGTTGCAGACACTTATGCAAATGCAGAAGGGGACATTCAATGTTTTTTATGCAACTTTAAGAACATGAAGTTTGAAGACCTTCGCTTCTTGCAGGAAAAAAAGCCTCTTTAAGCATTTTTATTTTCTGCGTTTCGTTTTTTTGTTCCCATAATAATGGCAACGGGGCGTAAAATCTCTATGTTTTCACAAATGATTTTGATGATTACCATTAGAGGAACTGCGAGAACCATGCCTACAAAACCCCACATCCAACCCCAGAAAGACAAGCTTACAAGAATGATGAATGGTGAAATGCCCAGGTCTGTACCTTCCCATCGCGGTTCTATGATATTTCCCAGAATCATGTTTGCGCTAAGAACCAGTATTGCAACAAAGATTATTTTTCCCCAGTCAGGGTAGAACTGAAGGATTGCAAATAGAGTCGTAAGCATCCACGATGCTATTGAACCAAATGTTGGAATAAAATTAAGTATGAATGCCAGAAATCCCCAGATTATAGGAAAATCCATTTGTACGGCAAAAGTTCCTATGAATACTATTAATCCTGTCAGCAGGGAAACCATAAACTTAATGGAAAGAAAGTGCGTTACTTCGGTAATAGTGTTTCTTGCAATCGTAAGAATTTTCTGGTTTGTATGCTCATCTGAAAATGCAAGTGCTATTTTTGTCTTTAATGATTCAAATTCAATCAGTAGGAATATAAGGAAAAGCATTACGACAAAGATTGTCTTTGAAAATGCTACAAGATTGCTGCTAAAGGTAATTGCAAGGTTCTGCACCATAGTGCGCACATTCAAAGAATTCCACAGGTTGTTAAATAGTGACAAATCTTCATCAAAAGATATTTTGAATGTATGTGCAAAGATTTTATAGATTGCAGTGAACCTGTCTTCGTAGTTTGGATATGTACTCAATATTGTTCTTAGAGAGCTTACAAGAAGAGTCCCTATAAAATAGAACATGATAAGTATTACGGCAATGCACAGAAATATGCTGGCTATCCATGGAATATGAAACTTTTTAAGCCTGTTGCATACAGGGTAACAGACAAAAGAAAGCATTGTTGCAACCGTAATGGGAATGCAGAAAGAAACAGTAAGCTTAAGTATTGTAGCAAATGCAAACAGACTAACTAAAACAAGTATTAGAAAGATTGAGCGTGCATAGTTAGTCTGTTTTTTCATTTTTAGCTCCAATTAATTGGTTTTAGGGCAAATTTTATCGAATCCGCAGTATGGTACAAGAACTTCTGGAATTGTTACTGAACCGTCTGCATTCTGATAGTTTTCCAGAATTGCAAGCATTGCTCTTCCAACTGCAATTGCAGTTCCGTTAAGCATGTGTACATACTTGTTCTTTCCATCATCATCACGATACTTTACATTCAAGCGGCGAGCCTGATAGTCAGTACAGTTTGATGTTGATGTAACTTCACCGTAGTCTCCATCTGGATGTGCTTCATCTGCACGACCAGGCATCCAAGCTTCAAGGTCCCATTTTCTGTAAGCTGGAGCACCAAGGTCACCAGTACAAGTGTCTACAACTCTGAATGGAAGTCCAAGACCTGTAAATATTTCTTCTTCAATAAGACGGAGCTTTTCGTGAATTTCATCGCTCTGTTCTGGAAGGCTGTATACGAACATTTCTACTTTGTCAAACTGGTGTACACGGTACAAACCTTTGCTAAAGTGTCCTGCAGCTCCTGCTTCACGGCGGAAACAGTGTGAAAGACCACAGTAGAAGAGTGGAAGCTTTGATTTATCAAGGATTTCGCCTGAATGATATCCACCAAGTGTAATTTCTGCTGTAGCAACAAGACAGGTTCCTTCTTCTTCAATGCAGTATACGTTGCTTTCATTGCCACGTGGGTTAAAGCCGATACCCTGTAAAACTTCCTGACGTGCAACATCTGGTGTGATGAAGGTTGTAAAACCATGCTTACGCAGTGTGTTCAATGCGTACATGATAAGAGCCTGTTCAAGAAATACTGCTTCATTTTTAAGGTAGTAGAACTTTGGACCAGATACTTTAGTACCGCGGTCAAAATCAATTATGTCAAGGGATTCGCCAAGCTGAACATGATCCTTTGGCTTGAATTCAAATTTGCGTGGAGTACCGACTTTCTTTACTTCAAGATTTTCTGTATCAACTTTTCCTACTGGTACTGCAGGATTTGCCATGTTTGGAATTTGTCTTGCTGCTTCATCGAGCTGTGCATCAACTTCTGCAAGCTTTTTTTCCATTTCGGCAATGTCATTTTTAAGGGCTTTTCCTTCTTCTACATACTTTTTACGTGTTTCGTCATCAAGCTTCTGTTTCATAGAAGCTGCATTTTCATTTCTTTTCTTCTGCAAAGCCTGCAACTGTGTAACAAGCGAAGTGTGCTCGTCAAAAAGCTTTACTACTATATCAGCATCTGCAGTCATGTTTCTGTTTTTGATGTTTTCTTTTACTGCTTCAAGATTTTCTTTGATAAATCTATAGTCCAACATATATACCTCTGGTATCCTCTAATAAATGAAACAATTATATAGAAAAAAAATGTTTGATTCAACAGGAACTAGAATTGTTTTCCATTGCTACTGGAAATAATTTTTTTTATAAATTTTTCAAAAAAGTGTACAAAAATGACATATCTAGCCCAATTACTATAGTAAGGAGCTTTATATGATAGAAAATAAAGAATTCAGAATGTTAAACCCTCGCCTTGACGGTACCTTCAAGGCAATCTTTACTCAGGACACGGACGACTCTCGTAATGCATTGAAATCCTTCCTTTCGGCAATGATTGGAAGAACCGTAACAGAAGTAACCGTAAGGGAAAATGAGCCTGCGGAAAACTTTGAGGGACAAAAAGGTATCAGATATGACATAAACTGTATCTTTGATGACAGCACAAGGGCTCAGGTTGAGATGCAGGGCTTAGACAGGAAGTACGACTACGGAAAACGTGCAGAATATTATGTTGCACGGCTTGTAAGTTCCATTGCTGTAAAAGGCGATGACTGGGACGATTTGCCAAAAGCCTACCAGATTACGCTGATGGATTTTAAATACGACAAGTCAAATGCAGAACCTTTGCACCGCTACACACTTACAGACATAAATGACGGCTCAAAACTGTCGGACACAATCAATGTAATATTTATGGAGCTTCCAAAACTGCCACCGATTGATGATAAAACAGACATTAAAACCTTGCCAAGTGTAATAAAATGGGGTACCTTTTTTAAAGAGGCAGATAATCCAAAAAGGCAGAAGTTAATAGGCGAACTTGTAAAGGCAGACGGAGGCATTATGTGTGCAGAAAAGACACTTGATAAAATAAGCGAAGATGGCTGGCGTTGGTTTGACGAGGCTTATAATCAAAGTTTTAGGATTGATCAGGTAAGCAGCATGAATGCCTGCAGACGAGAAGGAAGGAAAGAAGGCATGAATGCAGCCAAAATTGCAAATGCCAAAAATCTGCTTGCAATGAAAGTCTTGTCGCATGAACAGATAGCACAGGCTGTAGAGTTGCCTTTGGATAAGATTGAAGAGCTGGCGAAAGAAATAGAAGCTAAAGCTTAATGACTTATTAAGTACATAATTCCTATGTCTTGCCATAGATAGTCGTTTTTGTTATATTTGTGGGCGAACGCTTGTAAATTGTGGCGGCTTGCCTCCGAATTCATCACGAAGAAGGTCGCAATCCACTGCGTGTCTTGCTTAGCGAGTTTTGCGAAGCAAAACTCGAAAACAATCGCTTGCGATTGTTCTCTCTCTTGTTATAGACCTGCTTTCCTTCCTAATAAAATAGGATATAAAGCATAAAAAAACCGCCCATAAGTGTGGCTACTTCGAAGGCGGTTTTCATAACAGCTAACGGAGGCAAGTCGCTCGTTTACGAGCGTTCTCCATTGCTTTTACTATACATTGACATTACATAAAATGTCAACATTTTGTTGGCTGTGCTTCTAAGAAAAGCCGTCTGCATGATTGAAGTTTACTTCATGATTGCAGACGGCTTTTTTTATTAGTGCTTGCAAGCCTGTATTACTGCCAGTGCAGTTTTACTATTTTGCCGTAAAGTATCCAGGTGACGATGAACCGCTATCTATGCGTGCGTAAGTTCCAGATACATTTCCTTCGCTGAACACGGTACCTGCACCACCTTGGAGCTTAACACAACCCCCAAACATCTGAGTAACACTTGGGTGTACAAAAGTTGATGATACATATATAGTAGTCAGCTCGCCATCGTTATCAAACATACCATCCATATCGGAGACATTGCTAGTATCAAAACTGCTCAAATCAATGCTGGTTAGACTGGTGCAGGAACTGAACATGCTGCTCATTCTGGTAACGTTTCTAGTGTCAAAATTGCTTACGTTTATACTGTTCAAAGCCCAGCAACCATTGAACATCTTGGACATATATGTAACGTTACCAGTGTTGAATCCGCTCACATCTATGCCAGTTAGAGCTAAGCACTGTTCAAACATGCTAGTCATATCGGTGACACTGCTCGTGTCAAAACTACTTACATTCAAACTGGTCAGACTCTTGCAGCCATAGAACATCCAGCCCATATTGCTGACCTTAGATGTGTCAAATCCACTCACGTCTAGATCTGTCAGCGAATTACAATCCATGAACATATCACGCATATTTGTAACGTTGCTTGTATCAAATCCGCTCATGTCTATGCTAGTCAGATTCTTGCAGCTATAGAACATATCAGAAGAATCTGCATTTAGAGGTATCTTTTCATCACAGTCTGTATAGCCTTCTGCATAGTACTTTATGACGCTTCCAGAAATCCAGATCTTTACTTCCACTGCAGAACTTGAATCTGACATAGTACAGGTTATAGTTCCTGTGCCAGGAGGTGTGGTAGAAGCTCTAAACTGTTTATTTGGAGCTTCTGTTGCTCCAAGCGAAGTCTTTAGCAGAGAGTTTATCTCGCTTCCTGTCTTCAAGGTTACAGGCTTCCTCCACTTTGCATACAGCGTCAGGTTTTCCGTAATCTCGGTGTCAAAATCATACGCTGTTGAAGAAAGTGTAACTCCGCTGTCGCTTGACGTGTACCAGTCAAGGAATGTACAGCCTGTCCATGTTGGATTTGTTGACGGTGCTGAAGCAGTATCGCCATAAGTTACTGTCTGTGCTGTGACAGCACTTCCCCCACTACCAGTGTCAAAACTAACGGTTGCAGTCCACTTTGCATACAGAGTTTTTTCTCCGCTCGTGTCACTTGCAATAGAGGTTACTTTCTTTGCCTCGGTAAATGCCTCATCCTCGTACCATCCTGCAAATGTAAGTCCTGTATGTGTTGGAGCTGGCATTTCAGTTGAAGTCCATCCAGTTGCAGGGTAATACTTATATGCACCTGCAGTAGCAGTGTAGTCAGTACCCAGTTCTATAGGGCTTACATAAGTAATTTCGCGAGAATCCCACTTTGCATAAAGAGTAATGTTAGAAGTTACTTTGCTCGTAAAGTCATACGCAGTTGATGAATACGTTACAGTTTCGCTCGCACCGCTTCCGCTTACAGATCCTGTGTACCAACCCAAGAAGGTTGCACCTGTCTTTGTAGGGTCTGCTGGCTTTACGGCAGCAGCCGTGTCTACGTTATATATACGTGGGTCGGACTCTATAGTAGAGCCACCGTTTCTTGGATCAAACGTTACCTTTGCAGTCCACTTTGCATAGAACGTCCTGTTTCCAGTCTCGCCACTGTTTGCAGGTATCTCGGTTACTTGTGCACTTGTAAAGTCCGAATCCTCATACCATCCTGCAAACGTAAGTTTTACGGCTGTCTGTTCTGCTTCTGTAGGAACATAAAGAGTCCGTCCTGATACTACGGTATATGTTTCGGAAGCTACGGCTTTTGCTGCGGAAACGTAAGTTATAGTATATGTAGTAGCACCGAACACAGGTTTAAGCGTTATATTGGCAGTTATTGGTGTGTTAAAACTGAATGGTGTAGAAGTTTCGGTTGCTGTAGCGTCTGCCGTCCAGAACGAGAACGCCATTCCTGCAGAAGGAGCAGGATCGGTAGGTTTTGTTGCAGTGTAGCCGTCGGAAACGTCTTGTGTTGAAAGTTCTGAACCGTCTTCTTTCAAGAACGTTACTGTCCAGTGGTCAAGTCTTGCAAGATGCAATGTTGTTGTTGTTGTCTCTCCTGCAACAATCGTTACAGATGTCTCGCATTTTGCGGCTACTGCACCTCTGTCGGTCTTGCCGTAGGCTTTTACGTTGTAATTCCCTACAGGTAGGTTTGAAAACAGCATTGTTTCGCCTTTGCCTGCACTTTTTGTGCTGGTGAACGAGCCAGAGCTTACTGTTACTGTAAAGGAAACTATAGCTTCTTTTTCATAAAGGGTTTTTGCTGTGTCTGGAAGCTTGATTGCAAGGGCTGTTCCCGCTGCGTCGGAACCTTTAGGACTGCCAGCACCACCTGCACAGGAAATGACTGTAGTGCTTAATAATAGGAAGGAAAGGAGTAATGTACAGAAAATTGTACATTTTAAGGTTAATTTATCCCCCCCCCCCATAGCACTTTGTATGAATATTGTCAATACCAGTGAAGGACTTTTTGTAAAGATTTATTACTGACATACAGCCTCCTAATTCAATTATATTTTAACACAACACTCGTTTTTGTCTACTGTTCCTAAGTGCAATTCTTATGTTTTCTTAAGAATTTGCTTA
>CAMVEQ010000079.1:0-14628 GCA_947166545.1 uncultured Treponema sp. | reverse complement strand
TTGGTATGCTCACTTGCAAATGCGAATTTGCGCTCGCTCTCATACAGATCCCTATCTATTATGTCTGCATGAACGTTTTTGAGCTGATAAATGCGCTTGTTGGGTATGGACGCGCAACTGGACTAGTCGAAGAAGAAGATGTAATTTTTACACAGAACCGTCTTCTTGAGCTTTTTAATCTTGATGGTTTTGAATCAGAAGCTCAGGCTGCATCCATTCCTGTTGTTCAGGTAAAAGACCTTGAATCAATTCTTTCTGGATTGCTTGATTATGCAGCCGAACACAACTTACTTGCAGGTGAAGGCGTTGTATATCGTGATTTGTTTGACACAAAAATAATGAGCTGCCTTGTTGGACGCCCTTCTGAAATTGAAGGCAAATTCCTTGCACAGTATAAGAAATCTCCAAAACAGGCAACAGACTGGTATTATAAATTTAGTCAGGACACTGATTATATCCGTCGCTATAGAATTTGTAAGGATGTAAAATGGAAAACCCGTACAGAATACGGCGACATTGACATTACCATCAATCTTTCAAAGCCAGAAAAAGACCCTAAGGCAATTGCAGCTGCAAGAAATGCCCCTCAGGGCGGATATCCGCAATGCCTTCTTTGTAAGGAAAATGTCGGCTATGCAGGACGTGTAAATCATGCTGCAAGACAAAATCACCGCATCATCCCTTTAAAGCTTGCTGGAAAGTCTTGGGGATTGCAGTATTCTCCGTATGTTTATTATAACGAGCATTGTATAGTATTCAGCTATGAACACACTCCAATGACTATTAATAAGGAAACTTTTATTTCTCTGTTTGATTTTTTAAAGCTGTTTCCTCATTATATTATTGGAAGTAATGCTGATTTGCCTATTGTTGGCGGTTCAATTCTTTCGCATAATCACTATCAGGGTGGAAATTATACTTTTGCAATGGCAAAAGCTGGCATTGAAGAAGAATTCAGCATAAAAGGTTTTGATGATGTAAAATGCGGTATTGTAAAGTGGCCAATGAGTGTCATTCGAATTTCCGCATCAAACTCAGACAGGCTTGTACAGCTTGCCGATAAAATCCTTCAGGCCTGGCGTTCTTATACAGATTCTACAGTATTTATTTATGCTGAAACAAACGGTGAAAAACATAATACCATTACACCTATTGCCCGCATGCATAACGGAGATTATGAGCTGGATCTTGTTCTGCGTAATAATATTACTACGGAAGAATATCCTCTTGGTGTGTTCCATCCTCATAACGAGCTTCATCACATAAAAAAGGAAAATATCGGTCTTATTGAAGTTATGGGGCTTGCTGTTTTGCCTTCGCGTCTTAAAAAAGAGCTTTCTGATCTTGCAAATGCAATTATTGCAGGAACAGATATTACTAAAGACGAGACCCTTGCAAAACATGCTGATTGGGTAAAAGAATTTTTGCCAAAATACAGTTCTGTTACAAAAGAAAATATTGGTGAAATCCTAAAAGAAGAAACTGGTTATGTGTTTGCACGAGTTCTTGAAGATGCTGGTGTATTCAAGCGTTCTCCAGAAGGAAAGGACGCATTCCATAGATTTATAAAAACATTTGCTTAAGTGTTAACAGGGGGACTTTTATGTCTAAGTTGTTTATTCCTAGTGGTTACAAGCCACTTTTGAATGAAAAAGAAACGGAACATGCCATTGTTTTGGTTAAGGATTTTTTTCAGCTGTCACTTTCGACTGCATTAAATCTTACTCGTGTAACAGCACCTCTTTTTGTGAAGTCTGGACTTGGTTTGAATGATGATTTGAATGGTGTTGAGCGTCCTGTACATTTTCCTGTAAAAGACATGAATGAGACAAATTTGGAAATCGTTCACTCTCTTGCAAAGTGGAAGCGTCTTAAGGTTTCCGAAATGAAGCTTAAGCCAGGATTTGGCATTTATACAGATATGAATGCAATCCGTGCAGATGAAGAACTTGATAACCTTCATTCCCTGTATGTCGACCAGTGGGACTGGGAAATGTGCATAAACAGCGATGACCGTTCAATTTCTTATTTGAAAGGTATTGTAAGAAAGATTTATGCATGCTTGAAGCAGACAGAATTCTATATATACGATAATTATGAAGACATTACACCTGTCTTGCCAGAAGAAATTACATTCCTTTACAGTGATGATTTGCAGAGAATGTATCCTGATAAAACTCCAAAAGAAAGGGAATTTGAAGTCTGTAAGAAGTACGGGGCAGTATTTATTATGGGCATTGGTGGAAAACTCCCTGATGGTTCTATTCATGATGGCCGTGCTCCAGACTATGATGACTGGATTACAGAAAGCGGTGACGGACATTGCGGATTGAACGGTGACCTTCTTGTATGGAACCCTGTTTTGCAGAATGCAATGGAATTGTCTTCTATGGGTATTAGAGTAAACAAGGAATCTTTGACAGCTCAGCTTGCTGAACGCGGATGTCCTGAACGTGCACAGCTTTCATTCCATAAAAAGCTTCTTTCTGGTGAATTAAGCCAGACTCTTGGAGGCGGTATTGGTCAGAGCCGTTTGTGCATGTATTTCTTGCGTAAGGCTCATATTGGAGAAATTCAGGTAAGTACTTGGCCTGATGATATGCTTACTCAGTGTGAAAAGTCAGGAATTCATATTCTCTAGGCATGAAAGGTGACATTTCTGTTTCTACATCTCAGTTACTCACGAAGTTACCTGAACTTTATAAAGGCGGCATGACAGAATTTTCTGTACATGACCGCTCGATTGCTTCGGATAAGAAATTTATTCATTCGTTAATTGATTGTGTGGAAACAAAATGTTCTGATTTATTTATTTCTCTTCCAATCGATGTTTCTGTTTTAGATAATCAGATTATTTCTGCTTTACAGAGGATTTATTGTTCTCTTGAAATAGAACTTGCAGGAAAAGAAAAGAAAGAAAATAATAAAACCCTGCTTTTGTTTGATAAGAAACTTTATGCAAACAAAGCTGCTCTTCTTAATAACTCAGGCTTGGTTTTTGGATTTGACATGGGGTGGGGCGCTCAGGAAGGCGACACCTTTAAACTTTTCCGTGAACGGCTTGATTTTGCAATTTCACTTTATCCTAATCATATAGACTTTCCTCAGTTTGTTTTGGGAACCATGCCTTCAGGAACAGGAATTTATTCATCAAAGGATTTGGATTTTTCGTGTGGAATGGCTTTTGCCTGTCGGACATTTTATACCTGTGGGCGTGCTGTTCCGTGGTTTAATGCAGTTCTAAAACCTTTAAAGATTACGCCATCGTCTTTTTTTGCAGATTTTGATGAATGGCAGCAATGTAATAATTGTTCTTTTATTACTGATTTTGAGCCTGAAAATCTTCCTCATGCAGAACTTGAAAAGATGCAGCTTTCTTTCTTAAAGGAAAAATATGAGGAAAAGCACAAGTCTGCTTTGTTTCCTGCTGTTTCAGATATTGTTTTGCTAAATGGAGCTTTTTCCCGTGTAGTAGAAGAGGGCGAAGAAAGTATTATAGAGACTTCGTATAATCCTGATGAACTGCTTTCGCCTTATTCTTCTGATATTGCAAAATTCTGTGAAAATGCTTGTCTTGAACCTTGCAGGGTAAAAATCTTTGCTGGGGAAGATTGTCCTGATTATAAAATTCTTTAGAAAACTTATGCAAAGAATAAGTGTTCAACTAGAATTTTAATTCCTAGAGATATTAATATAATTCCGCCTGTAATTTCTGCCTTTTTCTCGAAGGTTGCACCGAATACACTGCCTATTTTTACTCCCGCTGCAGAAAATCCGAAGGTGACAGAGCAAATAAAAAGACAGGCTGCTATTATTTTTGAAAGCGAATTTAATAAAAGTCCGAAAGTAATTCCTACAGCTAAAGCATCAATGCTTGTTGCAATAGCCATTATAAACATGGTTTTTATTCCAAATGAAGAGCTGACTTCCTCTTCTTCCTGTTTTGAAAGAGCTTCCCTTAACATGTTTATGCCGATTATGGCAAGCAAAATAAATGCTACCCAGTGATCAAAATCTTCTATATATGATTTGAAGCGTGAGCCTAAAAGCCAGCCTGTGAACGGCATTAAGGCCTGAAATCCTCCAAACCATAAACCTGCACAGCACATTTGTGGTATTCCGACTTTTTTAGCAGCAAGACCTTTGCAAATGCTTACTGCAAAGGCATCCATGGAAAGTCCCACGGCAATTATCAGTAAATCAATAAACGACATAATTGTTTTATACTATATACTTCAATAAAGAATTAGGTCAATGTAATTTTATTATATGTTTTTTTTTATAACTTGCTTGTAGCTGTTTGTCTGTTGTGATATTATAGGGCTCATGTTAGCTTCAATCGTGGCATTGATAATTTTTGTTATCATGTTTGGTGTTATAGTTTCTGAAAAAATAGAACGTCACCTTGTATCTTTGGTCTGCGGATTTCTTATGCTTGCTTTGGTATTCGGTCTTTGCATGCATAATTTTTCGGCTATATGGGAGACGCTGGCGCTTGGCGACTTTGTCAAGCTTTCATTCTGGTATGCAGGACATGAAGGAGAATCTTCTTCTGCCGGCATAAACTGGGCAACAATTTTGTTTATTGCCGGTATGATGGTAATGGTAGAAGGCATGGGCAAGTCTGGATTTTTCCGCTGGCTGTGCCTTCTTATTGCAAAGCTTGTAAAATACAAGGCTGTTCCTATCTTTGTAACATTTATGCTCATGTCATTTGTACTTGCAATGTTTATTGACAGCATTACTGTTATTTTGTTCCTTGCTGCTGTTACCGTTGAGCTTTCTTCTCTTTTGAAGTTCAATCCAGTTCCTGTAATTCTTTCTGAGATTTTCTGTGCAAATCTTGGAGGTTCTGCAACAATGTGCGGTGATCCTCCAAATATTATTATTGGAACTTCTCTTGGCTATACATTTTCAAACTTTGTATGCAATACAGGTCTTATTGCATTTATTTCTCTTGCATTTATTGTTGCATTTTTCTATTTGTGTTTTCACAAGCAGCTTGTTCAGAAATTAGATGATGCAAATACATCGTATCCGCAGCCATCAAGTGCAATAGAAAATAAAAAAGACTTTATTATAAGTTCCGTTATTTTTGCCCTTGCAATTGCCCTGCTCATAACTCATGCTCAGACAGGTCTTACAGTTGCAACTATTGGTCTTGGCATTGGTATTATTACTTTAATTGCTGCCGGTAAAAGTGCTATGGAGCTTTTGAAAAAGGTTGACTACAAGACAATTTTGTTCTTCATAGGATTGTTTGTTGTTGTTGGTGGTCTTGAACAGACTGGAATTCTTACAGTTATTGCTTCGTTTATTGCAAAGCTCAGCGACGGCAACATTAAGGTAATGATTGCTATTATTCTTTGGATTTCTGCTATTGCAAGTGCCTTTGTTGATAATATTCCATTTGCAGCAACTATGATTCCTGTTATAAAGGCTCTTTCTGTTTCTCAGGGCGTAGATCTTTCAGTTTTGTCTTGGACTCTTGCAATGGGTACTGATGTAGGTGGTAGTGCAACTCCAATCGGTGCATCTGCAAATGTTGTTGGCATTTCTGTTGCTGCACGAAACGGTTATATGATAGGTTGGGGCAAATATTGTAAATATGCTGTTCCTGCTACCGTTATAGTCATGTTCATTTCTATGATGACTATTTACGTAAGGTATCTCTAGTAATAAGGGGGCGTTGATCTATGAAAAAACAATTGATTATATCTGTTGGACGTCAGTTTGGTAGTGCAGGTCATGTTATTGCAAAAAATCTGTCTGAGCGTTTTGGACTTCCATATTATGACAGCAATCTTCTAGATCATATTGCAGATCAGAAAAACCTTGATCATAGTGAGCTTAAAAAATATGACGAGCAGCCTAAAGGTATGTTTCACAGAACTGTTCGCGGATATTCTACTTCATTGGAAGATAATGTTGCAGAACTGCAGTTTAACTATCTTAGGGAAATGGCAAAAGATGGAAAATCTTTTGTAATTGTTGGTCGATGTGCTGAAGATGTTCTGCGTGGTACTGACGGGCTTGTTTCCATATTCATCATCAGCGATGAAGAAGACAAGATTGCTCGTATTATGGAAACTGACAAGCTTTCAAGAAACGCTGCAATTGCTTTGATGAAAAAGAAGGATATAAAGCGTATGACTTACCATAACAATCACTGTAAAGGTAAGTGGGGCGAAGCTGATAATTACGATTTGATTGTAAACAGCAGCCTTCTTGGAATTGAAAAGACAACGGACTTGCTTGAAAATTATGTTTTGATGAGAACTGCTGGAAGTGAATCATGAATCTTGATTTTTCTTCTATTCCTTGTTTCGGCGTGGCTGGTAATTTTACTGGTCATCTGGAACAGGCTGGTGAGGCAAAAGATTTTACTCTGATTAAGACTGCCGAAGTAAACGCACCAAAGGCTGTCTTTCCAACTTATATTCCGCATGCTGAAAAAAATGTGCCTTCATTTTTAACAGTGTTTCCTTTTAGTTCTGATACAATTATTTTTCCAAAGAATGAACAGAAATTACAGATAGAACCTGAGTGTGCAATTGTTTTTGATGCTGTGTGGAAAGATGGTTTTATAACTGACCTAAAGCCTGTTTGTTTTGGTGCTTCTAATGACTGTTCAATAAGAAAAGATGGCGCAAAAAAGATAAGCGAAAAGAAAAATTGGGGATCTTGTACTAAGGGCTTTTCAAGTCATCCTATTTTGCTGGATGAATTTTCTAAAAACGGAATTTTGAATTCATATAGAATTGCAAGCTTTCTTGTTCGTGATGGTAAGGCAGAATCTTATGGCGAAGACAGTGCTGTGCGAGATTATAGTTATGTTTATGAAAAGCTTGTAACCTGGCTTATTGAAAAATTGAATTACCAGAAGGATGAAGGTCCTGCTGAAAACATTCATTCGTATCTTGTTTCGTGCGGTTGTCCAGAAAAGATTTTAATTTCTATTGGAGCAACAAGATATACGGATTTTGGTGAGCATAATTTTTTACAGAATAAAGATATTTCCGTTGTTGTTCTATATCCGGAAACAGTATATACTGTAGAGCAGATAAAGCATAAAGTTGAAACTAACGACTTATGTGATGATGATATTTCTGTTCTATGGCAGACAGTTGTACTTTAATATAGATGACGATACAGCAAATAAAATATATTATAGGAATAGCAGATACTGGTTCTTTTAACAAAGCTGCGGAACGGCTTTTTGTTTCGCAGCCATCACTTACTGTTTCTGTTCATGAATTAGAAGAAGAACTTGGAATTCAGATTTTTAACAGAAACGGAAGAGGCATATCCCTTACAAATGATGGAATTGAATTTCTTGCAGGTGCAAGAGAATTGTTTTTTAATTATCAGGCTCTTTTAGAGCGCTATGGGGAAAACGGTACATTAAAAAAGAAGTTTGGAGTTACTTCCCAGCATTATTCTTTTGCTGTAAAAAGTTTTGTTGAAATGGTAAAAAAATTTAATATTGATGAATATGAATTTGCCATACGCGAAACAAAAACAAAAGATGTAATAGAGGATGTTGCTAATTTAAAAAGCGAAATAGGCATTTTGTATTTAAGTGATTTTAACAGAAAAATAATTACACAAAATTTAAAAATGAAAAATCTTGAATTCCATCACTTAAAAGATTGCAAGGCTTATGTATATATATGGAAAGAACACCCTCTTGCAAGTAAAAAACAAATATCTCTTGATGATTTACAGGACTATCCATGTCTTTCTTTTGAGCAGGGAAATGAAAGCTCCTATTATTATGCAGAAGAAATTCTTAGCGATAAAGAATATAACCGCACAATAAAAGCTTGTGACAGGGCGACTATGTTGAACTTGATGCGGGGACTTAATGGTTATACTTTGTGCTGTGGCGTAATAAGCGAAGAATTAAACGGAGACGATTACATAGCAGTTCCATTCAAAGAAACAAAAGATGCTGTTAATCGGGTTATGGAAATTGGTTATATTACAAAGAAGAATTTTACACTGAATAAAATAGGTGAATGTTATATAAAAGAAGTAAAAAATTATCTGGATGGGTATAAGGTTTAATAATATATCTATGGAAGCTGATGATATTTTTCAAGTTCTTTCTGATTTGAATATTGCATACGAGAAGCAGGAACACAAGGCAATCTTTTGTGAAAAGGATGGTCTGGATGTTGTTATTACACTTTCAGGAATAGGTGTAAAAAATCTTTTTCTAAAAGATAAGGATAAAAATTATGCCCTTGTAAGTATGTATAAACATCAGCGGGCTGATTTAAAAAAGATTGCTGATATTTTAGGATTTGGCAGATTAAGTTTTTGCAATGCTGAGGAACTTAAAACTTTTCTCAATATTACACCTGGTTCTGTTACGCCTCTATGTTTGATGTTTGATACTGAGAGAAAAGTAAAGGTTTTGTTTGATAAAGCGTTTGAAGGGCAGAATGTTGTAATTCATCCTTTAAGGAATACTGCTTCTATAAGCATAAGCTTTTCTGATTTGACTCGTTTTGTCGAGCATTTTAATCATTCATGGATGACGGGAGTTTTTTATTAAAATGGAAAATCTTTATCACTATACAGACTTTAATGCCATGCGTGGAATTATTATGAATGGCGAAATATGGCTGTGGAATCTTCGTCGCATGAATGACAGTCAGGAAATGCTTTATTTCATAAAAGAATTAAAGTGTGCCGTGAAAAATCATATTGCTCCTAATTTATATGGCAAGATGGAAAAACTCTTTTCGGACAATTTAAAAGATTTTGATACAATGTCCAGTTATGCCAGCTGTTTTAGTGAATATGCCGATGATGCGGCTCAGTGGGCTAGATATGGAAAAAACGGAATGGGAGTATGTATTGCATTTAATAAAGAACTTCTTGAAAAGATTGGAGAAGCAGGGCATGCTCCTTTGTGCCGTGTAAATTATTCCAGAGATATTGATGATTTAGAAATTGTAAAAGATTTGGCTTCTGCAATTAGTTCGGAGTCTCCTGATAATTCTAGAATTCAGGAAATTTTTAATACTCTTATTTCGAGCTCTCCTCTTTTTAAGCATCCGTCATTTATTAGTGAAAAAGAATACAGACTGGTTTCATTACCGTATAATGTAAATGAATATCTTGGCGAACCTCATTTTTTTGTGGAGGAAACAAACATAAAAAAGTATTATATTCTTAAGCTGCGTGATGTATGCAATTCGCTGAATATAAATTATGTGGATTTGTTCAATGAAATTTGTATAGGTCCACAGGCTCGTGTTTCTAAGACTGTGCTTTCTGATTATTTTAGTTCATCCGGCATGAAAGAATTGTGTTCAAAAATAAAACTTTCAGAATGTCCTCTTAGAAGATTTTAATCTGAGACTTCTTTATTTTCTTCCTCTGTAATCAGTTTTTTGTAAGTGTCGGTTTCTGTCGTAAGGAAATCCAAGAAAGGTAATGCATCGGAAGAAATTGCTTTTTCTTCAAATTCTACATTCTTATATATTGGCTGCAGGATTATGCGTATAAAATCCTGTGCCCTGTTTTTTATTTCGACAGCGTCCTCGTCTGTGTTGCCGCCTTTTGAAAAACTTTCTTCCAAAATCTTTTTGTATTCTTCAGTCTTTTTATTAAGGACAGAGTGAGCTTTTTCTCCGTTTTCTATGGTAATCTGTTTGGTTTCTCCATTTTTGTCTAACTTTACATGTCGTATTTCTGTACAGAAATCTTTGTATTCAAAACGTGGCGGTGTTGTAAATTCTGGTGTAATTCCAGATATAATGACTGTATCTTCATTTACTTTTGATATTTTTATATTTTTTAAGTTTACGCCACGTTGATATGTTACAAACCAATCTATTATGGAAAGGACTTCATCATAATTTTTAGATGGCATTTCTAATAGTTTTTTTATAGGATTTGAATAGTCTTCTTCGTTAAATTGTTCTCTTTGTTTTATTATTCCTTCCTGCTGATAATCGCGGAAGCACATTTTAAGGACATCCTGGTAGGTTACCATGTTAAATGAAAGATTTTCTAATAGCAGGACTCTTCGCTTGTAGTCATTTTTTTCTTCTGCTAATGTTTTTAATTCCTGTTCGGCCTGTAATAAAGTTTTCTGTTCTTTTGTGTTGCTGTTCTTAAAAAGATCCTTGCAGATAAGGGTAATTGGAACGGTTAGCAGACTGCACAATACGGATGATATTACAATTCCTACAACAGAATGCCTGTATGCAAAAAGTTCTATTGAAGTACAAATTATTGTTATGATACATATAAAAATACCTGCTGCAGCAAGTGTTTTTTCAGCTGTCAGAATGGCTTTTTTTAACGAAACAATAAAACGATTGGACATGTTCGCATTGTACCATTCTTTTTATTACAGGTCTACACCAATGCTTCTGCAGCAAGATTTGCATTATTTTTACTTCGTATAGCTTTTTCTTTTGTTGTTCCAGGAATATCTAAAGCAAGGGATTCTTTTGCTTTTACTTCATTTTGTCTTTGCAACAGAACTTTTGCAGCCATAAGGATGTCTGAGGCTGCATCTGCCCGTACATGTAATAATTGTGCAATATCGGCTTCTGGAGCTTCTGTAAGAGACTGGAGCGTGCCGTATTTTTTCATTAACAGTTTATCTCTTTCTTTTCCGATGTGCGGCAATTTTACGAATGGAGAAATTGTATTTTCTTTTGTTCTAAGTTCTTGGTTTCTGCTTGTGGCAAATCGGTGTGTTTCATCTCGTACACGCTGTAAGAGTCTAAGTGCATCGCTACGTTTGGGCAGGCAGATAGGTTTAGATGCATAAGGTCTCCATATTTCTTCATCCCGCTTTGCAAGACCTGCAATCGGAATGTCTATGCCTAAAGCTGAAATGACGCTGTGAACGGCATTTACCTGACCTATACCACCGTCTATTAGAATTAAGTCTGGTAAAGGCTTTTTTTCATTGATGAGACGGGTGTAGCGTCTGGAAGTTGCTTCCCTCATGGATGCAAAGTCATCTATAATGCCGTTTGTTGTCTTTAAGCGGAATTCCCTGTAATTTTTTTTGTCTGGATTTCCATTGTAAAAGCTTATAAGGCTTGCAACTGGAAACTTGCCACCTATATGGGCAATATCAAAACCTTCTATGCGTACTGGTAGTGTAGGGAGGTTAAGTACTTTTTTGAGTTCTTCCATTGCAGGAAAATCGCCTCTTTCCCTCATTCTTCGGATAATGTCTTCCCTTGCATTTTCCTGTGCCATATTTGCAGCTGCTATGTGTAATTTTGCGTGAGGAATGGCATCTGTAATAAGAACAATGTCGGTTTCTGTGTTATAGGCTTCTTTTAACCAGCGCTTCATCATTTCCATGCCGTCAGAAGTCATTACATAGATATGAGGAGGAATGCTTTCCTTTTCCGTATAATAAGCACTCATGAATTCCGGCAAGATTTCTGTATCTTCATTAAGGGTAATTGTTCTGTAGTTATCTCTTCCTAAAAGTTTTCCTTCCCTTATTTTTAGTACGGTAAAGCTGACTAGTTCGCCTTCACGCCAGGATGCAATGTAATCCCTGTCATCTCCATCAAAGCCTTCTACTATATTCTGGTTTTGTAAGACTGAAAGTGCTTTTAAGCCATCTCTAAGCCGTGCAGCTTGTTCAAAATTGAGATCTGCTGCAGCTTTTTTCATACTATTTTCAAGTTTTTTTGTGGTTTCTTCTCCTTTGCCCTCAAGTAAAGACGAAATTTCATCGATAAATTCATTATAAGTAGATTCTTTGACGTTTTTGCAGCATGGAGCAAGACATCTTCCAATGTGGTAATACATACATGGAGATGTTTTTTTCCTGAAGTTTTTGCAATGGCGTAATGGGTATATTTCATAAAGAGTTTCTATGAATGTATCGAGTGCGGTTGCATCAGGAAAAGGTCCAAAGTATTGTGAACCATCCTGTATGATAGTCCTTGTTTTGAATAGACGAGGATATTTTTCATTAGTGATTCGAAGGACGGGATATGATTTTCCATCTTTCAGGTTTATATTGTACTTTGGAGTGTGCTTTTTTATGAGATTGTTTTCTAATAAAAAAGCCTCATACTCATTGTTTGTAGTGATGTATTCTATACTGCGGGCATGACTGATTAGAAGTCTTGTCTTAATGTCTTTGTTTCCGCTAAAATAGGAGGATAGACGGTTTTTCAGGCTTTTTGCCTTGCCGACATATATTATAATTCCTTCTGCATTGCGCCACATATAAACGCCGCTTTGAGAAGGTGCTTTGAGGGCGGTTTGATGCAATATCTCACGAGGTGTAAGAACCTGTGCGGGTGCTTCAAAAGGAGTCGTTAATGATGAATTTTCATATTTCTGGTCGTTTGTATGCATAATATAAAGAACGTTTCTATTATATCATTTTGTTTTCTTCTTTTAAATACAGTTTTATTCTCTGCTTACTCCGAAGAGCGTGTAATTACGCTTGGCGGTAAAGCTGGTTGGAAAGACATTGCCGTAACAGATAAAATTACATCTGGAAATGGAAAGTATGGCTATCCGTGCATGCAGCTTGATACAAATAGCCGTAATCTTACAGAGGATACAGACTTGCTTTTGGATTTTGAAGAGGAAATTCCTTTAGATAAATCTGATAACTATGATGTTGTTTCAAATAATGTAATTCATTCTCAGAATGCAAAGATGGGTAAAGGTTCTGCCCTTGTTCGTGGAAATGGTGGCATTCGTCTTCATGGAAAAAATGATTCAATCTTTGGTTCTGCGGGGGGGCTTACAGGTTGTTTTTTAATTGAATTCTGGCTAAATCCATTCATTGCTGAAAATGGAGAAACGGTTTTTTCCTGGCGCTCTTCTCGCACTGTACAGAATTCTCCTCTGTATCAGATGATAAATGCAAGCTTTTACAAGAATCATATTGAATGGATGTTTACAAATGTTTTCAACGGTTGTACAGAAAATGATGGGGTAGTAAGCATTGCTTCATACAGTACTATTATTCCTGATGTCTGGACTCATCATGCAATCAGTTTTGATCAGGATACAGGTTTGCTTGAATATAGAATTAACGGAAAGCTGGAAGCTTTAAAATATATCACATCTACTGGGAAAGAGCGTGGTAGCGTTTATCAGGCTATTCTTGGTGTTGCTGCTGATATTGATATTGCTCCTGCGTATACAGGTCTTATTGATGATTTCCGCATCAAAAGAAGTTGCATGACCGAAACTGTCACTGAAATGCGTTATGATACATTTCACAGAAACGGAGGCCGCTTTGAGACAAAGCCGATAATGGTTTCTCAGGAAGCTCAGCTTACAAAAATTGATGCCTTGTTGAATGAACCGGAACAGACTTCTGTTGTAATGTATGTCCGTAGCGGTGATAATTATTTTTCATGGACTGAAAATTCTCCTGAGTGGATTCCTGTAAAAAATCATGCAAAGATAAAAAATCAGAAAGGTCTGTATTTTCAGGTTGCAGCAGATCTGTTTCCTGATGGCAGCGGTTCTATTTCTCCTGCTGTTATGCAGATTGATTTACATTTTAAGGAAGAAGAACCTCCTCTTCCTCCTTTTAAGGTTTTTGCAGATGCCGGTGATGGAGAAGTAACTCTTACCTGGTCATATTCTCTTGATAACTCTACTGGAGGTTATTACATCTATTATGGAGATCGTCCTGGGGAATATCTTGGAAGGGAAGCTGTTGAAGGAGAATCACCTGTAGATGTGGGTAATGTAAATGAAATAAAGTTTACAGGTTTGAAGAATGGAAAAATTTATTATTTCGCAGTAGCTGCGTATTCTAAAGTTAATAATAAAATAATGGGTGTGCTTTCAAAGGAAGTCTATGCACGTCCTCTAAAGAAGTAAAAACCAGAAACTGAGAGGGATAAAATGTCTGATATGTCTGAAATGAGTGCAAGCGACAAAGTTACCTTAAATCGTGCAAAAACAGCTGTTCTTTCTCGAGATTATGATCTTGCAGAACAGTTATATAAAAACCTTCTTGAAAATGATGCTACTAATATAGAATTTCTTACAGAACTTGCAGATTTATACGTAAAGAGCGGACGTGATTCTGATGCTCTTCCCGTATATCAGCAGATATTGGAATTTGATCCTCAGAACCTGAATGCAATTAATAATCTTGGCTGTATTTATCGTAGACTCAAGCAGTTTAGAGATTCTATGTCAGTTCTTGAGCAGGGCATCATTATTGATGAAAAGAATGTTCAGCTGTTCTATAACCTTGGTCTTACTTATAAAGATTTGGGAAAAAATCATCGTGCCGTACAGTGTTTTGAAATTGTTATAAGTCAAAATCCTAATGATGTTCTTGCCTATAACAATCTTGGTTCAATTTACCTGCTTGAAAATCTATATGAAAAGGCAATTCCTGTATTCCTTCGTGGATTAAAACAGGATCCTAACCATCCTGCATTGCATTTGAATCTTGCTAGAGCATATCAGAAGCAGGGGGATATTGCAAAATCAATTCAAGAATATGAAGCAGCTCTTCGTGCCAGACCAGGTTGGCTTGATGCTATTGATGGATTTGCCGCTTTGCTTCTTGAAGGATCTAACACTTCAAAAGCTCAGAGTATTGTGGAAAATGCAATAAAGCAAAGTCCAAAAATG
>CAMVEQ010000078.1:0-14854 GCA_947166545.1 uncultured Treponema sp. | reverse complement strand
CCATACGTTCCCTCAAATACAGCAGGTCAAAACCAGATTTCTGTGTACAGGCATAACAGTACGGAGGCATAAAAAAAGCCTCCCGAAAGGGAGGCTTTTTAGTGCCAGCGATCAGAGTCGAACTGATGACATAAGGATTTTCAGTCCTCCGCTCTACCAACTGAGCTACGCCGGCTGATGTGCTTTAGATGTTTAATACTATATACTTTTGTTCATTTTGTGTCAATAACTTTATCTAAAAAATAATAAAAAAAATTGATAATTTTATGATAAATTTTGCACCAGTATAAAAAAAATCCTGTCTAAAAAGACAGGATTTAGTAGTGGCAAGAGGGATCGAACCTCTGACATACGGAATATGAGTCCGTTGTTCTACCGACTGGACTATGCCACCGTGAATGATTGAATAATATCATACTGAATATTTTTGGTCAATACGTTTAGCCCAGTTTTTATCAAATTTTCTTATTTTTTCTCTACAAAGTCTCTCTTAATCAACTCTGCAATAATGCTTTCCACAATGCCCTCTGGACCACTATTACTTGTGTCAATAATAATGTCAGCAACCCCTTCATAAGCATTATTATCAATGTCATAAAGCTGCTTGTATCTGCGGGTATCCTCGCTGTCACGCATTGCTGTGAATTCCTTTATCTTCTGCAAGTCACCGCCTTCTCTATTTAAAATACGACCTGCACGCAAATCATCGCTTGCCAAAAGATAAACCTTTAAATCCGCTTCCTTAAGCATCCAGATTGCAAGGCGGCTGCCAAGAACACAGCTTTCTTTTCTGGCAAGCTCTACCTGATGTGTATCAACATATTTATCATAGCTGTCATCAGTCTTTGCGTTTTGAATTACCTGCTCCAGTGTAAGCCCTTTTTCCTGAGCCAACTGGCGAAAAGTATAGTTTATGAGTTTTACCCCAAGCTTTTCAGAAAGAAGAGTACTCACAGTTGTATTTCCACAACCAGATTTTCCACTGATTGCAACCCGCAGTTCCTTGCCATTTTTTATTGCATATTCCGACATAAAAGTCCCCCTATTCTACATTTTTTGACTGTTCACGAATATTCTCAAGTGCATCTTTGGCATTTACAACCATTGCGCCAACTTCCGTAAACTGATTCTTGCTGCCTATCGTATTAATTTCCCTGTTAGCTTCCTGACAGATAAAATCCATTCTCTTACCAGGAACAGGGTTTTCATTCAACTCTTTACGTAATGCAGCAAGATGACTGTGTAAACGGATGATTTCTTCATTTATAGTATATTTTATCATGAGAGATGCGGTTTCCTCAAGGATTTTGTTTTCATCCACATGATCACCCAAAAGCTCATTAAACTTTGCAGTAATGTTTTCTTTAAAACGTTTTTCCATTTCTGGCTGCCACTGCTTAAAGAAAGCCGCACATTCATCAAGCTTATCAAGTTTTGCAAGCAAATCTTTCTGCAAATTCAAGCCTTCACGCTTTCTGTCTGCAAGAAACTCGTTAAGGACATCTGTAAACACAGGTTCAATTTTTTTCCAATAACATTCTACATCATATTCATGAGTAATATTCAAAACACCTTCCTGCTCAATGATAAGGCTTAAAGGAATGTCTTCTGACTGACCAAGTGCACGGGCAATTTCTGCAATTGCATTCCTATACAAAACAGCAGCCTGAGGATCGGCTGTAATCTTAGCTGTAGAATTTGTATCCTTTACACGAATAGAAACATCTACCTTTCCGCGAATAATATTTTCCGAAATCAATTTACGAAAACGGCTTTCCAGAGGATTTAAGAATGACGGTATATTTATATTCAAATCAAGAAAACGGCTGTTTACAGAGCGGATTTCCACACTAATCTGAGTGCTGTCCGCCATTATCTCCTTATATCCGTAACCTGTCATGCTATTCATGATGCACTACTCCTTAATTTTTCCAAAATAATCTTTCCAACTTTCCAGTTATCTCCTGCTCCCATGGTAACAAACAAAAATCCATCAGGATATTCATTACCACTGTCAGAAGAAAGCAAAGCCAAGCCTTCTTCTGCAGCCTGCTCAAACTCAGAACAGTAATGAACAGAAGAATGATATTTCTTAGCATGTTCTGCAAGAGTTTCTCCCGTAACCGTTGCACAGGAAGCATCTTCCCTTGCAGAACCGTATATCTTATTCAGAATGACTTCATCTGCATCTGAAAAGCTTGAAGCAAACTCTTCAAGCAAGGCAGCAGTACGGGTATAGGTATGACTCATAAAGTCCACAATAATCTTATGCTTTTTATAAAAATCGCGATAACCTGCAAGAGTCGTCTTTATGGCTGTAGGATGATGTCCATAGTCATCAATAAATATAACATTCTGCCCCTTTGCAGTCTTTGCCTTGCCGACAATTTCAGAGCGACGTTTTCCACCAGCAAAGGCAACAAGCCCCGCTTTCAGCTTTTCTACATAATCCAAAGGATTTTTGCCATCGGTCTTTAACAGTTCCGCAACAAGAGCAAGAGCTGCAGTAGCATTGCGCACATTATGATTGCCAGGAACACACAAAGCACACTCTCCGAAAGCCTTTACAGTAAAATAATGCTTTCCGTTCTCAACATTACCAAAAGTAAGCTTGTAATCACCATCTGCCTTTTCGCCATAAGGAATGCACTGAAGGTCAGGACGTTTTTCGTGCACTATGCCAGCAGTCTCTACAGCTCCATTGTCATCTGCACAGTATATGAGCTGACCGTTTTCAGGAAGCTTACATGCATAGTCCACAAAGGCATCCCGAATGTCATTATATGTAGGATAATAATCCTGATGGTCGCTTTCTACGGAAGTAAGAATTATCTTCTGAGGACAGAATGACATAAAATGTCTTTGATATTCGCAGGTTTCTGCAACAAAATAGTTTTTTGTACCAGATGCACAATTTCCAGCATTTAAGCCTTTAGACATTGTACAGCTGTTTCCAAAAGAAGAAATGATTGAGCCTGCAAGCACCTGTGCTGGTAAATCAAGCTGCTTCAGCAAAGTGCCAGTAAGTCCTGTTGTAGTAGTTTTTCCGTGTACGCCACAAATTCCGCAACTGTAGGCTGTGCCAGAAATTGCTCCCAATGCTTCAGAATAAAGCATCATAGGAATAGATTTTTTTACAGCCTGTGCAAGATCTGGATTTTTTTCAGGTGAGTATGCACTCGAATAGATTACAAAACTAACGCTGTCTGTAATGTTTTTTTCAGAAAAAGGAAGTGCCTGAATTCCAAGTTTTTCAAGAATTTCATCCGTATAAAACCGTTCTGAAACATCACTTCCTGTAATAACTGCACCACGTGCATGAAGAATTTCTACAAGGGCAACCATGCCTGTGCCCTTTATGCCAACAAAATGTATGTGAACTCCCTTAAAGTCACTAGGGAGCATAACCTTTCCCAAACTCATTCCTTAAATATATCACGCTATGAAATATTGTGCAATGAAATGGTTTTTGGAATACACTGCAATACCGTTTTACAAAAACATAGTCATATAGACAGGCAGATACAAAATGCCGTCTTTTTCCATAATGTCTTTTGTGTATAGGATATATGCCTGCCCAAGAGTATCAGAATATTTCCTGTAAAACTTATCAATCGAAGTGTGCCGCTGATATGAAGAGGATTTAACTTCTATAGGACAAATCTTTCGTTTTTTGCGAATTAAAAAATCTATCTCAATATTGTTTTCCCTATTACAGGAGTCTGCCCTTGAAAAGAAAAACAGCCTGTGCCCATGGGAACGTAACTCTTGTGCAACAACATTTTCTACAATCATGCCCTCGTTTACATGCAGCTTATCAAGTAGAATATCTCTATAAAGTTCATTATCTGTAAAACTATCGTCAGAAAAAGTATGAGAAACCAAAAGTCCAGTATCTGCCATATAGCATTTTTGCGTTGTACGTTCTGTATTCAGATTGAGCCCGACAGTTGGATCCGTTGAGTTAAAGCAGGTATTCACAACCATAGCTTCCCTAAGCCATATAAAAGCATCTTCGTATTCCCTATACCTTACATTCTTGCCAAGGCTTGAAAGATTATACTTTTTTTCTTTCTGCGAAAGTTGAGAGGGAATGCCATCAAAAATAGCAAGAACTTTGCTTTCCTGACTGCCAGCGAACTTTGTTACATCATCACGATACAGTCTTAATATCCTGCGCTTTATCCTGTCAGAAGCTTCAAAATTCTTTTGCTCCTTATACGATAGTACAGCTTGGGGCATACCGCCAACAAGCATATAAGTGCGGAAAAGATTCATAACTTTTCTATGCAGAGCCTGCCCAAGGGGCTTCCTTTTTTCAAAGCATTCACGCAAAAAGGGAACTGTAGTTTCATCCTCAAAAGCCCACAAAAATTCCTCAAACGTCATAGGAAACATTTCTATCTGTTCTTCTTCTGACGGAATAACGATGTTTTCGACATTTTTGCGTAACGTAATCAACGAACCTGTTTCAATATAATCATAACGCCCATCTGCAACAAGGAATTTTATAAGTTCCCTCGCCCTAGGAAATTGCTGAACTTCGTCAAATATAAACAGAGACTTCCTTTTGTAAAGCTTCACTTTAAAGAGTGCAGAAAGCTTTGCAAAAAACATATTCAAATCAGAAGTTTCGTTTAGGAAGATATCTTTTATTTCGTTTGTAGCATTAGAAAAATTAATGAGAATATAGCTTTTATATTCATTCCTTGCAAACTGTTCTGCGATGTAGCTTTTTCCAACACGCCTTGCACCAGCGATTAAGATTGCACAAGAACCTTTGTCATTATTTTTCCAGTTTAATAAATTTTCATATACAGTTCGTCTAAGCATACAATACCTATTTTAAACTAATCACGAAAAAGCAAGTTTAAAATAGCATTTTTCTCACGAAAAAGCAAGTTCTAGCAACAAGTATGCAAAATATTTCGTATTATGAAATTTTTCGTGGAGTAATATGAAATGATTCGTATAGTAATACGACACGAACTGTGGAATGTATGGAAACGTTTCGTAACATGTATGTCCACGAATCATGGCGTAATACGAAACGTTTCGTGGAGTGTATAGAAAGGACTTCCAGTCTCAAAGCATCCAAATTAAGCAGGAATCAAGTGCTTATATTCTATAATTGCAACTTCTTGCCCAGAAGAAAAACAACTTTCTGCACGGGAATAAACATATTGAGCTGTTTCTTCATCTAAGTAATATTCCCCGCAATCATCACAAATAAGGGCTGGAACATTACGAAATATAACTGTTGCATTATTACGGGTAAGAACAACTTGAGTAAATCCGTCTTTCATTTCTCCAAATTTGCAAATAGGACACTTCATTTTTATCTCCTCTCTGTAAAATTTTCGGACCAACGCATTTCGTCTGGTTCATAGACTGTAATTACATATTCTGTGTCATCCGCAGGATTTTCACTTCTTAACAGATGCAACAGAAAGTAGTTTTAAAGCATTATTGAAAACATCAAAATTTGTTGTGTCGTCGCTGCAATACACAGCAAATTCTACAATATCAAAACTATAATTCTTTATCAGTGACCTAAAAATATCTGCAACTATTTCAGGAGGATTACAAAAAGCCCCACATCCAAAAGCCCCTAGAATTAAGGCTTCTACTTTTTCTTTTGCAGCAACATCAAGAATCTTCTTTATTCTCGATTTCATTATGTCTTCATACGAATCAAGATATGCATCAGCCTTATGGCTCCATTTTGAAGAAGTTATCATGTCTAAATATTCCATGCTCAACTCTGGTGTGGCAGAAACAATAACATCTGTCTTGAACCAGTCATCTTCATTTTTCAGTCTTGGGATAGACTCATCTGTTTTAAATACAACAACATCGGGAACATAAATCAAATCGTCGCTCCCCATTTCATCAATCTTGTTTGTTTCGTATTCCTGAATATGCTTTTCATAAAAGTCTTTTCTTCTGGCATTTATGCATGGATAAAGAGTTGATATTCTGCACATTGATTCTTCCTGTGCACTAGCATACCAAGGAGAACCGCCAACGCTATAATTATTTGCAAAATCAAGGCAGCAGACCTTTCTGTCTTTATATTTTTCTGCAGCTTCAAAAGTACGTTCCTTTGATACAATGATTTTCATATCTTTATTTGGTACTAATGATTCCACCTCAACTTTTTCATCTTGATATACTACATATTCCTTACTAATTGAAGTCTCTATTGAGTTCCTTAGAAAATTTAATTTTTCGCATAACTCAATCGTGTTATGCATGACAGATTTATTGATTTGCCTGTAATCCATTATTGCATTCTATTTCCCATTTTTGCGACCTAGACAAGTCCATTATCTATAGAATTTCAAGTATTACTTTTACCAATCCAGTTTCTTTTCTACTCCGCCAATGATTTGTTGACTGAATATTTCCTTTTAAATTAGATGATTCCGTAAAATTATGGGCATCCCAAACTTCAGTTCTTGTCTTTCCGTCTTTATAAACCCAAGCTCGTCTAGCACACTTCTTCAGAAGAAGCAATCGCCTAAACTGACCTTCACTAGCAGGCCTGAATTCAATTACTGTATTCCCTGTATAGTTTTGAGGTGTAGGAGATACAGAATTTTGCAGAGTTTCTTTTGGAACATCTGGTAGTTCAGATATATCGCTCATAGGAAAGGAAGATAGAGTATCATCATCAAATTTCAGTAGATTGAATATATCCAGAAGCTTTGCACTTCTCAGGAAAAGCTCCGATGTATCGGCATCTGCGGAAGACGAGGTTAGCGTTGGCATCAATACTTTTTTCTTGAACTCATCATTTGCAATATATTCAAATCTCACCTTTTCATCATCCGAGAAATCACTGTTCAATACCAAAAAGTAATCACGTATGGTATCATCCGTTGCCTTATTCACTTTAGGAGATGCAAAGATTATCTCATAGCTATATTCTGGAAAATAGGCAAGACCAATTAAGTATGCCCTAAGAAGTTTTTTACAAACCCTGTCTTTTGTTTCAAGTCTGCCACCATATTGCAAGCCGTTCTCGTGAAATGCAACCTCAACAAAATAAACTTTACCTTTGTCAATTCCAACGACATCAATCTCTGCTTGTTTTAGAACCTGCTCTAAGGAAGTTTTCTTGAACACATCTGAGAAATCTTTATGGGTTTGAATCTTATTAAAGACATATTCAACCTTCGCATAGCTATCATTTTCAATTGTCCATGAGGATGAGGTCTTCCAGTTTGTCTGCGTTATCAAACTGTCTTTCTCATATTTCAGATATGACTGCATAAGAGATTCACCCATTTCTATCTTCATCTGTACCTCCAAAAGTATTATACAGTACTAACAACAATATCTAGAGAAGTTTTTTTTCGACTAATTACCTTACTACCTGCCTAATAATGTATTTATGTATTCTACATATTCCACACGTTCATCAAAGTTCATATTAGTCTTTTGGAAAATTGCTTCCTTTAATTTTACAGATGCTTCAAGTCGTTCAAGTTCCTCAGCGGATGTAAAATTTTGCCTTTCACATAAATCTTCAAGAATAAAATATTCTTTACTATCTACAGTTTCCTTTCCGACAAGATTTCCTTCGAGTCCCCACATTTCAATCAACTCTTCAATTTTTTTAGAATCAACACCATTCTTTTCAAAATCTTCTTTAGTTACCTTTTTACCAATTTCAGGATTATTTCCAAATAACTTATAAAAAATAACCTCATCTGGATAGCCTAGATGGTTAGAACAAAGATTTCTTACAAAAATTTTTAATTCCGGTGGCAAAATCTTATTTATGCAATCCATTGCCATTAAATGCAATTTCTCCCTTACAAATATATGTTTTTCATCAAAAAAATCCGTGCCCCATTCATTAAAGATGCCCATATAATCATCATACTTTCCATTCAATTCTTTTCTGTATTCTTTTAATATTTCTTCATTATTCATTTATGCAACTCCTAAATTTATTCAAGTAGGTTAAGTATAGCAAGGCATTTTTGTTTTTCTGTATTTTCTGAACCAGAATAGTGTTCCTTGCATCCCAAAATCAAAGTATTACTATCACCAGTTTTTTTATCCTCGTAATATTGGTATATCAGACGATTTTTATCATCAATGCGCCTTGAATAATTACCTTTATAAGGGCCTTTTAAAACTTCCGGCTTTCCCTTTCCTTTTAATGGACCATCTCTTTGAATAGATTGAATCAAATCATTTATCTTTTCATATTTTGACTTGTCATCTTTAAGCCAACTTCTATAATCATGGAATCCTTTTATATCAAATACAGTATATTTCACAATATAACCTCATATTTCCATTATAGGAATCGTTTTCGAGTTTACCTCTAATACATTCTTACCACACTTTGGGCAGAAAACAGTATCCTCTTCCAGATTGTTTCCACAATATTTACAGAACATCCATGCCTCCTGTATTGGTTCTTTCTATCGTCTACCAGATAAACTATACGGTATAATTGTACAAATCAAAATAATCGAAAAAACTATAAGCAAAATGCTATTTCTTTTAACATCGTTTTCTGCAAAATACACATTATCCCATGTCCTGTCTATCTGATTCTTACGAGCTTTATCAGAGCTGCTCATTCCAAACATTTGAATCTGAGCCTCTGTCTGACTTGGAACAAAATGCATTCCAGCAGCTTTATTCTGATAATATGACAGATTTTGATAGGATTTAAATGTCCTAAATCCCAGAAAAAGACAAACTACGAGTTCTAAGACAATCAGACAAAGCAAAAGTTTTGACTTTCCTTTTTGTTCAGCATTCGTAATTTTAGAAAGAGGAACATCATCGTTATGAACAGGTGTTCTATTGTGCTCTTCATCATTTAATTTTGTTTGATAATTCTCATTACTTTGGACTTCATTTTGTAATATTATTGAATCTTGATTTTGAATTTCGCTAATCAATTGTTTTCCACATTTTGAGCAAAAAATCGCATCATCTGGTAACTTTGTTCCACAGTACTTACAAAACATTTTATACCTCTTTAGTCAAATTAATGAAATAAAGGAAATTATAATAATACATATTGTTATAATTACACCGATAAAAATTCTCTTCTTGTCATCAAGTTTTACTTTATTTTCTTGTATGTTTTCAGACATTTCATCCACTAACTTTTTTCCGCATTTTGTACAGAAAACCGAATCATCTTCTATTTCATTTCCGCAATATCTACAAAACATAAAGTTTTCCTCCTACTTTTCATGCACATTAATCGTAACTGTTGAAGTTGTCTCCATAAATTTTAAAATCACAGATTTATTTTTTTCAGCAAAACTCTTTAATACATACAAATCATTAGAAGTGATTTCATTTTTCTGATTGAATACATATATAACATCTCCATCTTCAGCATTAGAAAAGGCCTTGCTAATGGTATCATAGTGTTGTAAAAGGCAGCTCTCGCTATTGCTGTCTATATGAACAAGAACAAATCCTGTATCATACATAGGAATTCTAAATTTTCCAAAACACCTCTCAACTTTTTCACAGGGAAAATTCCATATTGCAAATACTGACAGTACAATAATTGTAAGAGAAATAATTCCAAAAAGTGTCGTCATAACAATTTTCATAAATCTACAAGAGTTCATACCATCATCTCCAAGATATAGCAATGCAAGAACTGCAAGAATTCCAATCAAAATAAAAAGAATTCTAATAAAATTATTATAGTTCTTGTCTGTCATTTTACTAAACCTCTTCATATTTTTTCAGATTGAATGAAATTTCACCACAGTCGCTCACATTCCCCAAAACAAGACGTGAATAGCAGAACAGACAAACTACAACTATGACAGCAAAAGCCAAAGCAAATGCAAATTGCAAGCATTCTTGTCCGTTCAACTTGGATCTTGTAAAATTTAGGACTTCATACAGCAAAAGTCCATAAGCATATACAGTTACAACCCATCCTGCAGTAATAGCAATCTTTGATTCTGAATAAGATTTTGTCTTGTAGGTCTTGTACAGAGGACATGTAATATCATCCTCCAGTAACTCCAGATGGTTCTCCCACTTTTCCTGCCAGTGCTTGGATCCTTTGCTTGAAAGAAGCCATGAGAAACAGAAAAAGAGACCTAAAGCTGAAAGAGCAAGCACAGGAAAAGAACCATGAGAAGAAATCTTTTCTTTCAAGACATTAAAGTAAGCCGTGTAGATAGCTACTATAAAAGCCCAAAAGAAAGCTGCCCTATGCCAGAACAGCCCTATCTCAAACTTACGGATGTCTGCAGCTTGGGTATATGCATTCTGAAGCTTGGAAGAGCCAGAAACAGCATTAAGCAAATCACTGTCAACTGTTACAGTAGTATCAAAAGCTTTACCTTCACATTGGATTTTAATCGTAAATTCTCTTGGATCATTTTCTTTGATAATTTCGTTTTCATAATCTTTCGAGGAAAACGGTTTTCTGTGCCAATTAAACATCTTTGTCATATTTGTTTCCTGCACTATTCATTTATATTCACATCAATTAGCTAATTAGATTTTGACATGACACATGCAGGTATATCTTGATCAGATTTATAAGAGTCTACTTTAGAGACAGAATGGATCTCTTTGCCATATATAAGTTCATTACCTTTTATCACAGCAGTATGCCATTCATTTACTTCAATATGATCATTATCCTTTTTACATTTTAAGAATACTGCTTTATATTCACCTGCAGAATTAACTGTAACAGTATACTTAGTTGACTCATCATACCAGCAGTCAGTAATAAGCGGACTGTTATTACCAGCATGATACTCATTTAATATGCTTTCAACAATGCCGCCGCCTACATTACCATTATGAAACGTTAACATAACAGCAGTATTACCAGCAAATGTATAAGCCCATTCAGTTCCCTCGAACGGGTCAACACTTACTTCCTCTGTTGTACCCATATAAAGACTTCTTGTATTATTTATTGTAATGTCCATAGTAACAGTACCATCAATTACTGTAACTTTACATATATAATTATCATCCCTAATAACACCGTCAGCCCAATGTACATAGCAATAGTAACCATTAACTACGGCACGTGAGGATGACCTGCTGTATGTACCTGTTAATGTACCAGAACCGTTTGTCAGAACAGCATCACCAGAGCTTTCAGTACCAGATAACAGTAATGAATGATACACATTACCGTCAACATTAAAGCCTGCTCTACTTGTAAACGACATATCAAGTGTATCTGCACCAGCATCAGATCCAGAAGAGCTTCCGCCACTACAAGAAAAAAGCATTAGAGCTGCAATTACATAAAAAATAAGAAAAAGTGCTTTTGAAGAAATCTTAGAATACATATAGTTCCTCCTGATATTATTGGAATATTCATTCCAAAATTCGTTTAGGCATCGCCATACAGACGATTTTTCATTTCTTTTTGAACTATATTTAAACCATAAAGGCTATTTTTTCATCATTTCCGTCCATATTGTTTATATTGCATTCGTGTGCTCGTACCCATGACACCGTTGAGACAATCTTACTGTCCAAATCATGCGGTATAGAACTGTAGCTGACTACAGAATAATAATCTTGACTCTGGAATGGTATGCATGTAGTAAGGGAAAACAGAACAATCAACACAAATTTCTTACAATCATTCTTTAATCTCATCAATTGTCACACCTCCATGCTGTTTTTTCTGCTTTCTGACTTTTAGAATAACCGGCCTATGTTCTCAATCATACATGGCAACATTTAAGTCCAGATGGTGCAGGTTCCAGACCTTTGCCAAAGGCAGCTTTGTCACAAAGTCCTTTGAAGTACGGAGCCTGCACTTATATCTGAACTCTTTCCAGGCTTTACTCTTACGGAAATCAGCCCGATGTTTCTTGTTCATACTAAAGCAGCCTACCAACATTCTCAATACTGACATAATAAATCCAACTGGTATCAATGCTGTCCCAACCCTTCATGTTATATTTCATATATTGTATTTTGCCAATACTATAAAGTACTATGTAGCAGTCTCCTGTACTTTTATCCTTATATATCTGCTCAATAAAATAATCATACAGGCCTGAAGAGTACTTACGAGTAGACCGTTCAGATACAAGTTCCTTGTCTTCTGTCCAGTTTAATTGCTTAAACTTATCATAACTGAACCTGAGCTTTGCATTTTCAGCAAAGACCATACATGTCAAAAGACAAGCCACAACCAAACTAATAATCTTTTTCATAGTCAATACCCTCCAAAACATAATTCAAATTCATGTAATTACAATTAATTTTAGTGCTAATTACATGATATATCAAATTGTAAAAACATAAACATGATAAAGTTTTTACATGGCAGAAGATGAAAAATCTTTCAAGGACAGACTTGTAGAGGAACTTGGATATCAAGGACTTTCAAACAAAGAATTTGCACAGAAGTTAGGAATAAGTTTAGGAACTTTAGGCATGTATCTTTACCGCAATTCCATGCCTTCTGCCGATATTGCGGTAAAAATGGCAACAGCACTTAATACAACTACAGAATATTTGGTAACAGGAGAAGAAAACGGTATAAAGCAAAATTCAAAAGCAGACTGGCAGAAAAAAGAAATAATGCACATTTTAGGAGAGCTAACCCCCAAACAACTGGCTTGCTTTTTAGAAATAGCACGCTCATATAAAAATGCCCTTTCAGAATGAATGCATGTAAAATTACACAAATACAAGAAATATGGAAAAAGTATTTCAAGAAATGCAATATTTTCTATAGGAAATAAAAATACAGTATTGTAGCAAGCAAGCACTCAGGAAAGTACCTGTTCATCTTTTGTAGCAAAGTTTTCTTTTTATCTTTTTCTTCAATTTCTATAGCAAATTCCATGCAGTCAGCACCACTTGCACTAAAAAATAGCACAATGCAAGAACACAGTTTTGCGGTAGATAAAGAACACAGACTCTGCAGTAGTAAAGAACACACACTTTGCAGTAGTAAACAACATACACTTTGCAGTAGTAAAGAACACAGACTTGCGGTAGTGCAGAACACAGACTTGCGGTAGTGCAGAACACAGACTTGCGGTAGGTAAAGAACACGGACTTGCGGTAGGTAAAGAACACGCATTTGCGGTAGTCTAGAACTTTATTCCAAAATAATCCAAACTTTCTTTCATCGCATCTTGAGCAGTAAGACAAGTATCCCGCAAATAACCGCGTTCATCTATCCAGTTCTTAATGCCGCGATAATAATACATCTTAAGCTCTTCTGTAATTATGAAAGGAACTATATTATGTTTAAGACATTCCTTAAACATTATTAAGCGCCCAACACGACCATTACCATCCTGGAAAGGATGAATGGCTTCAAAACGTACATGAAAATCAAGAATGTCATCAAAAGTAATTTTTGATTTTGAATTATATTCTTTTAGGAGAGCTTTGATTTCAGCAGCAACTTCTGCAGGTTTTGCAGTTTCACTTCCACCTACTTCATTTTCAAACTGCTTATAATCCCCAACTCTGAACCAGGATTTATGGCTGTCAGTCGTTCCAGACTTCAAAATAAAATGGAGCTGTTTGATAAAGCTTTCAGAAAGCTTTGTATGAGCACCTTCTATAATCAAATCTATACATCGGAAATGATTTACAGTTTCAACAATATCATCAACCCTTACAGCTTTGTCAGTAACACCAAGAGTTTTTGTTTCAAAAATAAAGCGGGTCTGATCGTGAGTAAGCTTTGACCCCTCAATATGGTTAGAGTTATAGGTAAGGTCAATTTGGATTTTATGATAGATGCCGCCCTTAAGAGAGGCATCTTTTTCACGTTTGAGACAATCTAATAATGTTTCTTCTACACTGGGATGACGCGGCTTTCGCTCCGGCTTTTTTGCATTAGATGGGATTTTCCAGGTTTTACCTTCCAAAATAGCACCTTCAACCCTGCCATGTGCACAATAATTACGAACACTACGTTCGCTAATTTGCCAGTTTTGAGCCGCCTCTTCTACAGATATATATTCAATCTTACCCATCGGAAATATTATAGCACATCATCGGCAATTTATAAAGCATAAATTACACGATGAAAGATTGCTATAATTTGCCGGTAGATTAGTATTTTTTTAGGTACATATCAAGAAATGAATAGGCTATCCCCTCACACCAACAAAGAAAACAGCAAAATGACAGACATCTGCATAAATGACAAGAGCTTGCAGAAATGAATGTAAATGGATTTTCTGCTTCTGAAATTGCAAGATATCAGGAAATAATTGAGACAACATGTAAGTTTTCAGATTTGCGGTAGCTAAGAACAGACATTCTCCATTCTAACCGTACTACCGCCAGAATGTTCTTTTGTTACGACAATCTTGTTTTCAATGCGTTCTGCAAGAGAATCCACATGGGAAATAATGCCGACAAGTTTATTACCTTCCGTCAATGAAAGAAGAGCATTTATGGTCTTTGTCAAAGGCTCATCGCTCAAAGTGCCAAAGCCTTCATCTACAAACATGCAGTCCAGCTGAATGCCGCCTGCAGAAGACTGAATTTCATCCGAAAGCCCCAGTGCAAGCGAAAGGGATGCCTCAAATGACTCTCCTCCAGAAAGAGACTTTACCGGACGCCTGCTGCCGTCATAATGGTCAATTATGTCCAGTTCAAGTCCAGACTTACTGCGGTTATCGGAAGAAGAAGCCCTTCGCACAAACTCAAACTGACCGCCAGACATTATCATAAAACGCTGGTTTGCACGGCGGAGAATGCGGTCAAAATAAGACATCTGAATATAGGTTTCCAAATCTATCTTTTCTTTTTCCTTTATTCTTCCGTTTGCAGTATTAGACAGTTCATTAAGCCATTCGAATTTGTTTTCTGTAAGAAGAAG
>CAMVEQ010000077.1:0-15459 GCA_947166545.1 uncultured Treponema sp. | reverse complement strand
CTTCGCACAGACCGATATATTTCCTGCACGGTAAACATAATTGATCATGTAAGACTTTCTTCTTTTTCTTCTGGGTTAGATTTTGAAAGTGTCTTAAAAAAATCTCAGAAGGTAGATTCTCAGTTGCAGAATTATATTCAGTTTGCAGCAAGTTATGATTTTGGTTATCTTACATCTTCTATAATGGAAGCTGGTAGTGGCATAAGACTTTCGCTTCGTGCTCATTTGCCTTCTTTATCTATGATGGGAAGCATAAAAGGTATTTCTGATGAACTTATAAATGAAGGAATTGTATGTTCTGCACCGTTTGGAGCTGGAGAAATGAATTCTTCACTTGGTTCTTATTATGATTTTTCTTTAATCAACTGTCAGAATGGTTCAGAATTTGATCAGACTGCTTCAATTGTGTCTGTTGGTAAAAAACTCATTGAAAAAGAACATTCTGCCCGTAAAGAATGTATGAGTCGCTACCCAAGTGAAATTCGCAATGGTCTGTTCCGCTCACTTGCAGTTGCTCGCTCCTGTCTTTTTGTATCTGTCCGTGAAGCAATAAATATAATTCATTGTGTAAAATGGGGAACGGATTTAAATATTATAAAAGGCATATCCGATTCTGAACTTCATGCTCTGCTGTATAGAATTCAAGAAGGTCATCTTGAGTATGTATTGAGAAATGGAAATTTTACGTTTGAAGAAGACATAAAAAATACTTCAAAAAAAATAGATCGGCTAAGAGCTTTGATTCTTCAAGAAGCATTTGAAGATATTCAGATTGCTCTTTAAAATTAGGAGGCTGACATGACTAATATGACATTATCTCCTCGTGCACAGAGACTTCTTATTGCACTTGGTCCCGACGAGGCTTTTAAACGTATGGATAAACAGCTTGAACCAGAGCATGTTCTTCTTGCACTGGCACGTTCTGGAGATGGCTTAGGATATTTAACTTTAAAAACTTTACGTATTAATATTCTTACATTCCAGCTTGCAATAGAACAGCATCTTTCTGCAGATTCCAACACAATGGAAATGTATGCACTTGAAAATTCTGCTCGCCTTGATGCAGTGATTGATGCAGCTTCTATTGAAGCACAGATACTTCATTGTGATTACATTGGTACAGAACACCTGTTGCTTGCTTGCATAAAAGAAGCAAAATCTTTATGCAGTCAGTATTTTTATAAGGCTGAGATTTCTATAGAACAGGCACGCTCTTGTGTTGCAGAAGTTGAAAAAAAAGTGCCGTCATCAGCAAAAATGCAGGCATCCGATGGTAATTTTAAAGATGGTCAACCATACATGTCTGATGGAAGTTCTCAGCGTAAAGAAAGACCTGTCAATTCATTTCTTTCCCAGTTTAGTCATGACTTAACTCAAGATGCCTTTGACAATGTTTCAGATCCTGTTGTTGGCAGACAGAAAGAAATTATGCGTTTAATTCAGGTTCTTAGCCGAAGAACAAAGAATAATCCTGTTCTTGTTGGTGAACCTGGTGTTGGTAAAACTGCAATAATTGAAGGTTTTGCACAATATATTGCACGTGGTGATGTACCTAAAGATTTATTGAAAAAGAGAGTTCTTTCTTTGGATCTTGCCGCTATGATTGCGGGCACAAAGTACCGCGGAGAATTTGAAGAGCGCATGAAAAGATTGATGAAGGAAGTAAAGGAATCTAAAAATCTTATTCTTTTCATTGATGAACTTCATACAGTAATTGGTGCTGGAGGTCCTGAAGGAGCTTTAGATGCAAGTAATATGTTAAAACCTGCATTGAGCCGCGGTGAAATTCAGGTAATTGGAGCAACAACAACAAAGGAATACAGAAAGTACATTGAAAAAGACAGTGCTCTTGCCAGACGTTTTCAGCAAATAAAGGTAGAAGAACCTTCTGCAAAAGATACAGAAGAAATACTTACTGGTTTGAAGAAAAATTATGAAGACTTTCATAGAGTAATTTTTGATGATGGTGTAATTGAAACTATTGTAAAATATTCAATGCGCTACATTCCAGAACGCTTTTTGCCAGACAAGGCTATAGACATTATGGATGAAGCTGGCGCTGCAAAAAAAATACAGGAAGCTCGTAAGCCTTCTGAATTTGATGAACTTAAAAAGTCTATTGATTCTCTTTCGGAAGAAAAGTGCCTTCTTGTTCAGCAGCAGAATTATGAAAAAGCGGCAATGGTTCGGGATCGTGTACTGGAATTGCGTCGTCGTCTTGATGAATTCAATACTAATTGGAAAAAAAGAGAAAACGGAACTCGACAGCATGTTACAGTGGAAGATATTAATGCCATTATAAGTAATATGACTGGAATCCCTGTAGACAATCTTGATGATGGAGAAACTAAACGTTTGTTGCAGATGGAAAAATATCTGCATAAAGATGTTGTAGGCCAGGAAGAAGCAATTTCATTAATCAGTGGTGCTGTGCGAAGAAGCCGTGCTGGAGTTTCTTCATTAAAAAGACCTCTTGGTTCTTTTATTTTCCTTGGTCCTACAGGTGTTGGAAAAACTCAACTTGCAAAGGCACTCGCAAAATTTTTGTTTGGAACAGAAGATGCTCTTATCCGTGTTGATATGAGTGATTACATGGAAAAACATAATGCTTCACGTCTTGTTGGTGCACCTCCTGGATATATTGGATTTGATGAGGGGGGAGTGCTTACAGAAAAAGTCCGTCAGCATCCATATTCTGTAGTGCTTCTTGATGAAATTGAAAAAGCTCATCCAGACATATTCAATCTTCTTTTGCAAATGCTTGAAGAAGGTGAGTTAAAAGATAATCTTGGTCACACTGTCAGCTTTAAAAATACAATGGTAATTATGACAAGTAATGCTGGTGCAAGACAGATTACAACAGAAAGCCGTTTGGGATTTTCTAATCTTGAAGAAGGTCTTTTGCCTTATGAAGATATAAAATCCAGTGCGTTGGAAGAATTAAAGCGTATAATGTCGCCAGAACTTCTTAACAGAATAGATGATGTTATTGTATTTAATGCTTTGAATAAGAAACAGGTAAGTGAAATTCTTGATATTCAGTTGCGGGAATTAGAAGACCGTCTTGCTGAAAAAGGCTTGTCATTGATATTAAAACCAAAGGCTCGTACTTTTATGATTGATAATGGATATGAGCCATCTATGGGGGCAAGACCAATGCGTCGTCTTATTCAGCGAAACATAGAAGATCAGCTTGCAAATCTTCTGTTAAGCGGAAAACGAGGCTTGAGTAATCAAATCATTATAGATATGGATAATGATGGAAAAAATCTTGTTGTAAAGTTTAAGAAGGTTAGGCAGTCTTTTGAAACATCAGAGACTCCTTTATTAATTACACAAAATTCATAAGGATAAGAGGTAAGATAATGAAAGAATTTTTACAGTATGAAGTAATTAGAAATGATGCATTGCTGCTTGCTCATAAAATTTATCAGGAAGATCATTTTGTACCTGATATTATTTATGCCTCATTGCGTGGTGGGGCTTATATGGCAAATGTTCTTAGCGAATATTATAAGGTTGCACTGAAAGATCACAAGCCAATTCTTTATGCAGCAGTTGTTGCTCGTTCTTATACGAATGTTCACATGCAGGATTCTGTCAGAATAGATGGATGGACATATTCTCCTGAATATCTTCGCCCTGGCGATAAAATTCTTTTGGTTGATGATATCTATGATTCTGGACGAACTTTGAATTATCTGGTAGGGGTATTATTAGAAAAAGGAATTCCAAGGGAAAATATAAAAGTTGCTGTTCACGACTATAAAGTTTACACTTGGAAACGTCAGCTTCCAATTCAGCCAGATTATTATTCTCGAAAATTCCTTATAGAAACTTCAGATCAGAATAACTGGATAAATTATTGTAGTCATGAAATGGTGGGACTTACACAGGAAGAACTTGAAACAAATTATTATAAACCATATCCTGAATTAAGACCTGTATTGGAGCCTATTTTTAAGAAATAAATATGCGGAAAATACTGTCTTCTATAATATTTTTGTTACTGAACCTCGGTTTTGTATATGCATTTTCTGAACAGGATATAATTAGTCCTGTTGCAGGGACATGGAATAATCCACAACCGTTGGTTCTTAATATAGAAGATGGTACAGAAATATATTATTCTTTAACAGGAATTGATCCCCTTCGTTTTGGTTTTGCCTATGATGGTCCTATTGTTCTGGAACAGAAGGGCAATGTATCTTTACGCATTACTGCCGTTGATGGAAATGGCGAGCGTAAAGATTTTTCTGTTGCATATACTGTAAAAGATTCTGCTATTGCTGGTTCTGAAAATTCCACTTTATTTATACAGGACATTATTGCGCATCCTTTAAAACGTTATGTAAGTGGAACTGTTTTTTCAATTCCAGAATCATTTAATTATTATATTGATGGAAATGAAGAACGTATATTCTCTGGAAAAGATTTGCATATTTCAGAAAAAAATAATGTTGAAAGATTCGTTCCTTTTACCGTGACTGATGGTTCAACGTATCTTCATTTTGTCCTGCATGTAATTCCGCAACAGGGGAGTTCACTCCATTCAAAAAATGTTCCGTTTGCAATTGAAAACTGGAACATAATTAGTTTTACATCGGCTAAATATGTTTATTCTGTGGATAATGGTCCATGGGTAAGTGATTTGTCTCCTTTTATAGTTGACAGGTTGTCAGTCCATACTCTTAGATGGAAAAAAAATTCTGATAATGAAAATGAAGAAATTTATTCCTACACATTGCCACCTATGCCGCAACTTGTAAGTTCTGTTGAACCGTATGGACAGGTTACTTTTTCATTAATGCCTGCTCCTAATGATATTGGTAACAGCATAAATTATAAAATGGGTAAGATTCCTCAAAATCTTTCATTAATAAGAATTACCGAAGGCCTGTATGATTCTATTACAATAGATGCTTTTAGTGGCGAAGAATTGACTTCTTATTTTTCTGCCGGTGTTTATTACGATGGAGTGTATCAGGGAGCTTTGCAACAGCCTTTTTTTGTTGACCGATTAGCACCTCTTCCTCCAGAACTTTCATCATATAGAAAAAATCAAACTGTGCTTACTGCAGATGTTGAAGATGGAGCTTCTGTTTTTTATTCTATAAGTGAACCAATTGAATTCGATGCAGAAGACATTATAAACATGGAGCCTAGGTTTGCAGATGTTCGTACTGGAGAATTTAAAGAATTTTTAAAAGGTAGGGTTATTCTTTCTTCTGTTTCTGAAAATCCTACATTTTATAAAATTCTGGCTTATGCAATGGATAGGGCAGGAAATCAAAGTGAACTTACAGAATTTTCTATTGTTGTGGATGAACATAACTTTTATTTAAATCCTCTAGTGTTGAATTCTGAAGAACGAGACGGAAGTTATGTGCATCCGTTTGCGACTCTGGAAGAAGCTGTCCTTGCAATGAATGAAATGTCTCACATGAGGTTGCATATTATAGGTAATGTCACTGTAGAAGATTCTATTACTTTAACGTCTGACTGCGACATTATTGGTAAAAACAGTAATCTTATATTTTCAGAAAATACAATTTTGTCTGTAGAAAATGCCTGCGTTTCTGTAAAAAATTGTTCAATATCAAAAAAATCTTCTTATAAATCTGATAAAGATTTTATTCATGTTACGGATGGAACGATTATTTTTGACGGATGCCAAATTTCTGCGCTTTTTGCTTCAGATGGAATTCTTATAGATAGTTTGAGTGCAGCTGTAAAACTTGATGATACAAGTCTTATTGTTCACGCTTCGTCTTATGCATGTAATGTAAAGGCTGTTGATTCATCTGTTACTGCATGTAATTTACGGGCGGTTGCCGTTGCTCACACTTGTGTTAATGTAAGTCTTGCGGATTCTTCTTGCTCAATGAATGATGCTGTTACTGATATTACTGCACGCATTGGGCGCTCTTTGGAATGTATAAGAAGTCATCTGGTTTTGGAGTATAACACCTTTCAGGCTTCTTTGGAGGCTACTATAAAAAATCATGGTGTTGAAGCTATATGGAAAGATGCAGATACAATAGATGAATCGCATGATAATACAATTTTATACGGGCTTTGATTATGAATAAATATATTATTGGTCTTGATGAAGCTGGCAGAGGACCTTTAGCTGGTCCTGTTTCTGCAGGTTGTGTTCTTTTACCAGAAGATTTTCCTGTTGAAATTCTTAACGACAGTAAGAAACTTTCAGAAAAAAAAAGACTTTACGCGGAAAACATTATTAAAGAAAAAGCTTGTTGGGGAATAGGACTTGCAGAACATTACGAAATAGATAAACTTAATATTTTGCAGGCAAGTCTTTTAGCTATGAAAAGAGCGTATTATGAAATGTTAAAAAAATTGCCAGAGTGGTGTAAAAGTAAGAATATTGCATTAATACAAGAAAATGATTTATCTGCAATTACAGACGGTACGTTTTGTCCTGATATTTCGTGTGATGTAAAAAGTGAAGTTAAGGCGGATGGAAAATATCCTGCAGTAATGGCGGCAAGCATTCTTGCAAAAACTTGCCGCGATAAAATTATGGTAGAATATGACAGCCTGTATCCTCAGTATGGATATGCAAAACATAAGGGCTATCCTACCAAACAGCACAAACTTGTGTGTAAGGAAATTGGCCCTTCGCCGATACAAAGGCTGTCATTTAAGATTTAATAACTGATGTGATTATTCTTCTGTAACAGGTCTTTTAGATGTAACGTGAATTACTTTACCTGTGCGCTTAATTCCGTCATCAGTTCTTTCTGCTTTTTTTTCTGCTACGAGACGGCTTTCTCCTTTTCTGCGGTAAATCTTTTTGCCGCTTGCACGCTCTTCACCGTCTTTTGCACCTGCTCCAAAGCGGGCTTCTCTTTCAGCTTTTTTTGCAGCACGGGCTTTTGCCTTTTCTTTTCTGTCTTTATCAATAAAATTGAGTGAAGATTCCATTCCACCTAAAAACTGCTGCATGTCATCTGCAAAAACAACAATTGCACGGCGGTCATCTTCCCCATCTTTTATTTTGCTTTCGACAATCTGAAGAAATACATCGCCGTTACGATTTTCTTTTACATTGAAAAAATAAGAACGGTTGTCCAAATTTACCTGATTGGTATAAAGTTCACCACGTATTCCCATAAAGTCCTTCCTTAATAATGTAATTGGATTTTATATAAGTACATTTAACTTAGAGATTAGTCTACTCTTTGAAAATATCACGTTTTAAAACTTAGTTCAAGTAGTAAACTTAAAAAATAGCATTGATTTTTGTATTCTCCAGTGGTCAAGCTGAGTTTCCCCAGTGGCCAAGCTGAGTTTCCCCAGTGGCCAAGCTGAGTTTCCCCACTGGCCAGACTAAGTTTGCCCACTGGCCATAATGATTATGCGCACTGGCCGTAATGATTATGGCCACTGGCCGTGATGATTATGGCCACTGGCCGTGATAATTTTGCCAATAAACCAAGATTGGTTTATAATTTATAACTGCATCTTTATCATTTTAGAGGTTTATCCGAATTGGAATATTTCACGGATGCGAAAACCTTGAGCTTATTTCTCTTACAGCTTCTATAAGCTCGTCCATTGACTGCTTTGTAGTTGCTTCGCCAAAGCTGAATCGGACGGCGCTTTCCTTTTCTGCAGCGGATACATTCATGCTGTCTAAAATTGGTCGCTCATGATGTCCTGCTGAGCAGGCACTGCCTGTAGAAATGTAAAAGCCTTCTGCACTTAAAGCCCTCTCCATTACCTGACCGGGAATGCCTTTGAATGCAGCCTGGACTACCCATGGAGAAAATTTTTCATCACTAATATCTTCTGCACGTCCATGTGGAATTATCGTACAGCCGTCAATAGATTTAAGTTGTTTTATAAAATCAGAAGTATATTCAATCTGCTTTTTATAGCGTTCCTGCATGGCTGTATTTGTAGAATTAATAAAGTATTTTTCAAGGCATGAAGCAAAAGCAGCGGCTCCAAAAAGGTTTTCTGTTCCGCTCCTTATGTTCTTTTCTTGTCCACCACCACGCAGAAAAGCTGTAATTTCCTTTGACAGATACAGAAGACCTATTCCTCTTGGTCCACATATTTTGTGTGCACTCAATGCGGCGGAGTCTATGCCTTTGTAGGAAAGGTTCAGCGGAATCTTTCCGGCTGCCTGAACACAGTCTACATGAAAGAACGGTTTTCTTTTTCCCTTTCCAACTTCCATAAGGGCATCTGCAATTTCATATATTGGCTGGACTGCTCCAGTCTCGTTGTTTACAGCCATTACTGTTACAAAGACGGTATCATCCTGTAATGCATTTAGTATGTTTTCTGCCGAAACAAAACCGTTTTTATCGGGTTTTACCGTTATGACTTTCCATCCGCAGTTATTAAGCATTTTTGACATTTCGCGTAGGGCTGGATGTTCTATTGCGCTTACAATAATGCTTCCTTTTTGAGGACGCGTAAGGACTGAGAGTAGGGGAATGTGGTCGCTTTCTGTTCCTCCTGATGTAAAGAATACTTCTTTATCCTTTACTTCAAGTACTTTTGCACATCGTTTCCTGCAGTCTTCAAGTGCGGTACGTGCGTCTGTACCTGCAGCATGTATGCTGGAAGGGTTTCCCCAGTGGGCAAGGGCATAGTCAAGAGCTTCTTTTGCAATTTGTTCGTCTAAAGGTGCTGTTGCTGCCCAGTCAAAGTAGTGTTCTTTTTTTACCGCACTGCTCACTGTAGTACCTCCAGAATGGAAGAATCAGAAACTTCTTTCATAATTGTCTGGCAGTAATCTTTCTGAAGCGTTACCCTTACTGTAGATGTTGAAATGTTCTTCTTGTCCTTTTTCATTGCTTCAAGAATCTTTTTGCTGAATTCTTCCTGACTACATTTATCTGTCATGATTTTTGGCATTGGATTCATATCATATCCATACAATGCCAAAAGCTTCTTGTTGTTTTGTGCAAACTCGTTAGTACATAGTCCTTCGTTTACTGCCAAGTCTAAGGCTCGTCCCATGCCCCAGGCAACACCTTCTCCGTGCGTGATTTTTCCAAGTCCGGCAATTGTTTCAAGGGCATGTCCGAAAGTATGTCCGTAATTAAGATATGCTCGTTCTGCCTTTTCTTTAAAATCTGTGTGCACTATAGAAGCTTTTGCTTTTGCACATTCTTTTATTATTGTTGAAAGTGTATTTTTATCTCGTTTTAGTACTTTGTCTTTTTGATTTGCAAAAATATCGCACAGTGCAGGTGAAAAAAGAAATGCTGTTTTTATGGCTTCCCCAAGTCCTGAAATGTATTCTTTTTCTGGTAAACTTTGAATGAAATCGCTCCAGATGTTTACAGACTGGGCTGGGTAAAAAGCACCGATCATATTCTTATAATTTTCAAAGTCACAACCTGTTTTTCCACCAATTGATGCGTCAACATTGGCTAGAAGGGTTGTTGGAACAAACTGAACTTGTACACCTCTTTTGAACATTGAAGCTGCAAAGCCTGTCATATCACAGATGACTCCGCCTCCTATTCCAACAAAAAGAGCTTGTCGTGTAAAATTGTTGTCTAAGGCTGTTTTTACTATAGTTAAAACACTTTGTATTGTTTTTGCAGATTCTCCTGGTTCCAACTCAATAATTACATTTTTGCCGTCTTTTTTATTATTTACATAGTCAATGAATTGTTTTACTGGTGGCAGAGCTGCAATGGTTTTATCTGTTACAAATAGTCTACATTCATTTTCCTGTGAAGGGAAAAAAAATGAGACTAAATCTGGTGTTCCTGTAAAGAAATTTATATCTGATTTTGTAAATCCTGAATTTTCAGGATACCATAATTCTACTGTATCTTGTGGCTTTATCATAAAGCCATTTTAATATGTTTTTTTATCCATTGCAACGAGGTCGTCAATAACTTTGTTTAATCTTGCAAGTTCTCTGTCCAGCATTTTCTTATAATCCAACTCTCCTGTGACAATTCTTTCACGTTCGTCTTCCCAGTTCTGTAAATCTGTAATGTACAGGAAGTTGAATTGCGAGATATTTGCTTTTTCTGCCCACAATTGAGCCTCTTTCCAGTAGTAATATCCAGCTTCGTAGCATGTTTTTGCTTTTTCTAGATTTCTGAGGTATTCATCTTTCCATGGGGCATCGTAAAAATAAGCTGCTTTTTTGTCATATATACGTCCAAGTCGCAGATGCTGTTCTATGAGTTTCAGGTTTAAATGCATCTGAAACAGGAACCTGTATTTTTCCCACTGTTTTTCTGTTTCAATTTTTGCTATTGCATACAGGGGATTTGCAAAATCGGCATTTACGGCCTTTTCAAGCCAGTAAATGTTTTCTATGCAGTCATCTGAGGCTTGTGCATAATGGACATGGAATAATTTATAATAATCTTCCTTATATTTTACAACGTAAGCATTTACGTTTAATGGGATAATTAATGAGATAAGTACTAAAAAAAATAGAAATTTTCGTTTCACGGTTAGATTATCGGCATTTTTATTGAATTTTGTATTTCTTTCCATATTAAGTTGCTTATATCATTCTTTTTTGCTGTTGCATCAATGATTACAATTTTCATGCCTTGATTTTTTTCAGGATTTTCGTATTCCTTTAATATTGATTTATAGGCTGTGACGGTCTTATTTAAGAAGTCTTCTTTTTCAAAAATTTCTTTATAGTCTCGTTCATTTATGCGACTTAGTGATACAGATGGAGTAATGTCAAAATAAAACAGCAGTGCTGGTAATGGGAAAAAGGAATTTACTGTACGGGAAACTTCTGGATTGCAGGATATGCTTTGATAGGCAAGGCTTGAAAAAAAATAGCGGTCGCTCACAATTATGTGTCCTGAACTGTTTGCCTTTGCAACACCTGTTATGAGGTTGTTGTCTTCTGTGCAAAGCTCTCCGTTTATGTGTTCATTTCTGTCTGCTGCAAAGAGATATGCTGATGTTTCGTTTGAAACTTTTATGTCTCCTTTTAAAATTTTTCTTAAATATTGTCCTGTTGGTGCTTTTGTCGGTTCTGCCGTAAACAGAAAGTTAGATGCTTCTGGTCTTTTTTTTAGCATTTCAATTTGTGTTGATGTTCCAGCTCCGTCAATTCCTTCAAATACGATAAAATTATTTAAAATCATGAAACCCTTCTATTTTTTATTTGTTTTCAGTATTATAGTAATGTTTTCAGTGCTCTAGTATAGAATTTTTTACCTCATGAAATCAAGATTTGTTAAGTCCGCTATAGGTGTTTGTGTTTTCCTCATTATATTGCTTTTAAGTCTGTATGTAATGGCACCTATTTATAGAACTATAGATTCTTTGATGCATCAGGCTGAATCAGAATTCCTTTCAGAGTTTTCTGAAAAAACAAATTTAAGCATTTCCTATGATTCTTTATCGCCTTCTATTTTGACTGGTATTACTGTAAAAAATATTAGGGTGTTTGAAATTTCTACGGGCGATGAAATTTTATATATAAAAAAGCTTTCTGTTTCATATAATATTATAAAGGCTTTGAAAAAAGATATAGAGCACATTTTTTCAAGGGTTACTATTTCTGGTGTTCAGTTTCAATTTGATAAAAACCGATACGCTTTTATTTTGGACAAGCTGAAAAACAAGACGTCTACAGATGAAATTGCTCAAGAAATTGCAATTGAAACAGATACTGAAAAAAACATGACGGAAGAACAGAAATCTTTTATAAAAAAAGTTATGTCAGTTCTTCCTGCTGATATTCTGATAAAAGACATTTCTGTACTTTATAATGATTTAAATAAAAGTGTTTCTTTAAAAATAAATAAGCTCAATCTTTTAAAACAGTGGGATGGTAATATTTCCTTAAATTGTTCTTCGGGATATATTTTTGCTGTTATATCTTCATATAAGACAAAAACTGCTGGGGCTCGATTTAATTTTACTGGAAAGCTTGTAAACGGTTTTTCTGGCAGTTCAATGATTATTTCTTTTGATCAGTACCCAAAAGCTGATATTACGGTTTATAAAACTCAGTTTCTTATTCATTATAGGAATAAATGTTTTTATGCTCGTTCTACCCAGCAGAGCCAGCCTTATAAAATTTTTGCCAGATATGATTTTGCTTCTAAAGATTTTTCAGCGGATTTAGATATAAAAGATTTAATTATTCCGAATGTTGTAAAATTCCGTGTTTCAAATAAAAAGCTAAAGGATTTACTTAATTCTGCAGTTTCTTTTGAAGGCTACGTAAAGTCTAATTTTGGTAAAAAAACATATTCCTGGAATGGAACTGGAGGAATTTCTGTTCCTGAAAGTATTTTGAAGGGTGGAGAACGCATTAATTTTTCTGCATTTGGGGACAATTCAAGGTTAAAAATTCAATCATTAACAGCCAAAGGTTCTTTTATTGACGGCTATGCAAGCGGTATTTATGATATTGGTTCTCATAAACCTTCTGGCGTTGTGACGGTTAACCGATGTACACTTCCTAATGGCAATAATCTTTCTGGGGAAATTTATCTGGAAGCACAAAACAGAAAAATTCAGGCATTTATTCCTCAATTATATTTAGGAAAGCAGAAATTTACGGCGATTGAAGCGACTGCTATTCCATCAAAGGGTAAGATTCCTTTTACTTTTGAAATGAGCGATTATTCCCACTCGGAATATGAAAAGCCTGCGGAACTTAAGATTTCAGGTACATATATTACTGGCAAAAACAAAAATCTTTCTGCAACTATTTCTATTGATAGTCTGTTTCTTGATTCTGTTGCCTATGCTGCTGCTTTTTTCGCAAAAGAAGAAAAACAGCAGAAAATAAAGAATGCTGCAGAAAAACTTGCTCCATACATTACTAGTGATGAAATTTCTTTTTCTACGGATTTTAAAGGAATTACTTTTAATGCTCCGTTTGCTCTTCTTGCAAATACTCGTAAAAACAAGCAGATGGCTTTTTTTGCATTTGAGGGAAATGAACGTTCTGTTCAGATTTCAGATTTTAACATAATATTCGGAAAGCATACGGTTCAGGCAAAATTGGGCTTTGACATTTCGCCAGAAGACAGGCAGGCAACTTTTAATTCTTCTTTTGAGATTAATAATGTTCCTTATAATTTCAATGGTGTATATACCATAGGAAAATGGCTTAATGTTCAGGGTTCGTATGGAATTGATATTATTGCAAATCTTGAAAAGGGTGTGAATGGAACTGCAAAAATAGCTTCTTTGCCAGTGGCTGTTTCTAATTTACTTTTTAAGATTTCAACCGAAACAGAATTTTCTTGCAAATCTGTAAAAGATTTTCTTGTTAAGATTACAAGTCTTCAGATTGAACTTGAGGAACATAGATTGAACAGGTCTCCAAAACTGACTTTTATGGGCAGTGTAGATCCTGAAGGGCTTGTATTAAGTGCAATTAATTTTTCAGATGTTTCTACTTCATCTTCTGGTTCTGGATATATCCGCTGGAATATTAATGAAGGCATTTTGAATACTATAAATATGTCAATTGCTACTGGAAATGAACTTACGTCTGAAGTGTTCTCTATTGATGGTACATTCTCTAATCCTTTACAAAAGAAACTGTCAAAAGAAACTTTATTCAAAGATTGCTATTTTAATGCCATAACTCAAATAAAGAATTTTCCACTTATACGTATGATTCCTAAACAGTATGCGGATGATACTTTTAATGGAACTGTAATTGCAAGTGGAACTTTGGAAAATCCTTATGTTTCTATTACTGTAGACAGTCTTTCGGCTCAATATGGAACAAAACCTGTAATTGTAAATGGAAAGGCAGAATTGATTGAGGGGGCTGTGTCTGTTCCTGATTTTAAATTGTCATGGGGAAATTTTAAACTTAGGGATGTAAAGGGTAGTTTTAATATAAAAGATTTTAATGCAACTGCAACTGGGGATCTTTCTATTTCTGTTTTAGGTGGAAGAATTATTAATATTCCTCTTGATATTGTAATGAGCAATATGGACGAAAGTAGTGTAAAGCCTAATGGAAAGAAAAGATATATTCCTAATAAATTCCTTATTACAGGTGATTCTTCTGTTACTGCAAAGGGGCTCATAAACGGTAGCATTCCTGTTCATGCGGAAGTAAAAAAAGACGGAAAGCTGATTACTTTTGCTTCTGATGAATCTATGGGAGTAAAAGGTAGTTATGTATTAAAGGAAGGTACATTTAATTGTAATATTCCATCTGATAAGCCTTTGCATGGTAATGCAAATGGTTTAATCCGTAAGGGAAAGATTGATTTAACTGTAAGTGATATTTTCTGTAATTTTGCACAGTTTAAGGAACTTGTAAATACTGACTTTTTTGCTGTTTATGACGGCATTCTTTCTGGACGTGTCTATGTTACAGGCCTTACAAGTGATCCTACTTTAGATGGTGCCTTGCTTGCCCGTAATTTTGAATTCAGTCTTCCGTTGGCCATTCCTCAACACATGAGAACGAAAAATCTGTTGATTACGCTTGACGATAATCAATTGGAAGTAACAGAAAGTAAATTTCAAGTGGCTGGCAACTGGGTTTCTACCTCTGCTATGCTTGTATTGGATAGATGGGGGGTTTCTTCATTTAAACTGAATGCCAGAACTTTAGATGATGATGTTTTGCCTTTAAATATGAATGTTCCTAATGTTGGCATTCAGGGAAACGCAGGGGCAAAGTTTGCTCTTTCTTATGAAGGAAGAGTTCTGACTATGAATGTTAACGGTAGCTTGAATAATGCAGATCTTCATCTTTTGAATGGAATGCTTCCATTTAATAATGATAAATCAAAAAAGCCTGTGGATGAAGATAGGGAAAGCTTCTTTACTTCGTTAACACGAACCATGGATGTTGTAATTAATATTGATGCCGTTATGGGCCGTAAGGTTAATATTGTCATAAATCCATTCTTGCGTGCATTAGTTACTCCGAATACCAAATTTCATTTTGATCTTGATAGTGGAAAAGGTGTATGGAATCTTAAGAGTGATGTTGCCCTTAGGGGTGGTCAGATTACATATTTGACAAGAAACTTCTATATAAAAGACGGTCGCATTACGTTAAATGAGTCTCAGAACGGATTTAATCCTTTTATTACGTTAAATGCAGAAACTCGTGAACGCGATGAAAACAATATTCCTGTAACAATCGTACTTTCTGCTGAAAATCAACCTCTTGCAAACTTTAGAGGAAGAGTTTATTCTATTCCAGCTCGTTCTGAAGCTCAGATAATGGCCATGCTTGGTCAGATTGCGACAGGTGATTCTTCTGATATAGGTAGTTTCTTCCTTTCAGGCCTTGATTATGGAATGCATATAACTGTTCTAAGAAAAATGGAGAACTCATTGCGTGATTTGTTTAATTTTGATATATTCTCTATTAGAGTTAATGTATTGCAGAATTCCTTGAAATATGGATTATCTTCAACTTCAGATACAGAAGATGCGATATTTAGAAATCCTATAGGTAACTATTTGGATAATTCA
>CAMVEQ010000076.1:0-15476 GCA_947166545.1 uncultured Treponema sp. | reverse complement strand
GGAAGTTGACTTTTATTCCGCTATGGATGGAGCTTCAAAGTTTGTTAGTGGAAATGTTAAGGCTGGTATATTTATTACTGCTTTGAATTTGATAGGTGGCTTTATTATTGGCATGGTATGGGGTGGCATGAAGTTTAATGACGCTCTGGAAAGTTATGTAAAGCTGACTATTGGTGATGGCCTTATGTCTCAGCTTCCTGCACTTATGTTGTCATTTGCAACAGGTATTCTTGTTACTGGTGGTAGTGCAGAAGAAGTTATTGGCGACCAGTTGAAGAAGAACTTCAATGTAGACGGAACTGCTTATCTTATTGTTGGAATTGCTTTGGTTGTCATGGGAATTGCATTCCATAATGGTTCGGCTGTTGTTCTTATTCCTGTGGGAATTTTGTTTATTTATATTGGCATTCGTCAGTCAAGTCTTATGCAGAAAAAAGCTGAAAAAGAATTGACAACTCAGGCTGCAACTGGTGGAAAAACAGGTGCTTCTGGAGCTTCTGGCGAAGAAATGTCTCCTGTTGCAACATTGCCACCTCTTTCTCTGGAACTTGGTTATACGCTTGTACCTTTGGTTGATAAGGAAAAAGGTGCTGAGCTTCTCGAGCGTGTTACAAGAATTAGAAAAGAGCAGGCTTTGGATCTTGGTCTTGTAGTTCCTCCAATCCGTATTCGTGACAGTATGGCCATTGATTCTGAAGAATATTCATTTAAGATTCGTGGTATTGAAGTTGGACGAGCACGCCTAAAGCTTGGATATTACATGTGTCTTAATACTGGTAATGTTCCTAAGGATAAGGAATTAAGGGGTGAACGTACTCACGATCCTGCATTTGGCATGGAAGCTTTGTGGATTCCTGAAGACAGACGTGTTGAAGCAGAAAAGGCTGGCTATGCAGTTATTGATCCTCCTACTATTATTGCTACTCACTTGACTGAAATTATAAAGAAACATGCTGCAGAAATTCTTACAAGACAGGAAGTTAGTACTATTATTTCTAAAATTAAAGAAACTAATCCTGTTGTTGTTGATGAAGTTCTTTCTGGCGAACATAAATATACCTATGGTGAAATTGAAGCTGTTCTTAAAAATCTTCTTTCTGAACAGGTCAGCATTAGGAATATGGTTACGATTCTTGAAACTCTTGCAAACTTTGCACCTCTTACAAGGGATCCTTATTTCCTTACAGAAAAAGTTCGTCAGGCTCTTGGTGCACAGATTTGTTTACAATATGCTGATGATCAGAAAGTCTTGCATGTTTTAAGATTGTCTCAGTCTCTATCAGAAAAAATCTTGGATCATAAGGGAGAAATACCTGGACAGAAACCTTTTGTCGGTTTCGATCCTGTAGATGGAAGAAAGTATATTGAGGTTATGAGTTCTTCTATTGCTGCTGTAAGGGATAGAAATTATTTGCCTATTGTTTTGTGTGTTGATGAGGTTCGTCAGCTGGTTAAGTCTTCAACTGAAAGGGAAATTCCTGGATTGGTTGTTATTTCAATAAGTGAAGTAATGGCTGCTGGTAGTGATATAAAAGTAGAAACTATTGGAGATATCGATGTCTAATAACAGATTTTATAATCAGCCAGTTTCATCTACTCCTATACAGTTAAAAATAACGGCTTCTACTTTAGATGAATGTAAGGCACAGCTTTATAAACAGTTTAATACTGATTATGAGATTGTAGATTACAGGGTCGTTATGCAACCAAGATTTTTTGGTATTCTGTCTCCAAAACCTGTAGTGGAGGCAACTTATATTACAAAAAACTCTGTTGCCGTTCCTAGAACAACGGATTATTATCGGGGAAGTCAGGGAAGCTATGGTGGAACTCAATTGGGTATGAATAAAATTGGAGTCTCTGCTCCTGTTCGTGAAGATTTTGCGACTTCTAGGGATAACATCTTAAAACAGCAGATCGATTCTCCTTCTAAAACTGCAATAAAAGATTTACTAAGTAATGCTCAGATGAATAAACAGCTTGAAGAAATAAAAGATAAGCTGGATACTTTGTCTCAGAAAACTACTCAAAAAGAAGAACATCCTACTATTGTAAAGCTTGAAAAATTATTAGAGCAGAATGAATTCAGTGATTTTTATATAGAAGAGATAAAGACTAAAATCCGTAAAGAGTTTTCTATTGATGAACTTGATGATTTTAATCTTGTTAAGGATACTGTTGTTGATTGGATAGGTGAAAATATAAAGATTGCTGGAAAATATAAAGGAAAAGGGCCTCATGTTATTGTAATTGTAGGTCCTACAGGTGTTGGCAAAACTACAACAATTGCAAAAATGGCTTCTAAGGTAAAATATATTTCCAGAAAAAATAATGTGCCTAAAGGTCAGGAACCTATCATGCACATGATTACTATTGATAATATGCGTGTGGCAGCAGCAGAGCAATTGGAACATTATGGTGAGGCTCTGGATGTTTCTGTTGAAAAAGCAGGAAATAAAGATGATTTGGAACTGTTATACAGGCAATATAATGATCCTAAGGTTAAATATATTTTCATTGATACGAGTGGTTTTAGTACAAATGACAATAAAAATATAGCAGGCTTGGTTAAGATGTTTGATATTCCTAAAATGCATGCTGATATTTTTCTTGCTGTAAGTGCAACAACAAAAACTCGCGATTTGGAAAAAATCTTTAGAAATTATGAGCAGTTTGATTTTAGGTCTGTAATTATTACTAAGTGTGATGAAACATCAAGTTACGGTAATATTTTGAGCGTACTATACGAAAAAGGAAAATCTATTTCTTGGATAACGACAGGGCAGGAAGTTTTGAATACGCTTGAACCTGCTTCGCCTTTATATTTTTTAAAGACCTTAGATGGATTTGATGTGGATGAAAATCGCATTTTACAAAAATTTTCAAACGAAACAGCAGAGGAACAATAAATGGAAGAACAGATGAGTGAACTTCGAGCTTTTATGAAGAATGAGTCAGCAGAGCATAAAACGAGAATTATTGCCATTACAAGTGGAAAAGGTGGAGTTGGAAAAACTAATATTGCAATTAATATGGCAATTACGTATGCCCAACTTGGAAAGAGAGTTATTCTTATTGATGGCGATATGGGTATGGCAAATGTCAACGTTCTCTTGAATATTGTTCCTCAGTATAATCTTATGCAGGTAATAAACGGTCAGAAAAAAATGAGTGAAATCATTTTGGACACTGAATATGGAATTCGTTTTATTGCTGGTGCAAATGGCTTTTCTAAGCTTGCAAATCTTTCAAAAGAAGATTTAAATAAGTTTGCTAATGAATTCGCTTCATTAGGGGATGCTGATATCATTATCATTGATACTGGTGCTGGTATTGCTAATAATGTTCTTCAATTTATTGCTGCTGCAGATGAAGTTTATATTGTTACAACTCCTGAGCCTACTGCAATTACTGATGCTTATGGTGTAATCAAGATAATTACAACGGAACTTGTAAATCAGGAGTTGAATTTACGCCTGCTTGTTAACAGAGTTCATTCTGCTGATGAAGGAAAACGTATTTCTGAACGTATTATTACGATTGTAGGTCAGTTTCTTAATTATAAGGTTGATTATATTGGTTTTATTTATGAAGATCCTGTTGTTCAGGCTTCTGTTATTAGACAGAAACCTTTCATGATTGTAAATCCAACTTCAAAACCTTCTGTTTGTCTTACTCATATTGTTGGTAGAATTGAAAAAACTGAATTGAGTACGAATTCTGGAGTGAATAATTTCCTTCAGAAATTCGTAGCTGGAAGAAAAAAGCACTGAAAATGATTGTTTAACTTGACCATAAAGGATTTTTGCCGTACCATAGAATAGTTAGAATAATGGAGGAGGATATAAATGAAATTGAAAAATATTGTTGTTCCAGCAGTATTTGGATTTACTTTATCCTTTTTTATAAGTATTGTTGTTAATCATAGATTTGGAACGGCTTTTTTACGTGGTTTTATCTTTGCTGTTATTTTTGCAGCAGGTGCTGTAGTTATAGATTTTGTATATGAAAAGTTTCTTAATGATGGTTCTTCGATAGATTTTGTTTCTGATGTTCCTAAGAGTGATTCTCGCTTAGGAAGCAAAGTTGACATAACTATTGATGATGCGGAATTAACAGATGACGGAGATTCACTTGCTTTTTCTGTTGCAAATAATCGGTTTAAGTTGTCTGACTCGGATACAAAAAGTGTAAGGCAAAGTAAAAATGAAGTTTCTGATACTGCAAAACCTTTAGTAAAGGATCCTGTTGTAGAACAGGTTGCTGAAGTTCCTGTTTCTTCTTCTCAACCTGCAGTTAAGGCTGATGCTGAAAAAGCTTCTTTTAAGCCTGTACCTTTGGCAAATATGGCATCATCAGAATCTTCTCCTGTTGTTGAAAATGTAACTCCTGAAAATACAAAAACTTCTGTTGCAGATAACGTTTCTCCAGCTGTTGCTGCAAGAAGGGCTGAGCGAGTTGCTGAAAAGAAGGAGATAGATGCTCTTCCTGATTTGGATAGTTTTGGAGATGCTGGAGATCTGGATGATGATGTTATAGAAGATAGTGAATTTGCACAGGATGGAATGGAATCTTCTGATGAAGGCCGTATCATTTTTGCAGATGGAACAAAAGCTAAAGATCATGATACGGAGACATTAGCAAAAGCTATTCGTACAGTATTAAAAAGAGAAGAGTAACTTTTATAAAAGGGTGTGGGAGAATGTCAAATTTAGACGAGAAAACAGAAGATGAACTCTGGCATGAATTCAAGAAGACAAAATCTTCTGCTATTCGTGACAAATTTATCAGACAATATATGCCTCTTGTAAAATATGTGGCAGGAAAGGTTTCATCTGGAATGCCTGATAATGTTGAATTTGATGATTTAGTTGGTTTCGGTCAGTTTGGGTTATTGGATGCAATTAATAAATATGACCCTGAAAAGAATGTAAAATTTAAGACTTATGCAGTTACTCGTATTCGTGGTGCAATTTTTGATGAATTACGAGAATTGGATTGGGTTCCTCGTTCTGTACGTCAAAAATCTCGCGAAATAGAAGATACTATTGTTGAATTGGAAGCAAAATTAGGACGAACTGCTTCTGATAGTGAAATTGCTCAAGCTATGGGCATGACAGAAAGTGAATATGAAAGTACCATCATGAAAGTGAGTGGAACTAGTATTCTTTCTTTAAATGATGTCTGGTATTCAGGGGATGATAGTGAGCATTTGTCTATAGGTGATAATATTGAAGCTCCTAATAGTCTTAATCCTGATGTTATTGTAGAGCGAGAAGAAATTAGAAAGGTCATAATACAGGCTATTAATGAACTTCCTGATAATGAAAAAATGGTTATAGTTCTTTACTATCATGAAGACTTGACTTTCCGTGAAATTGGACAGGTACTTAATGTGAGCGAAAGCCGTATAAGTCAGTTGCATTCAAAGGCAAATGTTCGATTAAAAGCAAAATTGACAAGTTTAAGAAAGGGAATTTTTTAAAGAGGTGTAATACATGATCAATCTGGAAAAACTGCGTGCAGATCTTGAACAAAAACTCTCAGTTGATAAGGAAATACACAGTGTTGTAGTTCGTGCGGATACAATTGAAGAATGCTTGGAAGATGCAGCGGTCCAGCTTGAGACGAAAATTGCTAATCTTCAATACGAAGTAGAAGAAAAAGGTTTTCAAGGGGTTGCTGGTCTTGCAAAAAAGCCTTGGAAACTTCGTATATATGAAAATCCATCTATTGTTCAGAAAAAGATGGAAGCTAAAAAACAAGAAGAAATGGCTGCTTCTCAGGCAGCTGAAGAAAATAAAATTGTTGATAGAGATGGACTCTTCTATCTTCGCCATTTTGGAAGCGAAATATTCCTCAAAGTATTGCTCCCTATTGGTGCTGGAGCTCCTGTTTCTCAGGGCGAAGTTCTTTCTGCTGCAAAGAGAAGTGATACAACCGATATCGATGAACCTCTTATAAAGAAACTTTGTAAGGAAGGATCTGACGAAGAATATGTAGTTGTCGGTAGCTATAAACATGTTGCTGCTGCTGATGCTTCTATGGCTGTTGATATTCCTAAAGATGAAATGTATGCAACTATTACAGTTACGCCTCCTGCAACTAGTGGTAGCGAAATATCTGTAGAAATGATTAAGAAAGCTTTGCAGACTCAGGGTGTTGTTGCGGGTATTGATATGGATAAAATCGTAGAGTTTGTTGACAATCCTGTTTACAATACTCCTTATGAAGTTGCTACTGCTATTAAACCTGTTGATGGTCATGATGCATATATTGCTTACGATTTTGAAACTGATACTTCTAAAATGCGTCTTAAAGAAACTCAAAACGGTCAGGTTAACTTCAAGGAACTCAATCTTATTCAGAATGTTGTTGCTGGTCAGCGTCTTGCTCAGAAAATACTTGCAGAACGCGGTAAGGGTGGAAAGACTATATTTGGTAAGTATTTGGAAGCTAAGAACGGTAAAGATATCCAGATTATGCTTGGATCTAATGTTGTCATGGACAAAGATGGACGGACTATTCTTGCAGAAAAGAATGGTCAGGTTATGCTTGTCGGAAATAAGATAACAGTAGAAGAAGTTTATGAAGTTCCAGGTGTTAATATTAAGACTGGTAACATTACGTTTATGGGTACAGTTATTGTTAAGGGTAATGTTGAAGACGGTTATGATATTAAAGCCGATGGAAATATTGAAGTTTATGGCTCTGTTGGTAACTGCAAGATTGAAGCAGAAGGGGATATTGTTATATCTCAAGGTGTCATGGGTCGTGATGAAGGTGTAATAAAGACTTCTAAATCTGTTTGGGCTCGCTTTATTCAGAATACAAAAGTTACTGCTGGAGAATATGTCGTTGTTAATGATAACATAATGAATGCTGATGTTTCTGCAATGAAGAAGATATTGTTGAAAGGAAAGCGTGCTCAGATTATAGGCGGTCATTTATTTGCAACGGAAGAAATTTCTGCAAAGAATATTGGTTCTCCTGCTGGTGGTGCAGAAACTATTTTGGAAGTTGGATTTGACCCAGAGGCAAAGCAGCGTCTTATGGAACTTCAGACTCAGCAGACAGAACTTGCAAAAGAGTTGGATGAAATAGACCTTAATATTAATACTCTGGAAAATCAAAAGGAAATCAGACGTTCAATTCCAAAGGAAAAAGAAGAAGCTCTTATGAAGTTTAAAGAGCAGAAAGCTGAAATTGTTGAAAAGAGTGATGCAATGACAGAAGAAATCAATACAATTCAGCAGCGCTTGAGGGAATTGAAAGTTGTCGGTAGGGTTAATGCTAGCGGAACTGTCTATGCTGGTACAAAAATTTATGTACGCGATGAATTAGATGAGATAAAAACAGATTGTAAGGCTGTTTCATTCTATTTTGAAAATAATTTTGTTCGACGCGGTAAGTATGATCAGTCTCAGGTAACAAGCGATGTAGGAGCTCCTGATGGCTATTCAACCAATTGATTTGTCTGTTATCTATTCTCAAATGGATAACGTAGCTAAATTTAATGCTTCTCAAAACCATAGTGTTCAGTTTGCTAATCAACACGGAAGAGATAAAGCTGCTGCTGAAAATCTTGAGAAATCTAAGATTGTTCAGAATGCAGCTCAGAAAGAACTTGATTCTAATAAAATAAAAAATAATCTTGAGCAGGGTGGTTCTGCAGGACAGGAAATGTATTCTGGATCAAAGAAGAAAAAAGAAAATCCTGAAGCTGATGTCCAAAAAACTGATGAATTTACAGATCCTATGCTTGGGAAAATTATAGATATAACTGGATAATTTTATATTTCAAAAATGGCTGTTGCTCTCATTGTAATTCTTTATATTATAAATATTATTTCATGGTGCTTCCTGTTTAGACATTTTAAGAAGATGTTTTCGGCAGATGGAGTAATTGAAAATGTAAAATTGAAACTAAATTCTCTTCTTATTCAGATTGATACTGCTACTGATAGAAATATAAAACTTATTAATGAAAGAATAAAAGATTTGAAATTAATTTCAGCAGAAGCTGACAATAAAATTCAAGTTTTGCAGGATAAGATTAATATTGTAAAAAAGAATGAACTTCTAAAAAATGAAGCAGAGCAAGTTGAAAGGTCTAGGAGTTTTGAGGAAAAAGTCTATGCAGATTTAAAGCCATCTGTTTCAAATGCATATTCTCCTGTTCACGCTTACCAAAAAGAACAAATGTCTTATTCTGGTAGTCCTATGTCTGTTTCCGAAGAAATCTCTGCTGGTTCTGACATTAATCAAAAATCATCAACAGTTGAACATAAGAATGAACTTAAGGAAGTTCCTTTTGTAAGTATTGCTGATGAACTAGTTAAACCTAAAAAGGATTTTAAAACTATAGTTCATGAATTAAAGAATTTAGGATACACTGTTGAAGAAATTGCTGCTGAAACTGGAAAAAGTACTCAAGAAGTGAAAATTATTCTTGAATTTTCATGAAAACAAAGTATAATTAAAAATATGGTAGGCATAAAAGTAAAAAAGAGTCGTTATGGACTTTTGTCAGATGGAAAAAAAGTACATCTTTATACTGTGTCTAACGGACGAATGAGTTTTTCCGTTACTGACTATGGTTGTATAATAACCAGTATTATTGTTCCTGATAAAAAGAAAAAGAATGTAGATGTTACGTTAGGATTTTCTACGCTTGATGGTTTTATTACAAATACTTCCAGCTTTGGTGCAATAGTGGGTCGATTTGCAAATAGAATTGGGGGAGCATCTTTCAATCTTGAAGGTAAGACTTATACTTTAGATAAGAATGATAATGGCATAAACACTCTGCATGGTGGTTTTGATAGATGGGATAAAGAAGTTTGGTCTGCTCGGAAAATTAAAACTTCTTATGGTGCAGGTGTTGAATTTACAAAAAGAAGTCGCGATGGTGAACAGGGATTTCCTGGCAATGTTGATTTTTCTATAATATATACCCTTAATGAAAATAATGAGATTACATTAGAATATAGGGGCATTACAGATAAAGCTACTCCTATTAATATAACTAATCATGCATATTTTAATCTCAAAGGACATGACGGCGGATCTGTTGCTGATCAAAAATTGAAACTGTATTGTTCAAATTATCTGGAAGTTGATGATAAACTTATTCCAACTGGAAAAATTATAAATGTATCTGGAACTCCATTTGATTTTACAAAAGAAAAAATAATTGGTGTTGATTTGGATAAGGTTGGTGTAGGATACGATCATTGTTTCTGTATCGATGATTTTAAGGATGATGGAAAATTGCGTATGGCTGCAGAAGTTGAAGATCCTGCAAGTGGACGTAAAATGATTGTTAAGACTACAAAACCTGGCATACAGTTTTACGCTGGTAATTTTATTAATAATATACAGGGGAAAAACGGTTTTATATATAATAAGCATGATGGATTATGTCTTGAAACAGAAGCATATCCTGATGCTCCAAATAAAAGTAGTTTTCCTTCTTCTATTGTTTATCCTGATAAGGAATATCATCAGGTTACTCAATATGCATTTGTATTTTAATTTGAAAAATTTTTTTTAAGAGAGGTCACAATGGACGTCCAGTTACAAGAACTAATCGATAAGATTAGAAAAGACGGTGTAGCCAGTGCAACAAATTCTGCTCAGAATATAATTGCTGAGGCAGAAAAAAAAGCAGCTTCAATTATCAGTGAAGCTGAAGAAAAAGCTGACAACATCATAAAGAATGCAAAAGTTGAAACTGCCCGCATGGAAAAAGCCAGTGAGGACGCAATTACTCAAGCCGGCCGTAATTTGATTATCTCTTTCCGTGATGGTATTAATAAAGAACTTTCTGCACTTGTTGGTAATGGAATTGCAAAAGCTTATGATAAGGATTTGCTTAAAAAGCTTATTCCTGAAACAGTAAAGGCTTGGGTTGCAACTCCGGATACAAAAGATTTGTCTGTTTTGCTTTCTTCTAAAGATTTGAAAGCTCTTGAGTCTGGCTTGAAGACTGCATTGAAATCTCATATTTCAAAAGGTCTTGAGTTGAAAAGTGATGATTCTTTATCTTCAGGATTCAGAATTGGAGCAAAAGATGGAAGTGCTTTCTATGATTTTAGTGCTGAAAGCGTTGCTGAATTGTTCAGTTCATATTTGAATCCAAAAACAACAGAATTAATGAAAAATGCCGCTGCTGGTATTCCAACTGATACTGTTGAAGAAGATGCTTCTGCTGTAGAGGAAAAAGAAAAAAAGCCTGCTGCTAAAAAAAGAACCTCTACAGCTAAAGAAAAGAAGGAAAAGAAATAGTGGAACATCTCTATTATTTAGTATCTCAACTTCCCGCATTCAAAGCTGAAGACGACAGTGTTGCGAAGCTTCCGATTACAATAGAGTACTATAAGGATTTATGTCAGAGATTTATGTCTGAGAAAAATGCCTGCATAGCTGCTTCTCTTTCATTGGAACCTCCTTTGGACACAGTTTCAACGGGATCTGCATTCCTTGATTATTGGTATAATAAGGAACGGGATCTTCGTTTTGCTCTTGCTCAGCTCCGTGCGCTTAAAATGAAAAAAGATGCTAAAGATATTCCTGCTGTATTTGACGGAGAGATTGTTCAGGTTGCACGTACTGCAACAGGAATGGATAGTCCTTTATCAGCTGAGCAGTATTTGAATGAATATAGGCTTAGTGTTATAGACAGAATTACTCCGTTGGATTCTTTTTCTGTTGATGCTGTGTTTAGTTATGGTTTGCGTCTTATGCTCACAGAAAGGATGAAGAAGTTTACTCGGGATGAAGGTTTGGCTTCTTATCATAAAATCTATGAAGATATTCTTGGAGAAAATAAATGACTGAAACAAAAGGTAAGGTTGTTGCCGTCAATGGAAACATGGTTTCTGTTGAATTTGACGGTAAGGTCGCCCTTAATGAAGTAGGCTATGTTAAAGTTGGTAATCAAAATTTAAAGGGTGAAGTTATTCGTATCCGTGGCAATACAGCTCAGATGCAGATTTATGAAATGACAAAGGGCATTTCAACTGATTGTACTGTAGTTTTCACTGGAGATTTGTTAAGTGTTGAGATTGGACCTGGTCTTCTTGGTCAGGTTTATGATGGATTGCAGAATCCTCTTCCTCTTCTTGCTGAACATTCTGGTTACTTTTTGGAAAGAGGTGTTTATCTTCCTGCTCTTGATGATAAAAAGGAATGGGATTTTACTCCTTCTGCTCAGGTTGGCGATAAGGTAATGGCTGGTGATGCAGTTGGTTCTGTTCCTGAAGGTCCATTTACTCATAAAATTCAGGTTCCTTATGGCTTCTTAGGTACATATACTGTAAAAAGTATTGTAAAATCTGGTTCTTATAAAATTCATGATACAATTGCAACGCTTGTAGATGAAAAAGGAAAAACTCATGATATTTGTATGAGTTTTAAATGGCCTGTAAAAAGAGCTGTAAATTGTTATGCAGAGCGTCTTCGTCCTGAAAAACCTATGGTTACAAAGGTTCGTCTTATTGATACATTCTTCCCTGTAGCTTTGGGTGGTACTTATTGTATTCCTAGTCCTTTCGGTGCTGGTAAGACTGTTCTTCAGCATACTACAAGCCGTAATGCTGATGTTGATATTGTTATTGTTGCTGCTTGTGGAGAGCGTGCAGGTGAAGTTGTTGAAACTTTGACAGAATTCCCAGAATTAAAGGATCCTCGTACAGGTCGTTCTTTGATGGAGCGAACAATTATCATTTGTAATACATCTTCAATGCCTGTTGCATCTCGTGAAGCTTCTGTTTATACAGCTGTTACTCTTGCAGAGTATTATCGCCAGATGGGTCTTAATGTTCTTATGCTTGCGGACTCAACTTCTCGTTGGGCTCAGGCTATGCGTGAAATGTCAGGTCGTTTGGAGGAAATTCCTGGAGAAGAAGCTTTCCCTGCATATCTTGAAAGTACAATTGCATCATTCTATGAACGTGCAGGTATTGTAAAACTTCGTGATGGAAAAACTGGTTCTGTTACAATTGGTGGTACAGTTTCTCCTGCTGGTGGTAACTTTGAAGAACCTGTTACTCAGGCAACTTTAAAAGTTGTTGGTGCATTCCATGGTCTTTCAAGAGAGCGTTCTGATGCCCGTCGTTATCCTGCTATTGACCCACTTGATTCATGGTCAAAGTATAAGTCTGTACAGAGTGAAGATAGGGTAGAATATGCGAGAGCATTATATAGACGTGGTTCTGAAGTAAATCAGATGATGAAAGTTGTTGGTGAAGAAGGTACTTCCCTTGCAGACTTCATTGTGTATTTGAAAAGTGAATTCCTCGATGCTGTTTATATGCAGCAGGATTCATTTGATGAAACTGAAGGTGCTTCAAGTCCTGAGCGTCAGAAATATGTTTTTGCAAAGATTGTTGGTGTTTTGGGTTCAACATTTGATGTAAAAGAAAAGGATGAGGCTCGTGCATTCTTTAATAAATTACGTCAGGAATTTACAGATATGAACTATACTAAATTCCAAAGTGATGAATTTAAGACTCATGAGGCATCAATTGATAAATTGCTTGCTTCTGTAAATGCACAGATAACTGATGAAGTAAAAGCACTTCTCAAGGACGGTGAGTAATGAATAAGGTTTATAGCAAAATCGAAAGTATTAACGGTAGTGTTATCACTGTTCGTGCAAAAGGTGTAAAATTAAATGAGCTTGCAGAGATTACTACTCGATTTGGTAAATCTTTGGCAGAAGTAAATAAGATTGACGGAGATTTGGTTTCTCTGCAGGTATTTGCAGGTGGCCGTGGTGTATCTACAAATGATCAGATTCGTTTCCTTGGTCAGGAAATGCGTGTTTCATTTAGTGAGAATCTTCTTGGTCGTATCTTTAATGGTTCGGCAGAACCTAGAGACCATGGTCCTGCACTTGTAGATAATCTTGTTGAGATTGGAGGACCTTCTGTAAACCCTTCAAAGCGAATTGTTCCTACAAGAATGATTCGAACTGGAATTCCAATGATTGATATTTTCAATACATTGGTCGTTTCGCAGAAGCTTCCTATTTTCTCAATTTCAGGAGAACCTTATAACCAGCTTTTGGCTCGTATTGCTATGCAGGCTGAAGTAGATGTTATTGTTCTTGGTGGAATGGGATTAAAGTATGATGACTACCTTTATTTCAAGAATACTCTTGAAGAGGGTGGAGCTTTAAGTAAAACTGTTATGTTTATACATACTGCTGCAGATCCAACTGTAGAATGTATGAAAATTCCAGATTTGTCACTTGCAGTTGCAGAACAATTTGCACTTCAGGGAAAAAATGTTCTTTGTCTTTTGACAGATATGACAAACTTTGCTGACTCTATGAAGGAAGTTGCTATTACACAGGAACAGGTTCCTTCTAACCGTGGTTATCCTGGAGATTTGTATTCTCAGTTGGCTGCTAGATATGAAAAAGCTGTTGACTTTTCAGATTCTGGTTCTGTTACTATTCTTGCTGTTACAACTATGCCAGGAGATGATGTTACTCATCCAGTTCCTGATAACACAGGTTATATTACAGAAGGTCAGTTTTATCTTAAAGGTGGTCATATTGAACCATTTGGTTCTTTGTCTCGTCTTAAGCAGCAGGTTAATGGTAAGACTCGTAAAGATCATCGTGCACTTATGGATGGTATGATTCGTCTTTATGCATCTTATAAGGATACTCTTGAAAAGAAGAGTATGGGCTTTAATATGAGTGCTTGGGATGAAAAACTCTTAAAGTATGGTGAATTGTTCGAAGCTCAGATGATGGATTTGAGTGTTAATATTCCATTGGAAGAAGCTTTGGATAACGGTTGGAAGATTTTGTCTAAATGTTTTGATAAAAACGAAACAGGACTAAAAACAGATCTTATAGAGCAGTTCTGGCCTGCAAACTAAAAGAGGATGCTGAATGGCAAAGATTAAGCTGACAAAAAACGAGTTGAAAGCACAGAAAGATTCTCTGAAAATGTATCAGCGGTATCTTCCTACGCTTACACTCAAAAAACAACAGCTGCAGTCTGAGATCCGTACTATAGACGAAAAAGCCAAAGAGGTTCGTGCTCAAAAGAAATCTCTAGAAGAAGATTTTGAGAAATGGATTTCTGTTTTTGGTGAAAAAGAAGCCTTTAAGCCTGGCATGGTAACTGTAAAAAATATCAAGAAGGGCTGGGGTAATATAGCCGGTGTAAAAATTCCAATTTATGAAGGTGCAGATTTTGGTCGGGGAGATTATGATCTGTATAGAACACCTTTATGGATAGATATGGCTGCAGACCGAATGGAAAAAGCTTTGGAACTTGATTTGCAGGCAGAGGTTCTTGATGAGCAGGTTCGATTACTTTCTCAAGAACTTAGAACCACAACACAGCGTGTTAATCTGTTTGAAAAGGTAAAAATTCCAGAAACGAAGGCAAACATCAAGCGTATCAATGTATTCCTTGGTGATGAACAGGTTGCAGCAGTTGTACGCAGTAAGATTTCAAAGCGAAAGCTTGAGCGCGTAAGCAGTAAGGAGGCTGAAGAATGATTGTACCTATGAAAAAGGTTTCAATTGTTGTACTTGATTCTACAAGAAAAGAGTCTCTGAAACAGCTTAGAAAAGCAGGTGTTGTGCATCTTGAGGCTATTGAAGGTTCTGGTTCTGTTTTATCTTCTTATAAAGAGTCGTCTGCAATAACCGATAAAGCTATTTCTATTTTGGAAGAAATAAAAGTTACCAAGCAGAAAGTTATAAAGCAGGTAACTCTTAAAAAGGAAGAAGCTTCTGAAATGGCTTCAAATATAGTTGCTCTTAGTGATCGAAAAAAGTCTCTGCTTGATAGTATTTCTCAAGGTTCAAATGAACTTGAAAGACTTTCAAAATGGGGTGATGTTGATCCTGACTCTATTGCTGCTCTTTCAGAAAACGGAATTTTTGTATATCTGTATGAAATACCAGAAGACAAATATTCGTTGATAGGTGATGGTGTAAAAACTATTAAGGTTAATGGATGGTCAAAGATTGTTCGATTCCTTTTGCTTTCAGATTCTGAGGTATTGGAACGTCCTTCTGATTTACCTCCAGAAGCCTATGCTGTTCCAATGCCAGAGTTGTCAACAAATGCTATTCGTGAAAATATCTTGAAATATAAGCAGGAAATTTCCCGAATAGAAAGTGAGCTTCTTGATGATAAAAAATTCCTTGATACTCTGAAATCTTACAAAAATGATTTAGCTCAAGATATTGAGTTTGAGAATGTATACAGTGGAATGAGTCATGAAGGCTCTGATGAAGAAACAGAGGATTCTTCTTCTGAAATAAAACTTGCATGGGTTACTGGTTATGTGCCTGTTGATGCAATGGATAAGTTTAAGCAGACATGCGTAAATAATTCATGGGCTTATACAGCTTCAGATCCTTCTTATGATGATCCTGTTCCTACAAAATTACATAACTCAAAACTTGTAAGTATCATTTATCCACTTACCGATTT
>CAMVEQ010000075.1:0-15595 GCA_947166545.1 uncultured Treponema sp. | reverse complement strand
CATCTATCAACCAAGAAAGATGCATCTTGTCATATAACCCAAAGTCTTTGATAGACCATGAAAATTAGAATTTCTTATCGAGAGTGTTCAAGTCAAGAAGAACAAGTTTTCCGTTGCTTGCTGTAACAACAACACCCTTTGGAGAAACTGTAATTGGTGTGTTTGCTTCAACTTCTACAGGGCTCTTTACAAGCAGTGTCAAAGCTTTATTGTACTTACCTACAACCCACTTTGTTCCGTCTTGAATTACACAGTAATAGTTTGTTCCATCGCTTACCAAAACAGAATTATCTGCAACAATTTCTACAGTTTCCTTCTGAATTTCCATGTTACCAGAATCGAGAAGGCAGAGCTTTACGGCACTGTTGCTTGAAGCATTCTTGTCTCCACAAATTGCCATGTAGAAAGTATTATCACCAGTAATGGCAGTTTTTGAACCAAGAGAAAGCTCGCTCAATTCCTGACCAGAAACAGGCATGATTACACGTCTGTGAACAACTGTAACAGGTGAAAGTCTTACGATAGAACCGTCTGTTACGCTTATTTTTACCATCTGGCTTAAATCTTTTGCTTCATCAACAACTTTAAGACCAATAACGGTATTAGTTTCTGCAATTGTCAAAGAATCATCGAGCAATGCCTGAATGTCTTTTGCAATTTCAGTACGCTCATGCTGTGCTTCAGCTTCTTTCTTATCAGCGAAAGCCTGTTCTTCTGCAGCTTTCTTGGCTGAGTCATCTGCAATTTTCTTGAGTTCTTCAGTCTTTTTCTGTTCTTCAGCTCTCTTTCTTTCAGCTTCTTCAGCTTCTTTCTGCTTTCTTGCAGCTTCTTCCTGAGCGGCCTTAGCTTCCTGCTCTTTCTTTGCTTTAGCTTCCTGAGCGGCCTTAGCTTCCTGTTCTTTCTTTGCAGCAGCTTCCTGAGCAGCCTTAGCTTCCTGTTCTTTCTTTAAAGCTTCTTGCTGCTTAGCCTTGTCATCAGGATTTTTCTGAGCGTCCTGCTTTGCTTTGTCAGCTGCATTTTTTGCATTCTGAGCATCCTGCTTAGCTTTGTCTGCAGCATTCTTTGCATCCTGAGCATCCTGCTTAGCCTTGTCAGCTGCATTTTTTGCGTTCTGAGTATCCTGCTTAGCTTTATCTGCTGCATTCTTTGCATCCTGAGCATTCTTGTCAGTTGCATTCTGCTGTTTCTGCTGTTCTTTGAGTTTGTCAGCATCTTTTGCAGCTGCCTTTGCAGATTCCTGAGCTTTTTCTGCAGCATCTTCTGCTTCACGCTCTTTTATGTCAACAAGATTTTTTCTTTCGTCAACGCCTCTGTCGTCTTTTTCGCGCATTGAATCAATAACGTTTTTGTCACTGATTGCAGAGGTATCAATTGTAGAAAGACCACCGTTAATGTCATACAGAGGAATTACAATCTGAGTCTTTCCTGGCCATTCGCTCCATTTTGTACTAAGACCACACTTTTCCTGTGTAAGATTCTTTGTAACAACGTCCTTGTATCTGTCACGGAATACGTCCATTTTTCCGCGGTAAACGGCATTATAGACAGTAACAAATGTAGCAAGGGTTGAAGCGTCTGATGCATTGTAACCGTAGGCTGCAGAAAGGTATCCTGCAATGATTCTGCGGAGGTTACGGATATGATCAACCGTTGCGTTTGGGTTGATTACAAGAATGTCAGCATCAAACTTATCTTTTGTCTTTGGATCTACAGCATGGATGACTGTATATTTTCCGTACAGTCCATAAGTTCCAGAGGCTGCAAGATTTGTCTTTGCCTGACGGCCAAGACCACGACCTATTTCTGTAATGGCATCTGCGGTTTCAACTACCGAATGAGGCCCTGTATAGTTTTCAAATTGTATGGTTCCTACATCTCCAGTTCTGCGGATTTCTTCTTCGTCAACTTCTAGAGATGATGCAGTACTTACAGCAATGAGTGCTAATGAAAACACAGCTGCTGCTATTTTTTTCAGTTTCATAAAACCTCCAATTAAGATTCCATATAGTATAGTATGTTTGCTTGAAAAAAAAAAGTGCCTAAATGTTTAGTTTCATTATTTTTTCAAGAGTTGCCTTTGCATAGGCATGAACCTTTTTGTTAAATTGCGGACTTAACATATATGTAAGGATTTCATTGCCTTTCTGAAAGAATGCCGGTTTGCCCATAAAACGACAGATTTCAAATGTAGCATCGCAGATTGCAAAAAACATTTTATCCGTGCTTTTCGGAGGTGTGTGCATGGCTTTGTATGCAAGTGCATTAAGCATGTCCCCCTTAGGGTCATAGGCAATGCTGGCTGCATTCTGTGCAAGTGTCATTGTCATTGTCTGATCGTTTATGGTTTTAAGCATGTTTGCAATGTAATTCTGGTAAAGACAGATTCCGCTTTCTGATGAAAGTCTTAGAATTTCCTGCGTGTATGCAAGATTTTGCTTGAAATATGGGTTTTGTGAAGAGCTGGCCGTCATCCAGTCATAATAAAGAGTGTCCATTTCATTGCTCAAAATAGAAAGCCATTGCTTTTCTTTTGCCCCGAAATCTTCCGATTTCCAGCCTTCTGCAATTTCTTCACTCAGTTTTGGAGATATAGTTCTTCCTAAAATATCGTTGGAGGTCATTGTTGTCTGTGTATACAGTTCTCTGTAATGGCTGAAAGCCTGCTCTCTGTAGGAAGAGTTGCCCGATGCCGTGCTTTGCCAGATGCGGTATGATTCAATAACCCAGTCATTTCTACAGAAAACAAGGTAACCTTCGTCTGTGGCTATTAGATATTCCCATGATTTTGAAGGATTAAATTGTGCCTGCCAGACTATTTCTCCCTGTCTGTCATAACATTCTGCGCCACTTTTATCTGCAAGTACAAGACCTTGTATTGTGACGCCCTTAAATGCAAGCGAGGCTGTGTTTACACTGGAAGTAAGGGAGGCTGTTATGGCTCCATTCTTTTGATTTATGTAAAGGATTTTTGAACCCGAAGCAAACACGGCAATATTGTCTGAAAATGCTGACGGCACTATTACTGCTGAAGAGGAAAATCCTGTTTCGGCTTTGTTTAAAATCCATTTTGATACGGTTCTTCCGCCTTGTACCGTACATAAGCCTATGCTTCCGTCAGAAAATGAAAGCAAAACGCCCTGATTACAGGTTTCTGCGGCTGCAACTATACCAGAAAAGACAATTTCTTCTTCAAGCTGTCCAAAAGGAGAAAGAATGTATGCCACACTTTGTCCAGACTTGTTCTTGTTTAGGAATACAAGAAGTCTGCCGTCATTCAGTTCAATAAGGGGTATATTTGTATTCTGTTCTGCAATGTTTATGTGCCACCGTCTTGCGCCTTTTATGCCGTAGCAGGACAGCTCTACGTCTCCTCGTACAAATACTCTGCCGTCTCGCCCAGGAAGTGGCTTTTCTATGACTTTAAAACCTGTGTTTACCTTCCATAGTTCAGAGCCGCTCGGATTTACAATGCTTAATCGGGTTTCTCGTGTAATCAGGTAAAGCATTCCTCCTTTTCCTACAGAAACAATATCAGGCTTTGAAGAAATAGGGTGCTTCCAAATTACGCTGCCTTCTTCGTTAAAGGCATAGAGCATTTTTCCTTCAACGGCAGCAACGTATCCTGTGCTGTTTCTTACTGGGGTAGTAAGGACACTTCCTCCAAGAACAGTTGTCCAGCTTGGTTGTGTGTCTGAAAGATTAACTTTTATCTGAGAATATGCTAAAAAATGAGAGAATAATAATGCTGCAATAAAAAGAAATCTTCTGTTCATTACTTACTAAACCATGCAAGGCTTTCAATGTGACAAGTTTGTGGATAAAAATCTAGAAGAAATAGCTTTTCCAGGCGATATCCTGCTCTTGTAAGGAATTTTGCATCGCGTGCATGTGTTGCAATGTCGCAGGATATGCTTCTAATCTGAGGAATATTGGAATTGCATAGCCATTGACATACTGATTTTTCCATGCCACTTCTTGGTGGGTCAATTACAACCGCATCAAATTCGCCGTTCCTCTGTATGTGTTTTTCTGCATGATATTTGATCCAGGTGTCACCACTCAAACCATAGCTTTCATGTTTTAAGCCTGCAAGGTTTTGTTCTGCATATACAAGGGCGTCTCTGTTGTGTTCTACAAGGCAGACATTTTCAAATAAATCGGCAAGGAACACGGAAAAAGTTCCTGCTCCTGCGTACATATCAAGTACGTTTTTTCCGCCTAGCCCTTCTGTTATATGTGGAATTGCCTGTTCCAGTACGTCAAGATTGGACTGAAAAAAGCCCTGTACATCAAAGGTTATGTTTTTTCCATTCAGACAGACAGTACACAAATTCTGCGGATTTACTGTAGTTCCTTCAAATCGTGGCTTTATTTTCTTCTGTTTTTTGAGTTTACGTCCGCCAGCTGTTTGTTCCTGTAGCTTTTTTGCCTTTTTTTTATGAGCAATTTCTTCCTGCGCTATGACTATTTTGTCATAGTCTTCTGGAATAGAGACTATTTTATTGCTTGCAAATACATGAACTCGTCCTTCTGGGCGTTCTTCGTAAGGAATTTCTTTAAGATATTTATTTATCTCTGGAGTTGCACAAGGGCATGCTGTAATAGGAATTATTTCGTTAGACTGACGTGCCATTAGCCCGCCGTCATGAAATTGAAATCGGGTTCTATACTGCTGTGAAGAGCCTTTTATTATCTGAATTTCTGGAATTTCAACGCCTTCCCGTTCAAATGCGTCTTTAAGGATTTCTGAACGTAGCTTGCTCTGATATTCTGTTTCTATGTGCTGCATGTTGCAACCACCGCATGTTCCGTAATATTGACAGAATGGGAGCGTTCTGTATGGAGACGGTTCTTTTACAGAGACAATTCTTGCAACGCTGTAATCCCTTGTGTCTTTTGTAATTTCAACTTCAAGGGTTTCGCCAGGTATGGAGTAGGGAATAAAGACGGTTTTACCTTCAATTTTTCCTATGCAGTCTCCTCCAAAAACCATTTTTTCTGCTTTTATTGTGTACGTAGCCATGAGTGGAGTATATCAGAAATATCTGGTTTATGGTATACGTACAATTATTAAGAGAAAACCATAATACGATTCTTGAAGAAGTTCTGTATGGACTTCCTTATTTCATCTGGCATCATGCTCTTTAGGATATAGCCGTTTGGCTTTAAGTGCATTACATTCATAATGCTTCCCTTGTCATTGTTTGCCGTAAGGAAGATAACAGGCAACTCCTGCAAGTTTTTATCATCGCGTATGCGTCTAAGAACTTCTGGACCGTCCATTGTCGGCATTTTATAGTCCAAGAGAACCAAGTCTACAGGATGCATGTCCAAAAATTCTATTGCAAGTTCTCCTGAATTTACCAGAAAAACCTCGAATTCATCACCCAGCCATGTTTTTATGCTTCTTAAAAGAATAGGCTCGTCATCAACAACTAAAATTCTTCTTTTTGCAACGTCATTCTTTTCCATGAGAGTTGTAAGTTTTTCCATTTCCATATTGTAGGAAGGAAAGCGAATGCTGGACAGGCTTTTAAGATATTTATCTTCATCTACGGAAATGGTGCCCATGCTTCCTATCATGTAAAGGAAAAGACCTGTTTGCTGCTGTTTATAAGAGATGTCTCGGACTATACTGAAATCAATTCCAGCTTCAAGGCATACAATAAGATGAATAGGCTCGTTAGGAAGCTTTTTAATTTCACTTGAATCTGGAAAAATAGTTTTAAACTCACATCCTGCATTCTTTAATTCCTGCAGAAAGTTCTTTACAACAAGACGAGATTCATCTCCTACTGCATATACTTCTTTTTTCATAATTTATTGCCTCCTCTACAAATTCCCGTCTTTCCACTGCGAAAGTACGGATTTCAATTTTTTAAAATCAACATTCTCTACACATTTACGCACTTCATCTATTACCTTTTCAACCTCTGGTGCAAAGGAATAGTCTTCCAGTTCCTTCATAGTTTCATCAAGTCCGTCAATATCAAACAGGTCTGCACACGAAGAAATCTGAGAAAGTTTGTCTTCTAGCTCTTGGTTTGATATAAGCGGCTTTTCTTCCTTATTCTCTTTTTCACTGTCAGCTGGCATAAGAACCTGCTCAATCTTTTGTTTTATATCCCTCATTAAAGCAAGTAGTTTTTCATTGCCATTGCGTATTTCCTCTGCCACTTCGTTGTCGGCAAGGGCTTCAAGTTCGGCAGCCAAAGAAGAAATCTCCATTGCTCCAACCAGACGCGATGTACTTTTTACCGCATGAACTTTAATGCCGTAGTTTTTCCAATCCGACTCATTACACAGTTTTTCAAGTTCCTCTGCACGCTCGTCAAGGCTTTTTACATAAGAGTTCATTGTAGTTTGGAAAAGCTCTTCTGTTACACAGTTTTTAAGGGCTGTATTAGAATCTATACCGTCAACTTTTTTTATGAGTGACAGGAAGCCTTCTTCGGCATTATCTTCTTCAGAGTTTTCCTCTTCCTGCTGCGTTTCTATATAGTCTGGCGGCAAATAACGGCGGATTATTTCTTCCAGCTTGTCTGGGTTTACAGGCTTTGAAAGGTAGTCATTAAACCCTTCTTCTAGATACATCTTTTTTACACCGCTAAGTGCGTTGGCGGTGAGTGCAATGCATGGTTTTCCCATAGATTTATTGTCTTTCAGCTCTAGCATTGCGTGTAATGTCTGAATGCCGTCCATATCTGGCATTCTGTGGTCAAGGAAAATAATGTCGTAAACATTCTTTTTGACCAACCCAAGCGATTCCATTCCGCTTAAAGCTGTATCAATCTGTATGCCTGTCTTTTTAAGCAGGCCTTTTATGACTTCAAGGTTCATTGCCGTGTCGTCAACAAAAAGTAGTTTTGCACGTGGAGCATGCAGTTTTTCTTTGTACTTGGCAATATGTTCAACACTCTTGCGGTATGCTTCATCAATGTCGCCTACAGGAGTCCAGTCTACTACATGCTGTTCTAATTTAAATGAGAAGTCAGAACCTTTGCCGTACTCACTTTCTACATCCAGACGTGTACCCATCATTTCCAGCATCTTCGTGACAATGCTCATGCCAAGTCCAGAGCCTTCAATGGTCTTGTTCTTTCCTTCTTCAATGCGTTCAAACGGAGAGAACAGTTTTTCCATGTCCTCTTTTTTTATGCCGCTTCCTGTATCTTTTACGCTGACATGCATAAAGATAGAAGTGTCGTCTTTCTTTTTATATGAAATGTTGAAGGTTACAGAACCTTCTTTTGTGTATTTGACGGCATTTGTAAGCAGGTTTAAAATGACCTGCTTTATGCGGACGCTGTCTCCATAAAGAGTTTTTGGCAGGTTTTGGTTTGTTTTTAAAAGGAATTCAAGACCTTTTCCTTTTGCCCGCTCCCTAATCATATTCACAAGGTCTATAATAACAGAAGAAATGTCATAGTTATCTGGTAAAATCTCCATTTTACCAGCTTCAATCTTTGAAAAGTCAAGAATGTCGTTAACAATGGAAAGCAGGTTTTTGCCAGCCATCATTATGTTTGAGGCATAACCCGTTATTGTATTGTCACCAGATTCTCTTAAAATCATCTCATCCATTCCAAGAATGGCATTGATTGGTGTACGGATTTCATGGCTCATGTTGGCAAGGAAGGTACTCTTTGCCTGAGATGCAGCGGCATTGCGTTCCGCTTCATGAATGAGCAGTTCCCGCTCAATTCGCTCTTCATTTATATTTGATACAGCCCACAAAACCCTATGCAGTGTTCCGTCTGGGTTTCGGTCCATGAGGATAAAGCGTGCACGGCACCAATAGTTTTTTATGCTGTAAAACTCGTGTGCAATGGTTATTCTGTCTTTCATACGCTCATTGAGCGTGTTAAAGTCTATAAAACTCATGAAATCTTCTTTTTTACATTCAGGTTTATCCTTTATGCGTTCTTCCATGACTTTATGAATTGTATTACGGGCATTCCCGTAATTTCTGCGTACGGAATCTGCAATGTCCTGCCGGCTATGAACTTCCCTAAAGGTGTCTTCATTTAAGTCAATTTCATGCAGCGAAACAAACATGCTGGAAAGGTATTCGCTTTTGCTCTGGCTTTCGGTCATAGCTTCTTCCTTTGCCGTTCGTTCGCGTAAAGTCTGCTCTCGGATGTACTCAATGTATTCCTTCATCTGTTCCGTCATTTTACGGATGTTGTTGGCAAGTATTCCAAGCTCATTATTTGATTCATAAGGAATGTCTATGTTTAATTCGCCGCGTGCAAGTTTGTATGAAGCTTTGCTTATTCTGCGGATTGGATTAATCAGTATGTAGGACTGAAAGAGTATGAAGGCTGTAAGGAAAAGACATGCTATGAAAAATGCCCCTGCAAGCGAGATAAATATTTTTTGCCATAATTTTGTTAAGGCACGCGTGTTTACAGCACTGACCAGCGTCATGCCATTGTAAAGGCTTCGCATAACGCCACGGTAAGAATCGTTTATCCAGCGGAATTGTCTTAGCTCTCCTGTAGGTGCATGATAAAGTTCATTAAACATTTGTCGTGTATCGGTTGTTCGTTCTACAGATTTTTCCAAACCGTTTGCATTACTGTAATAAACAAGTTCATTTTGCTGACCAAGTAATATTCCTATGCTGCCTTCTTCTGGTTGAAAATCTATTATGTTTTTTAGGACAGCCATGTTTATGTCCATGCCCACAACACCCAAAAGATTTTCCCCTTTGTAAAGAGGAATTATGTAGGAAATAATGTGTGCATTGATGTTCTTGTTTTCGTATGGAGCTGTCCATACTGGCTTTTTTGCCCACACTGGTGTGTAATACCATCCTACATGCTCTGTGTCGGTTGGGGAATACTGCTTTAAGTTTGTTGGTTTAATGCGTACGAAAGTGTTTTTGCCTGTACTTTCAAGAAAAATGCCCCGTTCACCGCCAAAGCGTTCAATTTCCATTCTGTAATATATGGAAATAACCCCTTTTGTAAAGCGGGCATAGGCTTCCATTTCATTGGCAAGAGTTTCCATGTAGTCGTCTTCATAATTGGGGTCGTTTAAAATCCGTTCTTCATCCATTGTCTTTAGGATGTAATTCCCCGATGCCGTTACAGAATTTTCTATGTCCGAAAACCAGGAATCTAGTTCCATGATCTTTCTGTCCGCTGACAAGTTTACAGTCCTCTTAAACTGTATTCCCACAGATTTTAACTGACTGTGAAGAAGAAAGTCTGCTGTCAGAAAAAATACTAGGAATACAATCAGGGTACTGCTTAAAATTGTCAGTAATCGGATTGAATGATTTTCCTCTTTCATTGTTTTCTACTCACTCCGTTTCCACCTGCTTCCTTCACGCGATAGCAATGCTGGACGGCACGGTGGTAATTCTTTTTTATTGTCTCAAATAAATCTATCTCCACAATTCCTACTGATATAGTAACTTCAAGCTCGTCTTGTATGGTTTTACATAGCTCTTTGAATTTTTCTTCTGCCTCACTTGCTTCCATTTCAAGAAAGAATACAAATTCATCTCCGCTCCAGCGGAAAATTATTCCTTTGTTTTCAATCATTTCCTTACTCAGTTCAACAATCCTCAGGATAATTTCATCGCCGTTCATTGTTTCGTTTATAATCTTAAAGCAGTCAATGTCAAACATTGCAAGCGATTTATACCGGGTTGTATTGAAAACTCCCATTTCTCCGTAGGAGGTATTCAAGTAATTGCGGTTTGGAAGCCCCGTAAGAGGGTCCTCAGGAAGCTGAGTCTTTATGAGGGTGTGCGGATGTCTTGTTAAAACTACCATTATTCCAAGAGCATACAAAGCCACAAGCAGTAAAAAACTAAGTAGCGGCATTAACCAAATTGAAATCTCTTTCTTTGGGCTTTCAGAAGTCTGCACGACAAGATACCAGTCCAAGTCTTTTATGTAGCGGGTCATTCTAAAACCGCCAAAGGCTTTTCTTACATAAGTGAAGGATTCACTTCCTGCCTGATCTGCAATGGCATCCGAAATGTAGGCATTTTCTATGTTAGAATCATCTATATCTACCTGAACAAGTCCCTTGTTATCTATAAGGTTCAGCTTTAGTCCATGTTCTTCTTCACAAATTTCTACAAGGTCTTGAAGTCCGTCCATGAACAGTCCTACGCCGCAAGTGCCCAGGTATGTTCCGTCTTTGTCTTGAATGCGCACATTTACAAAGACGGTCCAGCGGAAATCGTTTAACTGATCTCGATCTGTATCCAAATCAAGTTCTTTGTGAGAGTCCAAAAATTTTTGATACCAGATATCATAAGGATCCAGCTCAGGATTTACAATTTTTGAAATGCCAGAAGGAGTGTAATAACAGCGGCTTTTTTCAGAGACGACGAAAGCTGCAATATAGCCGAATTCATCTTTTATGGTTGTAAGATACTCTGAGATGGCGTTTTCTGTGTCTTTTGAAGGAATTATATCTTCCTGCAGAAGAAGGTTTTTCAGCAGGGAATTAGCTGCCATCTCTCTGGATATAGTAATTGGCTCTGAAAACATTCTTTCCACCACATCATATAAGTGTGTGGCAACAAGCTCTTCGTATGCAGAAGCTTCTGCATCTTTTTTGCTGTCTGTAAAGTGAAAAGTGTTATGGAGGGGCATTAAAATAGCAATAGACGCTGCAATGAATATAACTGACATTGCTATCTTAAGTTTCATGACTTCTCTCTCCTTTGTAATTACGTGTTTATCCCTTTGAAATTCAATTGTAACAGAGTTTATTAAATTTTCAACATTAAAATTTTTCTTGACACTACAGATGTTGATAGTAAAATAAAATTCAAAGTACTTTTAGGAAAGCCAATGAATAAAAAACAAAATTTAACAGCCTTATGTGTCTGCTTTGCAGGTGTAGCTATAAATTTGCTGCTTGGAATGATTGCATCTACAATAAAACTTCCTCTTTATCTGGACACAATAGGAACAGTGTTGATTTCCGTTATGGGGGGCTATTTTCCGGGTGTTGTTGTTGGCTTTGCTACAAATTTCATAAATAGTTTTTCACAGCCTTCTGCTTTGTATTTTGGCGTTCTTAATGTACTTATTGCTGTTTGTTCTGCATATTTTGCACGGTGTGGTTATTTAAAAAAAGTGCGGGGCATTATTATTGCGGTTCTTGTCTTTACTTTTATTGGTGGCGGTTTAGGTTCTCTTATTACATGGTTTATTGGAAGCATTTCTTTTGATAACGCTTCTTTCAGTGGAATACTACTTCAAACTGGAGTTTTTAATCCTTTTGTCGCACACTTTTTTTCAATGCTCATAATAAATTTTATAGACAAATTTGTCTCAGTTGCTTTGGTTCTGCTTGTATTGCATGCCGTACCTAAAAAGTTTTACCGCTATTCTGTCTTTAATATGTGGATGCAATGTCCGTCAGCAGTAGATGAAAATGTAATGAAAGGCAAATCAAACGTAAGACTTGTCTCGCTCCATGTAAAATTAATTCTTGTTTTTATTTTTTCACTTTTAACGGTTGCAATTGCTGGAATATATATCAGCATGAGGATTTACTACAAGGCAACAGTTGATGAACATAGAAATCTTGCATTGGGAACGGCAAACCTTGCCGCAAAGGTAATTGATGGCGATAAGGTAGATGACTTTCTTGAAAGCAGGGGAACTGCTGAAGGCTATGCTGAAACAAAAAGCCTTCTTGAAGACATTCTTTTCAGCTCATCTGAAATTTCGTACTTGTATGTTTACAAAATGGAAGAAGATGGATTTCATGTTGTAATAGATATAGAAACTGATGATACTCCTGCAGGAAACATTGGCGATGTCCTGCCTTATGATAAGGCTTTTTATCCATTCATTCCTCATCTTTTGGCAGGGGAGGATGTTGAACCTATCATAACAAACGATGAATACGGTTATCTTCTTACAGCGGCAAAACCTGTATTCAATTCTTACGGTAAGTGTGTGTGCTATGCAATTGCAGATGTTGACATTAACTTGCTTATTGCCAATGCAATAAAAATTCTTGTTGAAATGGTAACAGTATTTTTAAGTTTCTTCATTCTGCTTTGTGCTTTTGTAATCTGGCTTAGCGATTATCATATTATCTTTCCTGTAAGGGCGCTTACAATGCATATTGATGATTTTTCGCATACCAAAGATTCTCAAAGCCAGATGGATGAATATGTAAAGCAACTGAGAAATCTTGACATACATACAGGAGATGAATTTGAAAGGCTGTTTAAGTCCATCTGCCAGATGACGAAGAGTCAGGCGGAACAGACAAGAAGTATTCGTCAGCTGTCAAGCTCAACTGCAAAAATGCAGGACGGTCTTATTATTACCATGGCAAACATGGTTGAAAACCGCGATTCCGATACTGGCTCACACATTCAGAAAACGACAGCTTATGTAAAAATCATTGTCGAAGGCTTAAAGGAAAAAGGCTATTATGCGGAAAAGATAACACCAAAGTTTATTGCCGATGTAGTGCGCTCCGCACCTCTTCATGATGTGGGTAACATCAATATTCCTGATGGTGTACTTAATAAGCCGGGCAAGCTTACTGATGAAGAATATGAGATAATGAAAAGGCACACAACCGAAGGAAAGAAAATTATTGAAGATGCCATTGGCATTGTGGAAGGCGAAAGCTATCTGAAAGAAGCAAGAAACATGGCAGCGTATCACCATGAGCGATGGAACGGAACAGGATATCCAGAACATCTTCATGGGGAAGTAATTCCTCTTTCTGCACGAATAATGGCGGTTGCGGATGAATTTGACGCTCTTACATCTTCCCGAGGTTATAGGCAAGCTCTTCCATTAGAAAAGGCACTTTCCATTATGGAAGAAAGAAAAGGTACGCATTTTGATGCCAAGTGTGTAGAAGCTTTTATGGACTCTTTGCCTAAAGTTAAGATAATCCTTAAAAAATACAATAATCAGATGTAATGAAGGGAGGCTGTAATGACTGAAATAATAGTAGAACATCCAGTTATGTTGGTCTTTGTAATATTGCTTCTGATGCTTGTTACTGGAATAGTCGTTTGGCGGATAATGAAACTGACTATAAAAAAACAGTATGAGGAAATTAAACAGGCAAAAGACGAAGCTGAGCGTGCAAACTCTGCAAAGTCCAGGTTTCTAGCCAATATTTCGCACGAAATACGTACTCCAATAAACACTATCATGGGAATGAATGAAATGCTTTTAAGGGAAGATGCCCATGGGGTTCCCAAAAATTATTTTCTTTCAGTGATGAATTATTCCCTTGATATTCGTAATGCCTCAGAATCGCTTCTTTCGATTATTAATGATATTCTGGACATTTCTAAAATAGAATCCGGAAAAATGCATCTTGTTGAGCAGGAATATGACACGCAGGATATGTTGCGTTCCATTGTCTCAATGATAAGGATGCGTAGTACAGAAAAAGAACTTATCTTTGAGGTTGTCATTGATGAACTGCTTCCTAAACGGCTTTTTGGTGATGCTGGAAAAATAAAACAGATAGTGCTTAATCTTCTTACCAATGCATTAAAGTATACGGATAAAGGTGGATTTGCCTTGAATGTGTCTATGCTTGAACGGGAAGATGATGTGTGCAAACTTTGTTTTTCTGTAAAAGATACGGGAATAGGCGTAAAAAAAGAAGACATTAAAAAACTGTTTACTGCCTATGAACGATTTGATGAAGTAAAAAACAGCGGCATTCAGGGAACTGGGTTGGGACTTGATATTTCCCGAAGATTTGCCCAGCTCATGGGCGGAAACCTCACCTGTGAAAGTGTTTACGGAAAAGGTTCCGAATTTATTTTTATTGTAAAGCAAAAGAGTGTTGATAGAACTCCGATTGGCATATTCAAAGAGCATGACGAAACAGTTGCCAGTGGTCCTTATGTGCCTCTCTTTGTTGCTCCAGATGCAGACATTCTTGTTGTGGATGATACTCCAATGAACCTTAACGTCATAAAGGGATTGTTAAAGCCTACAAGAGTTTATGTTACGACAGCAAAGAGCGGGGCAGAGTGTTTGGAAAAGATAAAAGAAACAAAATTCAATGTTGTATTTCTTGATCATCAAATGCCTGGCATGGACGGACTTGAGACCGTTGCAAAAATCCGTGAGAATGAAGAATATGCAGACCTGCCTGTTTATGCCTTGACGGCAAATTCTTCTGTAGATGAAGATTTTTATGTGTCCAAAGGGTTTAACGGCTATCTTACAAAACCAATTGACAGTAGAATTCTTGAAAGAACTATTATGAATAATCTTCCAGAAAAGATGATTCAAAGACCTTCTGAAAAAGATGCCGTAGAAGACTTAAAAGAAATTCCTGCAGAAATGTTTTGGATAAAAGAAATAGATGGCGTTGTTTATGAAGAGGGCGTTAAGAATTCTGGAGGAATTTCAAGCTATATTTTTGCACTTAATCTTTTTCTTGATACGATTGATGAAAATGCCAAGATTATCCGCGATGCCTATAATAATGGCGACATAAGGCTTTACACCATAAAAGTTCATGCATTAAAAAGCTCTGCACGAATTATTGGTGCAATGAATCTTTCTGCTCTTGCTCTTTCTATTGAGAATGCAGGAAACAAAGAAGATACAGACTTTATTGACGAAAACAATGATAAACTTCTTTCTGATTATGAAGCCTTTAAAGAAAAACTGGAGCGCTTGCATCAGGAGCCGGACAAAAATAAAGAAATGATATCTGAGAAAGCTTTGAACGAAGCTTATGAAGCTCTTTCCATGGTTATTCCTATGATGAATTATGATTCTGTAGGAATGATTTTAAAAGAACTTGATAATTATGCTATTCCGCCAGAGGAAGAAGCAAAGATAAAGGCAATTATTAAGAGTTATAAAAGCGTTGACTGGGCTGGCATGGAAGCCGCACTCAAACTGTAAAAGGAGCTTACACAGATGGTAGAACTTATAAAAACATATCAATTAGATGTCATGCTCCTTATATGCGGTGCATGTGGAATTCTTACATTCCTGTTAGTCTTTACACGTTTTTTGCCAAAGAACAGAAAAAGAATACTTATCCTCATGGAAATGATGGCATTCTTTTTATTGTGGTTTGACAGATTTTCTTATATTTATGACGGCGATACCACCCCAAAGGGATTGTTAATGCTCCGATTAAGCAACTTTATGCTGTTCTTTTTGACATCGGGCATTGTATTTGGTTTTAATCTGTATCTTATGGACTGGCTAAAGACAGATGGCAAAGTAAAGTTATTGTCTAAAAGGCTTACAGTTACAGGAATTTTATCTGCAATAGGAATGTTGCTGGCTATCATTTCTGCATTTTCAAAACTGTATTATTATTTTGATGAACAGAATGTATATCATAGAGGAACGGGATTTCTTATTGCGTATATAATCCCAGTTGTGTGCCCTATGATACAGTATACGGTTATTAGAAAACACAGAGCAATATTCAGCAGATTAATTTATATTTCTTTGGTTCTGTACATATTTGTTCCAATTGCTTTTGGTATTATACAGATATTCACTTATGGAATTTCCCCTGTAAACATTGCTATGGTTGCGGTTTCAATTAGCCTTTATTTGTTTACGTATCTTGACATAAACAATAC
>CAMVEQ010000074.1:0-15606 GCA_947166545.1 uncultured Treponema sp. | reverse complement strand
TGGTAGAACAGCAGAAGACCGTAGAAGCAAACAAGGGCTTATACTTTTACATGAGCATACATGACCAAGACAAAATAATCGAAGGCAGAAAAGAAGGCATAGTTATTGGAGAAAATGCAAACAAAATTGCAAATGCCAAAAATTTTCTTGCAATGGGGCTTGGTACTCATGAGCAGATTGCTAAAGGCGTTGGATTACCAATTGAAAAGATAGAAGAGCTGGCTCGAGAGATGGCGGCAGTAAGTACAGATACAGAATAGGTACAGCATTTTAAGATAGAAACATAAAGCCCCATAGGAAAAAATTCAATCTTTCCCTATGGGGCTTTATGTTTTTGGGTAACTTCATTTACGGAGATGAAAACTGCGTGCAGTTTTCAGATCTAAAGAACAATTCTTGTTATTTCAAATATAGCTTCTTTCCCTTGAATCTTATAAACTTCCCAACCAAGATCTTCTAATTCCCCTGGTGTTGCATTTGGATTTAAAATTTCTATATTATTCGAGGCTATAGAACACCTAAGAAAACCCTCTTGAAAAACTAACCCCTCAAAAACTAAATCAGCATATTTTTGTAGTACTACAATGCTATTACCATTTTTTAATATTCTAATGCAGCGTACATGTGATAACGAACCGATCCCGCAATGAGAAGAATAACTGTATTGTAAGTTTTGAGCATTTTCTTGGTCATCGTACTCATAGAAAATATTGGTATCTAAATAATTATTAAGAGGGTGTAAGTCGTCCATTTCCATACCATGAGTGTTATAAAAGCGAAATTCCCCTAGCCCATACCATAAATCATAGGTAGCATTAGGAAAATCTGAATTTCTCATCAGCCAGTCACCTTCCAGGTGTCCCACGCTATCGAATTTGCAGAATTGTCGTAGAGTCAAAAAAGTGTAGTTTGCAAATCTACTTTCATTTGAACTGCTACCGTCTCCGCCTCCAGCACCGCTACAACTCATAAATGTTATGACTAAGATTGCGATTAATATTAAACTGATTTTTTTCATTATTGACCTCTTTTTTCTATGCACGAATGTATTTAAGAAATCTTAAAATTACTTCTGTGCGATTTATAAATTCTTGCGGATAATTGTCTACTAACTTTTCTGTAATCATAGTAATCTTAGTTTTGACATATTTGTAATTCGATTTTTCGAGCGTAGCGAGAAAAATCGAATTAGTGCAGTTCTGTCAACTGCGCTAATGGTATACCATTAGCGCCCATTCGGGAGTTTTTGTTGTCATGAAAGATTTATTGCTACCTAGTAAAAAATGTCATATGTTCTTTATATACCGCAAATGTGTGAGGTGCACTACCGCAAGAGTGTGTTCTTTATATACCGCAAATGCGTGCGGTGCAGTACCGCAAGTCTGTGTTCTTTATATACCGCAAATGTATGCGATGCACTACCGCAAGTCTGTGTTCTTTACCTACCGCAAATGCGTGCAGTGCACTACCGCAACTTTGTGTTCTTAGCAACTGCAAGCCTTGCTTTTTTACTGGCGGTTAGGCTTTTCGAGACTGTACATTATATATATTGTATACTATAGTATTTTTATTTAAAATATACCTTGACAGATGAGGTATTATGAACTAGTATATAGTTCAGGAGGTAGTAATGCTTAGTTTTTCAGACATTCTTAGAGCCTTGACTGATACCCTGATTCTTGCACAACTTGCAGAAGGTGACAGTTACGGCTACCAAATCAACAAATCAATCAATGGTCTGAGTAACGGTGAATTTGAATTAAAAGAGGCAACACTCTATACATCATTCAGACGGCTGGAAGAAAAACAACTCATAAACCCCTATTGGGGCGATGAAACTTCTGGTGCGCGCAGACGGTACTATGCCATAACAGACAAAGGAAGGGAGCTTCTGGAAGAAAACCGACAGGACTGGAACCGCATTCAGGAGCTTGTAGAAAAACTTATGAATTCTAACGGAATTGGATCCAAGGAGATTCAATCCAAGGAGATTGAGGTAATATGAACGGAAAAATCAAGAATTATGTAGACGTACTTTTTAATGACATTCCAATGACACGCAAGGCTGCGGAATTAAAGGAAGAAATTTTATCTACCCTTAACGAACATTTTGAAGCTCACCTTGCAGAAGGCAAGTCAGAAAATCAGGCTTATACGGAAGCTCTTTCAGACATGGGCGACATTGATGAACTTTTGGAATCGCTTGCACCAGAAAAAGAACTTAAACCTAAGATTGATGAATACCGCAGAAAGAAAGCTAAAAATATAGCATCTGCCGTTATGCTTTATATTCTGGGAATTCTTTTAATGTGTTCTCTTCCTGCAGTATGTGCAGTATTCAACGTTTGGCAGGCAGATAAGGCTGGAATACTTGGATTTATTCTTTTTATGCTGTGTGTCATTGTTGCAACAGGATTAATCATCTACACCTACATGAGTGTTCCGCAGGAGGTAGAACCATTCATTGCTCGCAAGCACAGACGGTTCGATACATCTACAGAAAAAGGTCGCTTTTGGGCTTCTGCTTCTAAGCTTTACTGGATTGTTGCTGCAATTATCTATCTTTCAATCAGCTTTATAACAGGTGCCTGGTACATTACCTGGCTTACTTGGCTTATTGCTGTTGCTGGCTGGCATGCCATTTCAATGTTTAGCGGAAACATGGAGGGGGAAGAATAATTATGAAAAAAAATCATCTGCTTGGTTTTGTTTGGATAGCAGTTGCAATTCTTTTGTCTGTAATTCTTGCGTTGGAACTTACAGCAAAAGGTTCTAGTCATAATTTAGGAAAATGGTTTTCTGGAAGTTTTACAGGGAATAACTCCATTGAAAACGGGAGTGCCGTTTCTTCACAACAGAATTTGTTTGCTGCCGACGGCATTAAGCATGTAAAGGCTGATCTGAACAACATTTCTCTTGAAGTAAGCCGCTCTGCTGACAGCGACATTCATCTGGATTTCTTAAATGGAGCAGAAGAAAAATGTACTCTGTCAAATTCTAACGGACGCATTAGGGTGAGCCAGAAGAAATTGATGAATGGCAATAAAGGCCGCATCTTAATAAAACTGCCTGCATCATATTCTGGAAACCTGTGGGTAGAAAGCAATTCTGCTTCTGTTAATGTGGCAGGTGTTAATCTTTCTGAATTTGATGTAGAGATTGTTTCTGGAAGTATTAAGATAGACGGTTGCGAGATTAGCAGTCTTGAAGCCGAAGCCGTGAGTGGAAGCATTGATGCTGATGGAGCTTTTGAGCAGATTTCTGCGGAGAGTGTTTCTGGCAGCATAAAAATTGCCAGTTCAAAAGCCCTTAAGCGAAAGACTAAGTTTGAAAGCGTTAGCGGTTCTGTCAGTTTGAACATTCCTGCATCGTCTGATTATAGCTTGCAGTACGAAAGCATGAGTGGTAGATTTAATGACAAAATAACCAATGCGAGTGGTAGTAAAGAGGGAAGTTCTGTAAACGGTAATGGAAGTGTTCCAATTTCAGTTTCTACCGTAAGCGGTTCTATACAAATTCAGTCTTATTAATAGAAAAAAATAGAGGAAACCATAAGGTTTCCTCTAGGAGTATTATGATGAATAAAAAATGGAATAAAATTCTATGGGGGGCAATATTTGTCGTTGGACTTAGCCTTGCCCTTTATTCCCGCATAAATTCTTCTGCACCTGTCGAAACTCCATCTGTTGAGTTAGTGACTGTAGATGAGCAGCTTCCTGTCGAGGTCTCTTCTTCCAAGCTTTCGGAAGATGGGCATTATAACTCAAAAGATGATGTTTCCTTCTATATATATACGTATAATCATCTGCCTGAAAACTACATTACCAAAAAAGAAGCACAGGCTTTGGGGTGGACTGGTGGAAGCTTGGAACCTTATGCTCCAGGAAAGAGCATAGGTGGCGACAGGTTTGGAAACAGAGAAGGCGTTCTGCCCAAAAAAAGCGGAAGGTCATACACGGAATGTGACATTGACACTCTGGGAAAATCTTCTCGCGGTGCAAAGCGAATTGTCTATTCTAATGATGGACTGATATATTACACCGAAGACCATTACTCATCGTTTGAAAAACTTTATGGAGATGAGTAAATGCAGGTGACTATAGATTTTGGCAAGATAAATGCATCGGAAGATATTCGTATGCAAGTGTATGAGCTTCTGAAAGTTGCATTGGATTTGCCTGATTATTACGGATGCAATCTTGATGCCCTTTATGACGTGCTTTTAGACCCGCATGAGCAGTGGGACATCCTCTTTCTTAACTGTAAGGAACTGTGGCAACAGAATGCTCTGTTCATGGACAGTCTTCGCGAAACCTTTTCAGATGCAAAGGCAGAAGGCGCATCTGTTTCTGCAGAATGGTTTGCAATGTCCTAAGCCACTATATTTTAGTGGCTTAGGAATTTAATGCTATACTTTGAACATTCCTACGATATGGCTCAAGGCATGGATACTTTCTGTGTTCTTGTGTGTCATGTCGTTGACGCTGTTAATTGAGTTGTTAATGTTCTCAATACCCATAGCCATTTCTTCCATGCTGGCAGTAATTTCGTCTGTAAGGCGCAGCAGACTGTCCATTTTATGATTTGCAGTTGACGTTGCACTTTGCATTGTGTCTCCTCCATCTTTTACGCTGATGGTTATGTCATTTATCTGCTTCATGGCTTTCAAAATCTGGTCGCCGCCTTCAGACTGTTCCTGCATTGCATTCATGATGGTAATTTCCTGCTGGCTGACCTGTTGTGTAAGGTCGTAAATTTCGTTAAAGTCCTGCTGCAACGTACTTGAACTTTTTGAAACTTCTGAAATGCTGCCCAAAACTTCTTTTAGGTTTTTAGTAATGTTCTTGCCCTGCTTGTTTGATTCTTCCGCAAGCTTTCTGATTTCATCTGCAACAACACTGAATCCCTGTCCGCTTTCACCGGCATGAGCGGCTTCGATTGCAGCATTCATTGCAAGAAGGTTTGTCTGGCTTGCAATGTTCTGAATGACTTTACTTGCTTCAAGCAGAATCTTTGACTGCTGTTCAATTTTGGTGGTTGCTTCAACTGAATGAGAAATGTTGGTCTTTCCTGATTCTGAAGAATCTTCCAGTTTTTTGATTGTAGAACTGTTCTTTTTAAGAATGTCTGTAACGGAACGGATGTTGGCAACCATTTGTTCAACTGCCGAAGAAGATTCAACGACATTTGAACTCTGAGTCTGAATGTTGTTTACAAGGGCTGTAACACTTTCATTTATGGAAGAAAGAGCTCCTTGAGCATCCTTTACGTTGCTACTCTGTTGCAGAATCTGATGCTTTACAGATTCTATATTTGCTGTGATTTCATTTGCTGCAGCTGCCGTATCATTCATGTTGTCTGCAAGAGTAACACCCTGATCTGACATTTTGTTTGATTCATCTTTTACAGCACTTATGGAATTCTGAATCTTTTCTATGGTTTTGTTAAAGTATGTGTACATGTCTCCAAGCTCGTTTCTGCGCTTTATGTGCATGCGCACAGTAAGGTCTCCGTCGCCCTGTGCAATGTTTTTCATTGCCTCAACACCCTTATTGATTTCGCGTGTGGTTCTTCCAATGAGGATGTAGGCTACGGCCATCATGATGATTAGAATGATGATGAATGCAACTATGACTATTGCACCTACGCTTTTCTGCACTCTGTTTATTTCGGATTCAGGTACGTTTAGTCCTACAAACCAAACTTCGTCCGCATTTTCCACTTTGATAGGCTGAAACAGGTGAAAATCACCCTTTTCTGTGTAGGTGATTGTTTCCAGTGTTTTTGCAGAATCTTTGAATTTCTGAGAGACCGGGCCTGTAGAAAATTTGTCGAAAATCTGACCTTCTATTGACTCATCTTTGTCTACGGCAATCAAACCTGAGTGGGCAATAAGCGAAAGGCTTCCTGTCTGATAGATTTTTGCGGATTTGAGCAGTGTAGAAAGGGTGTCCAGAGCCATGTCCAGCCCGACAACACCGATAGGTTTGCCGTTTTTGTCATGAATAGGGAATGCAACTCCGCAGACCCACATCATTTGCCCTCCGACTTCATAGAGGTTTGGCTGAATCAGTATGCCTTTTGTACGTCTGAGGGGGTCTACATACCAGAAACCACCTTCGTAATCAGTAAGTTCAACGCAGTCAATTGTGCTTCCTGATTTTGTCCAGTAGGGAATGAATCTTCCTGTCTTGTCATGATGAGGTGCATTTACATACTGTGCATCCATTCCATCGAGGGCATTAGGCTCCCAGACGCACCATGTGTCTACAAAGCCTTCATTTTTTACGAGTACTTCTTTGAGTAAGTTGTCAAAGAATGCACGGCGTTCCCCTGCCGGGATGGATTCATACTGTTCCATTGTGGCCTTAAGGGTTGCACATACATTGTATTCATTTGCAATGATGGCTCTTGTTGATGAGGAATAGTATTCTGCTGTGCGTGTCAGATAGTCATTGGAAAGCTTTGAAAGTCCGTTGTTTACATTTACATAGATGAAAGTTGCGCATAAAAAAAGAAGAAAGAAGAGTGATGCACCTATGCTGATTGCAAGCTGTCTTTTAATGCTTTTATTAAAGATATTTGTGTTTGCAGTCATGGAGAGTGGCTCCTTATATAATAGTATCTTTATAAATGGTAAGGGGCTTTCTGCAGTTTGTCAAACTATTTTAAATTTATCTTATAAAAATATTAATTCTTCAGTATGTCTACCAGATGTGAGCTTGCTCCAAGCAATTCTGGACGCTCACATGTGGCAAGATGATAGTCTATAAAAAGTGAAAATGTTTCTTCATCCATTGCGTTGAGTTCCTTTCTCATGTAGTCGGCAGGTCCATCTGCTGCAATAATCTTTTCCCGCTTTAAGCCAGAAAGTTTATTCAGTTCTTCAATGTCTTCAAGCCGCAGGTATGTGTACAGTTCATCTTCCGAGGCGACTGTGTGAAAATCGGGGGTAATTTTGTTCTGCTGTAAAGCTTCCTTTATGTGGTTTTGCTTGAAGCAGTAAGTAAGAATGCTGTATTCGTTCATGACGTAAGCGGCAAGGATGAATCCGCCTTTTTTTGTAACACGGCGTGCTTCTGCAATTGCCGTAAGCATGTCTTTTTGTGTGTGCAGGTGGTACAGCGGTCCGAATATAAGAGTTATGTCAAAAGTTTCGTCGGGTAAAAAGTGCAAGTCGCGGGCATCCCCAGGCCAGCAGTTTACGGCAGAGTGTTTTGATTCCAGTACGGCAAGGTTTCGCGGCACAAGTTCTACGGCTGTAACGGCATGTCCTTCTTTTGAAAGTGCAACAGAATATCTGCCTGTACCTGCTCCTATGTCAAGGATTTTTACATCCTTTCTTTCGCATTTGCGTTCGTCCATGCACTTTTGTATGCATTCATGAATGTATTTCATTGAAGTTGTGAATTCTACAATGCCGTGTCGTGTTTCAAGGCGATGTTCTTCATTAAATTTATTGTAATATTTTTCCAGTGCCGTCATGTTTTTCATTATACATAAAATTCATATAGTTTTTAAAGGGATTTTGATTTGCAGGGCTGTTGTTAAAATCCCAAAATCTTGACTACCCAAAATGTGTAATCTATACTAAAGCTTATGAAATCTTTTTATGCAGATGGGCTGCATTTTGAATGTAAGCGCTGTTCCGGATGCTGTGGTAAAACGCCGGGAGTTGTGTATCTTTCCAAACGCGATTTACTTGAACTTTGCAATTTTTACAACATGACACCGCAGGCATTTGTGGAAACTTACTGCAAGTGGGAAATGTATTACGGCGGAAAAACCGTGCTTGCTCTGCAATCAAAAAAGAATAACGACTGCATTTTATGGAATGAAGGCTGTTCCGCCTACGAAGCCCGCCCAATACAATGTTCTACATATCCTTTTTGGGATTGGATTGTAAAAGATAAAGCAATGTGGGATGAATGTTCTGCCGATTGCCCGGGCATGAACCAGGGACGGCTGTGGAATAAAGAAGAAATCGAAGCCTGTAGTACTCAATACGAGAGCAATACCCCTTTAGACCAAGAAGATTTTAAAACAGCTGAATAAACTACTTGCATAAATATGCAAAATTCGTATATACTGATTCTACCGACAAAGACGTCCGGTTTGACGCACTAACTGTGTCCGCACAGCAGGTGGGTCAAACCGGACGTCTTTTTTTTGCATAAAATATCAACTGGCAAGTAAGGGGGCTAGTGTGAAAAAGACATTGTATGAACCTCAGTTTGAACATGATAACTGCGGTATTGGACTGGTAGTAAACATCGACGGAAAGGCAGAACGCAAGATTGTAGATAATGCCCTTTCTATTGTAGAAAAACTGGAGCATCGTGCAGGAAAAGATGCCACTGGCGAAACTGGAGACGGTGTTGGCATCCTGCTTCAAATTTCTCATAATTTCTTTTCCCATGTTGCAGAAGAACTTGGAATTGAAATTGGTGGGGAACGCGATTACGGTGTAGGAATGTTCTTCTTCCCACAGGATCAGTATCTTCGTGCTCAGGCAAAGAAGATGATAGAATTCCTTACAAAAAAAGAAGGACTTAAATTTTTAGGCTGGCGTGATGTTCCTGTAAATGAAAATGTTCTTGGTCAAAGAGCAAAGGACTGCATGCCAGTAATCATGCAGTGTTTTATTGCCCGCCCAGCAGATGTTGCACAGGGAATTGATTTTGACCGCAGGCTGTATGTTCTTCGCCGCCAGTTTGAACATTCTCAGCTTCAAACTTATGTAGCATCCCTTTCCTCCAGAACAATAGTTTATAAAGGAATGTTCCTTGTAAACCAGTTGCGCACTTTCTATCTTGACTTGCTTAGCGAAGATTATGTTTCCGCACTTGCTATTGTTCATTCTCGCTTCAGTACAAATACTCAGCCAAGCTGGGAGCGTGCTCATCCTAACCGCTTTATTGCCCACAACGGTGAAATCAATACAATCCGCGGAAATGCAGACCGCATGATTGCCCGTGAAGAAACACTTGCTTCTCCAACTTTGAGCGATGAAGATATCCGCAAGGTGTTCCCTGCTGTTAATACAAATGGTTCTGACTCTGCCATGCTCGACAATACATTGGAATTCCTTGTAATGAATGGAATGCCTCTCCCTCTTGCCGTCATGGTATGTATTCCAGAACCATGGCGTAATGACATAACCATGTCTAAAGATAAGCAGGATTTCTATCATTACTGGGCAACTATGATGGAACCATGGGATGGACCTGCTGCAATTATTTTCAGCGATGGCGATTTAGTCGGTGCAACACTTGACCGCAATGGTCTGCGACCTTCACGTTATTACACAACAAAAGACGGAATGCTTATTCTTTCTAGTGAAGTTGGTGTTCTTGACATTCCAGAAAGTAATATAGAAAAGAAGTCGCGACTCATGCCTGGCCGCATACTTCTTGTAGATACGAAAAATAAAAAAGTCATAACCGATAAAGAGTGCAAGGAGTATTATTCACACCTTTATCCTTATGGAGAATGGTTGGATTTGAATTTGCTAAAACTGCGTGAACTGACTATTCCTAACAAAAAGATTCCTGTCAGCACACAGGAAGAGCGAGACATTCTGTACAAGTCATTCGGTTGGACTTATGAAGATGTCCGTGAAATGATTTTGCCAATGGCAAAAACTGGCATTGAGCCAACGGCATCTATGGGTGTCGATACACCTTTAGCAGTTCTTTCTGACAAGCATCCTCCTTTGTTCTCTTATTTTAAACAGTTGTTTGCTCAGGTTACAAACCCTCCGATTGACTCTTTGCGCGAAAAGATTGTTACAGATACTACAGTATATCTTGGTAGTGACGGTAACATGCTTGAACCAGAAAGCAAAAGTTGCTCTGTTCTTGAAATTAATCATCCTATTCTTACTGGTGTTGACTTGCTTAAGATTAAAAATCTTAACAAGAGCGGATTAAAGGCAGAGACAGTTTCTATTTTGTATTATACAAATACATCATTAAAAGCTGCACTTGATGAGCTTTTTGTTTCAATAGACAGAGCTTACCGTGGTGGTTCAAACATTATCATTCTTTCTGACCGCGGTGTTGATGAAAACCACGTTGCAATTCCTTCTTTGCTTGCTGTAAGTGCTGTAGAACAGTATTTAATCCGCACAAAAAAGCGTACCGCAATTTCTATTGTGCTTGAAAGTGCTGAGGTTAGGGATGTTCATCAGGCGGCTATGGTTCTTGGTTATGGTGCGCGAGCCGTAAACCCATACCTTGCACATGAATGTATTGCAGAGATGATAGATAAAAAGATTTTGGACAAAGACTATCACACTGCAATTGATGATTACAACTCTGCTCTGCTTAACGGCATAGTTAAGATTGCTGCCAAGATGGGAATAAGCACAATACAGTCTTATCAGTCTGCACAGATTTTTGAAGCAGTCGGCATTGCAAAAGAAGTTATTGATGAATATTTCACTAATACTGTAAGCCGTGTTGGCGGTATTGGAATGAAAGAAATTGAAGATGATGTAAACTATCATCATAACAGAGCTTTTGATCCTCTTGGATTGACTGTAGACACAACCCTTGATAGCGTTGGAAATCATAAATTGCGTCGCGGTCCTAATTGCGAAGACCATCTTTATAATCCAGAAACAATTGTTGCTTTGCAGGAAGCAACTCAGAAAGGGGATTATGGTCGCTTTAAGGAATATACAGCTCTGGTTGATTCTGTGGAAAAGCCACACACCTTGCGTGCATTGCTCAAGATTGATTATGATAAATCTTCTGCCATTCCAATTGAAGAAGTTGAAGGCGTAGACAGCATTGTCCGCAGATTTAAGACAGGTGCAATGAGCTATGGTTCTATCAGCGAAGAAGCACACAAGTGCATGGCTGCTGCAATGAATCATCTTCATGGAAAGAGTAATTCTGGTGAAGGCGGTGAAAAACCAGAGCGTCTTGGTACGGAATATAACAGTGCAATCAAACAGGTTGCTTCTGGACGTTTTGGTGTTACAGAAGAATATCTTTTGAGTGCTCAGGAAATTCAAATTAAAATGGCACAAGGTGCTAAGCCGGGAGAAGGTGGACATCTTCCTGGAAAGAAAGTTTACCCATGGATTGCAAAAACAAGATATGCAACTCCTGGTGTTGCTTTGATTTCTCCGCCACCACATCACGATATTTATTCTATAGAAGATTTGGCACAGCTTATATATGATTTGAAGAATGCAAACCGCAAGGCACGTATCTCTGTAAAGCTTGTAAGTGAGGCAGGAGTTGGTACTATTGCTGCTGGTGTTGCAAAAGCTGGTGCTCAGGTAATTCTTATTTCTGGACACGATGGTGGAACTGGTGCGGCTCCTATAAGTTCTATCCACCATGCAGGATTGCCATGGGAATTGGGACTTGCAGAAACTCATCAGACGCTCATTCAGAACGGACTTCGCAGCCGTGTTGTTATTGAAACTGATGGTAAATTGATGAGCGGACGTGATGTTGCTATTGCGGCTCTTCTTGGAGCAGAAGAATTTGGTTTTGCAACGGCTCCTCTTGTTACAATGGGATGCCGCATGATGCGTGTGTGCCAGAAAGATACATGTCCATTCGGTGTTGCAACTCAGAATTCTGCATTGCGTGAAAAATTCATTGGTAAACCTGAATATGTAGAAAACTTCATGAAGTTTATTGCTCAGGAATTGCGTGAAATTATGGCTCAGCTGGGCTTCCACTCTGTAGAAGAAATGGTTGGCCGTACAGATAAGCTTTGTTTGAAAGATAAAGCTCCTTCTTCACGTTCAAATCTTGTGGATATGAGCCGCATTATCGGCTGGGCTCCAGAAGAAAATGACAGAACACATTTTAACCCTGATGATGTATACGATTTCAAACTTGAAGAAACAATAGATGAAAGCATTCTTTTGAAAAAGTTTGAAAAGGCATTGAATAAAGGTAAGGTTTCACCTTGCAGTACTGACATTGTTGTTTCTTCTACAAACAGAACTGTTGGAACAATTCTTGGTTCTGAAATTCAGAGTAAGTTTGGCAGTTCCCTTGCAGAAGATACCTTTACTGTAAACTGTACTGGTGGTGGTGGTCAGAGCTTTGGTGCATTCATTCCAAAGGGATTGACCATGCGGCTTACAGGGGATGCAAACGATTATCTTGGAAAGGGCTTGAGTGGCGGAAAGATTGTTGTTCATCCTTCTCCTGATGCTCCATACAAGGCTGAAGAAAACATTATTATTGGTAATGTTGCATTGTTTGGTGCAACAAGTGGCGAAGCTTACATAAACGGAATTGCAGGAGAACGTTTCTGCGTTCGCAATTCTGGTGCTACTGTTGTTGTTGAAGGTTGTGGCGATCATGGTCTGGAATACATGACTGGTGGCATTGCTGTTATTCTTGGTCAGACGGGACGTAATCTAGCTGCTGGTATGAGTGGTGGAATTGCATACGTTCTGGATATGAACCATCAGTTGTACAAAGCTGTAAACAAACAGCTTGTAAGCATGAGTGAAGTTAGTGAGCAGCATGATATTGGTATGCTTAAAAACTTGATTGAAAAGCATACTAAAGAAACTGGTTCTGCACTTGGTAAAAAAATCCTTGCTGATTTTGAGACTTACCTGCCGTTCTTTAAGAAGATAATTCCAAATGATTATCACCGCATGCTTGTGGAAATAAGCCATGCAGAAGAGCGTGGTCTGCCACATGAAGAAGCCGTAATGGAGGCATTTACTAAAATTACAGCATAAATTAGCATAAGATTAAAAAAAGCTGACTTCATTTTGAAGAAGTCAGCTTTTTTTGTCTTTAAAGTTACAAATAACGACACCTGTTTCTTATACTATATGTTTTTCTTCCATATTTAATGCTTCTGTAGGAGTTGTGTCGCAAAACCTTAAGGAATTGCGTCACAATTCTCTCTATGATTGCGTCACAATTCTCTCTATGATTGCGTCACAACTCTCTCTATGATTGCGTTGCAATTCTCTCTATGATTGCGTCACAACTCTCTCTATGATTGCGTTGCAACTCTCTAGATAATTGCGTCGCAAGTCTCTAGATAATTGTGTCGCAAGTTTCTAGATAATAGTGCCACAAATCTCTAGATAATGGCGTCAAAAATCTAAAAATTTGCGCGAAATGACAAATTTCATGTTTTTTAATATGATATTCTAAAAGGATAAACTATCTCTTTGCACAATGGATAAAATGATTTGTAAGACTTTGGAGGCATGTAAAATATGGCATTGTATTCTATTGGCAAGATTATAAAAGAAGTGCGAAAGCGGAGACATTTTTCCCAGACTCAGTTGGGCGGAGGAATGTATGATGCAGCTGCCATTTCCAGAATAGAAGCTGGAAAGAGAGTTCCGAACTTTAGTATATTGCGAAAAATTCTGCAAGGACTTGGACTAAACGTAATGGCTCTTAATTTCTTTATAAGTGAGGCTGAATTTAAACGGGAACAGGTTGCTATAGAAATTAGGACTTCTGTTGCAGAAAGAAATTATGACATAACGGATTTGCTTTATAAATATGAACACTGTACCAAAGAAAATATGAGTAGTGTGGAACGACAGTTCTTTCTTCTGTTTACTGGCATAAAAAAAGTTGAGTTGGAAAAAGCTAGCCCTGAAACTGTTCTGCCACTGTATGAAAAGGCTTTGAAACTAACGCTTTCTGATTTTTCACTTAGTGGTGTTGTTACAAGTACAATGTTCTCTCTTGAAGAGCTGTTACTCTTGAACAACATTGCCTTAGAAGAATGGAAAATTCCCTCCATGCAAGAACGTGCACTCAATCGTCTTTATTTTTTAAAGGACTATTTTGAACACAATGCCATTGACCCTATAGAGAAAGTCCGACAGTATCCGATTATTTTGGCAAATCTTGCCAACTTTGAAGAGGATAGGCAGAAGTTTCAAAAGGAACTGGATTTGGCTGAACAGGGAATTAGTTTTTGTTGTAAGTATGGGAACACGAATGGTCTTTGTAGTCTTATTCTGAATAAGGGCATTGCATTAGGCTATTTAGGACAACATAAAGAAGCAAAAAAATGTTTGAAAATGGCTCTTGCAATGAAAGTTGCAAGAGGTGTGGATGTATCTCTATACCAAAAAAATATACAGAATGCACTTGGTTATGATTTTTCAGATTTTCTAAGTCAAATAATTTAGGAGTTTTTAGTGGCTAAGACATATCCAATGGGGAGACTGATACAGGAAGCGAGAAAACGCAGGAATATGACACAGACTCAGTTGAGTCAGGGCTTGTGTTCAACCTCATCTTTATCTCGCATAGAGGAGGGCGTTCAAGCTCCTAGTGCAATGATGTTTGATGCACTCATGCAGGAACTTGGAATGTTTGCTTCTGCATATAATTTATGCGTGAGTGATAAAGAATTCGAGCGTCTTTCTGTGGCTGTTCTCATAAGGGCGAGTGTTGCCAGGCATAATTATGATATAACAGACCTACTGGAAAGGTTCAGAACTTGTACTGATGCCAAAATGAGCAAACTTGAAGAGCAGTTTTATTTGTTGTTTAAAGGAATTGAGATGAGTGAGTGTAAGCAAGCTCCAGCCAAGGATGTTCTGACCTTGTTTACCAAGGCACTCAGCCTTACTTTACGGCATTTTGACTTGAATGGGGAAGTGAAAAACAAAATGCTTTCCATAGAAGAGTTAATGCTGCTTAACAATATAGCGTTGGAAGAATACAGGTTGCCAGAATTTCAGGAGCGGGCTATAAAACGCATGTATTTTCTTAGAGATTATTTTGCAACAAAAATTATTGACGCATCGGAAAAAGCAAAACAGTATCCTGCCATACTTATAAATCTGGCGAATTGGGAAGAGGATAGGAGGAATTTCAATAAAGAGCTTGAGCTTGCAGATGAGGGAATTGGAATTTGCCGTGAATATGGAAATCTTTCCTGTTTGGACGAGCTTGTGCTGTGTAAAGGCGTTGCCTTGGGATATTTAGGACGGTCTGAAGAGGCAAAGAAATTTTTGCGACAGTCCTTGGCTATGAAGGTTGCAAAAGGTGCGGATATAGCACCGTACAGGAAGGGAATAAAAGAGGCTTTGGGATATGATCTTTCTGATTATTTGGAGCTGATAATATGAAAAATATAAAAAAATTCATGAAGAAGAAAATGTCTATAGAGTACGGTACTGGCGTTCGCACCGATTATGAGTATGACGAAAACCGCAGGTGGCTAAACTCCATTTCCGTAGGTAAAAAAGGATTTGAAAAATCAGAAATAAAAGAAATGGTAGATTCTTATGGATATGTAATTTCTATGCCAGATGTAATAAATTCAAGAGGATTTAAACAACGAGTTTCTGATACATTTAGATGGTATCATCCGATAGCATCTAATCCTTTACATAAAGGTCTGAAAAAAAGAAGATACAATGAAATACAAATGTTTTTATATAGTGATTATACAATAGATGATATACCCTCTTACATAGTTCCGAGATGGCCTGTTGGAACAATTATAAAGAAAAGTGGGAAATAGATATGAAGAAAATATTTTTTTTGCTTGTATTGTTAAAACTTGTATATGCCGGTGCAGAAGATTCAAGAGACCGTACCTATGAATATTTAGGAAGTTGGATTA
>CAMVEQ010000073.1:0-15717 GCA_947166545.1 uncultured Treponema sp. | reverse complement strand
ATTACTCACATTTATCCTGATGGCACTTGCCACTGGAACAACATTCGCACAGACAGGTGCAGTAATCGGCATCATGCTCAAAACTAAGGATAAAAAACTTAAGTCACTCTGCCCTCCAGCAATCATTTCAGGAATTGCAGGTGTTACAGAACCTGCAATTTACGGTGTTACACTTCCTAAAAAAGCTCCATTCTTCCGCACTTGTGGAATTGCAGCTGTAGCAGGTGCAGTTTTGTGTGCTCTCGGAGTTGTAGGAACAGGAATGGCAGGCATGGGTATTTTCGGCTACCCAGCATACATTGGAACAGCAGCATCAGCCGCTTACGGTTCAATTCCAGAAGGAAGCATTTCTAAAATGATAATTGCTGTCATTGTTTCAATAGCTTCATTGGCAGCAGGATTAATTTCAGAACTTATCTTCTACAAAGACGGAGCTTCTGAAAAAAAATCAACAGCATCATCAGATGTTAAATCCGTTGAAGTTGCATCTCCACTTTCAGGAAAAGTAGTTGCACTTTCAGCAGTAAAAGATGAAGCTTTTTCATCTCAGACTTTAGGAAAAGGATGTGCAATAGAACCTTCAATTGGCATTGTAAAAGCTCCTTGCGACGGAACAATTTCAGTACTTCCAGATACAAAGCATGCAATTGGAATTACAACAGAAAGCGGTGCAGACATTTTAATTCATGTAGGAACGAACACTGTTGAGCTTGGAGGAAAGAACTTTACATCAAAAGTAACAGAAGGTCAGAAAGTAAAGAAAGGAGACGATCTTCTTGCATTTGATCTTGAAGCAATCAAGGCAGCAGGCTATGACATTACAACCCCAGTCATAATCAGCAATGCAGATGATTTTGTAAACATAGATCTTCTTGCTAATGAAGGAGAAACCGTAAATGACGGCGATGCACTCATCAATGCATCTAACATGTAATTTATTGGAGATAATATGAAAGGATATAAAATGCCAGAAGGCTTTTTATGGGGCGGTGCTACAGCTGCCAACCAGTGTGAAGGAGCCTGGAAAGAAGGCGGTCGCGGTCTTGCAAATGTAGACCTAATTCCTTATGGAAAAGACCGCTTTCCTGTAATGCTTGGAAAAATGAAAATGCTTGAATGTGACAATGAGCATCAGTATCCAAGCCATGAAGCAATTGATATGTACCATCACTATAAGGAAGACATTAAACTTTTTGCAGAAATGGGCTTTAAGTGCTACCGTCTTTCAATTGCCTGGACAAGAATTTTTCCAAATGGTGATGAAAAAGAACCTAATGAAGAAGGCTTAAAGTTCTACGATAATCTTTTTGATGAATGTCATAAATATGGAATAGAACCTCTTGTAACATTAGTTCACTTTGATGCACCAGTCCATCTTATTAAAAAGTTTGGAAGCTGGAAAAGCAGAGAAATGGTAAATTGCTTTGAACGCTATGCAAGAACAGTTCTTACACGTTACAAGGACAAAGTAAAGTACTGGCTCACCTTCAACGAAATTAATATTCTGCTTCACATGCCGTTTATGGGAGCAGGAATTCTTTTTGAAGAAGGAGAAGATGAAGAAACTGTAAAATACACAGCAGCTCATCATGAACTTATAGCAAGTGCCATTGCCGTAAAAATTGCACATGAAGTAAATCCTAAAATGAAAGTAGGATGCATGCTTGCAGCAGGACAGTACTATCCTTATTCATGCCGTCCAGAAGATGTATGGACTTCTGTTTGCGATGACCGCAAGAACTACTTCTTCATTGACGTACAGAGCCGTGGTGAATATCCGTGCTATGCAAAAAAAGAACTTGAACGCAAGGGAATTAAACTTCCAATTCTTGAAGGGGATGAAAAAATCCTAAAAGAAGGAACTGTTGATTTCATAAGTTTCAGTTACTATGCAAGCCGAGTAAGTGCAGCTCCAGACACACCCGCAGACCGCACGACAGGTAATGCCATTATTCTTGGCATTAAAAATCCGCACCTTAAAGCTTCTGACTGGGGTTGGCTCATTGACCCACAAGGCTTACGCATTACAATGAATGTGCTTTATGACCGCTATCAGAAACCGCTATTTATAGTAGAAAACGGACTCGGAACAAACGATAAAGTTGAAACTGATGGTAGCGTAATTGACGATGACCGTGTACAATATATGTCAGCACACATTCTTGAAATGGAAAAAGCTGTTGTTGAAGATGGCATTCCGCTCATGGGATATACCATGTGGGGCCCTCTTGATATTGTAAGTGCAAGCACTGGCGAAATGAAAAAGCGTTACGGCTTTATCAGAGTCAACAAAGATGATCAGGGTAACGGAGACTTAACACGATCCAAAAAGAAATCTTTTGACTGGTACAAGCAAGTGATTGCTACAAATGGAGAAACTTTGTAAGGATTTTATATGAAACTTATTTTCTTAGATGTAGACGGAACATTAATTCCTTTTGGCACTTACATGCCGACAGCTTCTGCAGTGGAAGCCATAAAACTTGCACGGAAAAACGGACACAAAGTTTTTCTGAACACAGGACGCTGTCGCTGTGAAATTCACAAGGAACTTGAAGAGATTGGTTTTGACGGCATAATCTGTTCTAATTCGCTCTACATTGAAGAAAATAATAAAATCCTGTTCCAGAAAAACATTCCTGCAGAAAGAGTAAAAGCTCTTGCAGACTGGCTTTCAGACAACAAGGTTGGATTTTTCTTTGAAGGTCATAAATCGGTAATGGCAACCCCTCTTTATTTTGAGCAGATGATAGAGCGTTTTGGTGAAAAAGCCGTAAACCGACTAAAAAAAGGCTTTCCTTCAATCAAAGAATCCGACCTTTCGTATGATGATGTAGCAAAAATAAATTTTATTACACGTCATGGTCTGGCGCAGAAAATCAAACAGGAGTTTAGTAAAGATTTTCAGATAAATGAATGGTCTTTATTGGGCGATGATGCAGGAATGGGAGAAATCACTCTCCACGAAGCAAGTAAAGCAGAAGGTGTTCGAGTCATTATTGAACACCTTGGTGCAAAAAAAGAAGACACTTATGCATTCGGCGACACCAGTGGCGACCTTCCTATGATTAAATATTGTGGAACTGGAGTTGCCATGGGTAATGCCGAGCAGGTGTTAAAAGACGAAGCTGATTATGTAACCAGTGATGTTGATAAAGACGGAATTATAAATGCATTCAGGCATTTTGAGTTTATCTAGCAAATAAATTTCACTCTAAAGAAAAGGAAAGGTAAAGCAGATGACGATTGTAAAGATTCTTAATAATAATGCGGTGGTTTGCACTTCAAAAGATGGCAAAGAAACTGTCGCCATGGGACGAGGAATTGCATTCCAGCAGAAAGCGGGAAATATCCTTGATGAATCAAAAATAGAAAAGTCATTTGTGTTGCAGACAGAAGAAAAAAATTCCCGCTTCCAGAAGTTCATAAAAGACATTCCTATGGAAGAAGTTTTCCTTGCAGAAAAAATAATTTCGTTTGCACAAACAAAAGCTAACAAAACTTTTGATGACGGCATATACATCACGCTTACAGATCATTTGAGTGCAGCTTTAGAGCGGGTAAAACACAAAGTTAAAGTTACTAACCCTCTAACAAGTGCAATAAAAAGTTTTTATCCTTTTGAATTCCAGATGGGTGAAAATGCCATAAATATAATCAAAGAAGATACAGGCATTGCACTTCCAATAGATGAAGCTGCTTTTTTTGCAATGCATTTTGTTAATGCACAACTGGGCGATTCCGAAGCACAATTTGGGGCAGTACTTTCTTTTGTAGAAAGCATAAGCAACATTGTAAAACAGGAACTTCCAGAAACACTAGACCAAACTTCAATATCCTGGCAGCGTTTTATTACGCACATTTCTTTTTTTGCACAACGGCTTCTTTCGGGAAACGAAAAAGAAGAAAAGTTTGCACCGCTTTATGAAGCAGTTGCAGTTTCATACCCTAAAGCTCTTGAATGTGTAGAAAAAATTACAGCCTTTGTAAAAACCAGCTACAATCACAATGTAAATCTTGATGAAAAAACTTATCTTATGATTCATGTAAACCGTTTACAGCAGGAAGCAGGATTAGAATAATGTGGACAAGCATTGAATGTTTAAGGTTAGGTTCTCTTTGTGCAGGTGTCAGCAACATAGAAAAAATCTACAACTGCTTTACGCGTGTCCACATCCAGATTAAGGATCTGGAAAAAGTAACAGAGGCAAATCAGGTAGCCATGAAAAAGCTTCCGTATGTAAAGGGGCTTCTTATCCGAGGAGATGAACTTCAACTGATAATCGGCATGGAAGCCCGCAAAGTTGCAGAACTCTGCAATAAACATTTAAATAGATAGAATGACATGTTAGAGTTTTGAAGCTCATGGATTACAGCTATATCTTCCGTTCTGGAAAAATAAAAAAACATTCTCTAGAAAATGCAGGCTTTACAACTGTTGATGGAATAAATTATTCCGTGCGTTGTTTTATTGCAAGCAATTCTTTTTATGCAGACATTGTTTTATCAGTAGACAAGCAAACTCTTACCGTTCAGCTCTTTGATGTTGCAACAGATGAAAACTATATTCTTTTTGACATGCCTAATGCACAAGGAGCTTTTGTAGCATCTCTTAGAGAAGAAGTTCGAAAAATTATAGACGACATTAAAGCTCAATGTTTTGAAATTGATGATTTAAAAGATAAATACATTTCTTATTTAAAATCAGACTTTTCCGCAGAACCAGATTTCCCCTGGCAGGACACTCCCGACTACGGTGTTTTCAGATGCAAAAATGAAAAGTGGTTTGCTCTGGTCATGAAAATAAAATACCGTCAGCTGGGACTTACGGGAGATGAAGAAGTCTGGGCGGTAAACATAAAAGCTGACAGTGATACCATTCCAAATCTTGTTGACCACAAATCCATTTTCCCAGCCTGGCACATGAACAAAAAACACTGGATTACCATCCTTCTCACAGCCGTAACCGACTTTGAAAAACTATGTGAACTTACAAAAAGAAGCTATGAGTTGGTGAATTGAATTCAATAATGTAATTTTTCAGACTGAAAACTGTCAAGTTTTCGTACCGTGTACTGTAATGTTTTAGGACAAAAAAAGCCTAATGAAAGAGATTCATTAGGCTACACTATAGGGAGTATAATCTAGCTAGATTATGCTTTAAATCTAACTAGGATGTATTCATCAATCTAGCTAGAAAGAACATCCAATCTAGGTAGATTAAGATTTTACAAGCAGTTTTAAAATGAACAAGACCAGAATTAGCTTCTGGTCTTATTTTTTTATTATAGCAGATTTTAAGAATTTTGTCAAAATATTCTTATGTCAAATCCTTTATTAAATGAAACTTTTTATTTCCAGTCGGAATATCGTTAAGTTCTGCAATAATTTTATATCCGTGTTTTTTATAAAACTCTGGTGCCTGCCAGCTCATTGTATCAACATGAACAGAATGGCATTCTCGTCGTACAGCTTCATCTTCAGCAGCTTTCAACAATTTTGAGCCAATGCCAGTCCTTCTACATTTTTCATCAACCCACAGAATATCCAGATGCATCCAGCCCCAGTAAGTTCCACCAAGAAGTCCTGCTATTACATTTTTATTTTCATCATATTCAACAATGTTCAAAAGCTCATGATTATCAGAACCAACAGCTTTGTTGTTAAATTCTTCCAACTTTAAATTTACAAAATCAATTTCTTTTTGTGACGGATTACAATTCATATTTTCTATTCTATAAAATAAAATTAACAATGACTACGTAGCAGATTGTTCCAGACAGAATGCTTAAGATTGTGTTTTTCTTCCACCAGTGTGCAAGAACAATTACAAGAATGGAAACAATTTCTGGCAAGCCATGAACACCGCTCATAAAATCTACAGATTTCAGGCAGAACACGACAAGCATCCCCATAATGGAATACGGCAACACTTTTCCAAGATACGCAATAAAGTCTGGTGTTTTTTTATTGCCACGAAAAGCTATGAACGGAAGAAAACGCAGCAAAGCTGTTACAACCGCCATTATTACTATATAGATAATTGCATTAATCATTTTTACATTTTCTTCCTTTTACAAGTTTAGCGACAGAAAGCACGGCAAGAATTAAAATCATAGCTGGAATTAAAAAGCCCCCAGCTCCAAAAATGATAATGCATAAAACAGAAGCAATCAGTCCGACAATTGCCGCAAAGTGAGAATCGGAATGAACCCACTGATCACAGAACACTGTAACAAAAAGAGCCGTAAGTGCAAAATCAATTCCTTCAATACTAAATGGAAGAACTTCCCCAAGCACAGAACCGATTACACTTCCAGTAACCCACCAGCAGTGATTAAAAAGCGATACAAAAAAATAATAATCATGCTCATGCTCCTCATCACCTTTATAGCCGTTACATACAAGGGAATAAGTTTCATCAGTCAATGCAAAAATCAAATAAGGCTTTTTACTGCCAGCATTTTTGTAACGGTCAAGCATTGAAATGCCGTAAAAAATGTGGCGAGCATTTACCATGAGTGTTGTAAGAGCCACTGTAAGCAACGAAACTGGTACACCACTAATCAAATCTACAGCGACAAACTGCATGGATCCAGCGTACATAAAAAGGCTCATTCCAATAACCCACAAAACACCGAATCCGTGAGCATTCATTAAAAGTCCAAATGCGATTCCAAGAAAAACATAGCCTGCCAATACAGGTATAGTTGCAATAAAAGCATTTTTTAATGTGTTATTTTCTTTCATATATTAAGCTAGCGTAGCAAACAAAATTGTCACTTGTCAATAAAAAACTTATGATTATCATAATTTTATGGTTGTCAACATAACAGATGCAAAAGAAAAACAGCAGATTGTAAGACACATTATTGAAGCACTACCAGATATATGTAAGTAATGTCGTTATAATATAACTAACTGTGATTCATTCTCTTTTCACAGCGGAACAAACGTCTATTCATCTGATCATCCTTGTTATTTCTTGTTGATAATTTATGAGATGATACAGTTTCATTTCTGCACATCAGTGCATACAAAACAGGAATAAGCACAAGCATTACAAAACCTACCATTGTCATTATAGAAACAGTCTGCCCACTCAAAAAATAAATCAAAAGGACACCAATAAACATAATTGCTCAATTCTCATATTTTAAACGCAAGTCGAAGGCTTTTTTAGAACTGCCGTTAAAGCCAAGTTTTTCATAAAACTTATGAGCTTCTGTTCTTGCAATGCCACTTTGTAAAATTGCCTTATAGCAATTGTTAGCCCTTGCAACATCAAGGGCTTTTTCTATTACTTTTTTTGCAAGACCTTGCTTTCTATAATTTTCATCTGTTACAACATTTTCTATAAAACAAATTGGCTGACCAAAATTTGTAAGATTCGGAATTATCAAACAATAGCAGGAAGAAACAACTTGACCATTATCTACAGCACCAAAGTATTTTATGTTTTTATTATTTTCAATTTCAGTTTTCCAAATATCAATTGATTTCTGCAGAGAAATATCTTTATTTTTTTCATCCAGCTGAATGTATAATTTTATGAGAGAGTCCAAATCATCTACTGTCAATTCGCGAATTTCCATTTACAAATTCCTTTTTAAGTTTTAAATATTATAACTTGCAAACTACAGAATATCAATCATTTCTCCGCTCAGTGCTTTATTCATGCTTCTTACGGCACAGAATTTTCCGCACATACTGCAAGTATCGCTGTGGTCATCTTCTGGCAGTCTTGAATCGCGAATCTGTTTTGCAGTTTCTGCATCCAAAGCACATTCAAACTGTTTTTCCCAGTCAAGATTTCTGCGGGCATCTGCCATCCTATCGTCAATTTCTCGAGCATACGGAATGCCTTTTGCAATGTCCGCAGCATGTGCTGCAATTTTTGATGCAATAATTCCCTGTCTAACATCATCAAGATTTGGCAATGCAAGATGCTCAGCTGGGGTTACATAACACAAGAATGCAGCTCCGTTTGCAGCAGCAACAGCACCTCCAATTGCAGCAGTAATGTGATCATAACCAGGAGCAATATCTGTTACCAAAGGACCAAGCACATAGAATGGAGCTCCCGAACAGATTGTCTTTTGGATTTCCATATTTGCTGCAATCTGATTTAACGGAACATGACCTGGACCTTCAACCATAACCTGAACATTATGAGCCCAGGCTCTTTTTGTAAGCTCTCCAAGTCTGACTAATTCTTCAATCTGACAAACATCAGTTGCATCACTGAGACATCCTGGTCGGCAAGCATCTCCAAGTGAAATTGTAACATCATGCTTTTCGCAAATTTCAAGAATGTCATCAAAATATTCGTAGAAAGGATTTTCCCGACCTGTCATTGTCATCCATGCAAAAACAAGGCTGCCTCCTCTACTGACAATGTTCATCTTGCGCTTATTATTTTTTATCTGTTCAATTGTTTTGCGTGTAATTCCACAGTGAAGGGTTACAAAATCTACTCCATCTTCTGCATGAAGCCGCACAACCTCAATAAAATCTTTAGCTGTCAACGTACTTAAATCGCGCTGGTAATGAATGACGGAATCGTAAACAGGAACAGTTCCAATCATGACAGGACATTCCTTTACAAGTTTCTGTCTGAACGGCTGAGTATTTCCATGACTGGAAAGATCCATGATTGCATCAGCACCCAAGTCCACGGCACTCAATACTTTTTTCATTTCAAGGTCATAATCTTTACAGTCTCTGGAAATGCCAATATTTGCATTAATTTTAGTACGCAACATGCTACCCACACCTTCTGGTTTAAGGCATGTATGTTTTTTATTGGCGCAAATAACAACCTTACCCTCAGCAACAAGTTTTCTGAGAGTTTCTTTATTCATTTTCTCGCTTTCTGCAACTTTTTCAAGTTCTGGAGTAATAATACCTTTTCTTGCGGCATCCATTTGTGTTGTAAAATTTTTATTTTCGTTCATATTATGCTCCCTATAATTTTTAACCTACTCAGTTTGTAAATTCCATAAATGATTTAAAGGTCCAGAACCTTTTCCTAAGTCAAGCATTGCTTTTAATGCACCGTTGATATATCCCTTTGCACAATGAATTGAATCTTCAAGAGATTTTTCCAAAGCAAGATTGGCACAGATTGCACTTGAAAGAGTGCAACCTGTACCATGAGTGTTAGGATTATTTATTTTCTCAGCTTTGAACCATACACCATTCTTTCCATTAAAAAAGAAATCGCAAGAATCAGATGTGCAATGGCCACCTTTTAAAAGAACATTGCTTCCAGATTGCTCATAAATTTTACAAGCAGCTTTTTCCATATCTTCTTTATTGCAAATCTTCAAAGCAGAAAGAACTTCTGCTTCGGGAATGTTTGGAGTAATCAAGGTTGCAAGAGGAAAAAGTTTTTTCTGCAAAATAGAGATTGCGTCTGCATTAAGAAGTCTTGAACCGCTTGTAGAAATCATAACAGTGTCTAAAACAATATTTTTTGCCTCATAAAATTTCAAACGGTCTGCAATGACTTCTATGATGGACTGTGAACAAGTCATGCCTATTTTTACAGCATTGGGGGGGATATCCTTAAAAACTGCATCCATCTGTTTTTGAATAATGTCATCAGACACATTCTGAATGCCGTAGACACCGCAAGTATTCTGTGCCGTTACAGCTGTAATAACAGACATGCCGTAAATTCCAAATGCCGAAAAAGTTTTTATATCTGCCTGAATTCCAGCACCTCCGCTGGAATCGCTTCCAGCAATTGTAAGTGCAGTTTTCACTGAGCCGTTAAGCATCAAGAATATTCCCCACCTTCACACGAAGTTCTTTTGAAGCATTCGTTATGTCCTTCTGGGCAAATATTGCAGTAATTACCGCAATACCGCATATTCCACTGCCTTTAAGAAGACGAATGTTTTCTTTGGTAATTCCACCAATTGCGACAACAGGAATTTTTACAGCAGAACAAATTGCTTTTAGTGTTTCAAGACTTACATCAAGAGCATCATCTTTTGTGGACGTTGGAAAAACAGCTCCCACACCAAGATAGTCAGCTCCATTTTTTTCTGCTTCAAGAGCTTGTTCAACAGTCTGTGCAGAAACTCCAATAATCTTTTCATTACCAAGAAGTTTTCTTGCTTCTATAAGAGCCATATCACTTTGTCCGATATGAACACCATCCGCATCAATTTCCTTTGCAAGCTGAACATTATCATTTATTAAAAAAGGAACGTTGTAATCTGCACAAAGTTTTTGAATTGCAACGCCTTCTTCTTTAAACGACAGATAATCTAATTTCTTTTCTCGAAGCTGAACAATAGAAACTCCACCTTCAAGGCTTTCTTTTACCTGCTCGTATAGAGTTTTTTTGCCAGTCCAATAACGGTCTGTAACAGCATACAAAGATAAAGCACGGGTTAAATCAGATTTATTTAATTTCATATTTTGCACCGCTTTCAAGAATTTCATCAGTCATATTGTAGACGGCATCAATAATACGCTTTGAATACGTTGCATTTCCTTCATATTCTGCAAGATGTGATTTTCCAATTTCACCTGAAAGCCCCATTGTGCAGACAGCCATTGCACAGGCTTTAAGTTTATCATCTTTATTTGCTGCAACAAAAGCAGTCATAAGGGCTGAAAGCTGACAGCCAGTACCAGTAATGTCTTTCATAGCCGCATCTCCATTTCTGATTACATAACACTGATTACCATCTGTCACGAGGTCAATTTTTCCTGTTACGGCAATAATGCTTCCTGTTGATTTTGAAAACTTTTTCAGGTATTCAATAATGTCAGGAAGCGTCTGATCATTTACTTCATCTGCAATGTCTGCATCAACGCCTTTTGTCTTGCCTGAAAGTCCTGCCAGAGTTTTTATTTCAGATATGTTTCCACGAATAACATCAAAATGAATTTTTCGCATTAATTTTTTTGCAGTTTCTGTTCTGAGTTTACTGGCTCCTGCCCCAACAGGATCTAACAGAACGGTATGTTCTAAGGAGTTTGCTTTTTTTCCTGCGATGAACATAGACTTTATTGTTCTTGCATTTAAGGTTCCAATGTTTATGCACAGTCCGTTACAGATTGAGGTGATGTCTTCCACATCTTTCTTTTCATCTGACATAATCGGACTTGCACCACATGCCAGAACAACATTAGCTACGTCATTTACGGTAACATAATTGGTGATGCAGTGAACCAAAGGCTTTGCCTGCCTTACATTTTTTACAATATTCATAGTTACTCCTAGCCAGACAGGAAAATAAAAAAAGCGGATATACCGCTTAGATATATCCGCTCGTAATGCGTAATTTATATCCCTACGTTGGCATTATCCAAATCAGGTTTAGGGTCTAGGAATTCATCCTACTCTCAGCCAACTTGATACGTCAGCTCCCCTTTTAATATGTTGCTAATTTTTTATCATAAATGTTTATTTGTGGCAATAGCCTTGCAAAGTATTTTTAGACAATTCCTTATGCACATCTACAGTCACATTTTCTACAGATAATTTCTGTTTTTGATTTATCTACAATGTTTTCTTCTAGAATAATTTCACCAATGCAGTCAGCCATAATTTTTCCAGAAACAGGGTTCTTTACGCTATCAATAGTGCCTGTAATTTCTGCCTGAACAGAACTACGTTCAAATGACAAATCGCAATTTTCCATTGTGCAATTTTTCAGTACAAGATTTCTGCAATAACATAAAGGCTGAGTTCCAATAATGCGGCAGTTAATGAGTGTAAGGTTTTCAGAATACCACCCAAGATATTCACCTTTTATCACACTGTCACGAACTGTAATATTTTTTGCATGCCAGAATGCATCCTTTGTATCAAGTTCTGAATTTTTAATTTCAATGTCATTGCAATACTGGAATGAATATTTACCTTTCAATTTAAGACTGTCTATTTTTGCTTTATCAACTTCAAAGAAAGGATATTCAGACTGTTCAATGTTCACATTTTCAAGAGTCATGTTACGGCATTTCCAAATGAATTCTGGAGAATTTGCAGTAGAGTTTTTAAGTGTTACATCCTCACATTCACGCAATGCCTTTATTCCGTCAAGACGACAATCTTTTATTACGACATTTTTATCATACCAAAGAGCTGCCCGGCAGTTTTCCGTAAGTTTACAATTAGCAATTTCTGCATTTGTTACATGCCAGAATGGATATCGAAGATTAAAAAAGCAATTCTTTACTTTTATGTCAGAAGCTTCTTTTAAAGCAGACTCCCCATCAGCAGGGCCGTCAAATTTACAGTTTTCAACGATATCGTTCGAAAGCGCATATAAAGCACGTTCCTGATCTAATGACAAATTTCTGTATTCCATATAAAACTCCTGACATGTAAGATTTGTAAGTTCAGCAATAATATAATACTAAAATTTCATGATGTAGAATAGTAGAATTTTATATGACTACAATTACTGTACTAATGCAGTGTCTTCTATTATAATGCGCAGATATGGATAGCATTCAAAAACTCGTTTCCGACATTGAAAAGGTAAAAAAGCATTACCGTGCGGAACACAACAATAATTATGACGGTGAAAAAGTTTGTCAGCAGATTGCAGACCTTTTTGCTCGAACAAACAGAAACTTAAGTTCTGTTGCACAATCTTTTGCAGACCACTGGTACAGCACCTACATTATTTCCAGTGCTGACATAAAAAACGAGCCTTCGGAAGATAACATCACCCGATTGACAGCTCTACAAAGCATTCTAGACGGAGAACCAGAAGGCACAGACTTACTGACAGATGATGACTGGCAGTCCTTGTGCGAAACTGTAAATGCCGAAGCAGAAGACATTCCTATAGAAACTCTAAATTCTCTCATGTCAATCTTTCTTGAAAAAAAGGTATTCTAATTATATGAAAGATAATCTTTATGAAAACTGTACACAATGCCCCAGAAAATGTACCGTAAACAGAATCGTTGATGAAAACAATACCTATAAAAAAGGGTTCTGCCGAGAAAGCAACATACTCAGAATTGCAACAGCATGTCTGCATTTCGGAGAAGAACCTCTTGTTACGGTATTTTCAGGAAGCGGAACAATTTTCTTTACAGGCTGTACACTCCGCTGTTCGTTCTGTCAGAATTATCAGATTTCACAGCAGGGCATGGGCAAAGAAATCTCTCGGGAAGAATTTACACAAATGTGCCTTAAACTACAGGAAAAAGGTGCAGAAAACATAAACTTAATTACAGGAAGCCATAACATTCCTATCATTGCGGAATATATCCGCCATGCTAAAGAAAACGGCGTAACAATTCCTTTTGCATGGAATTCAAGTGCCTATGAAAGCGTAGAATCACTAGAACTCTTAAAAGGTTTGATTGATATATGGTTGCCAGATTTAAAAACGCTCAATCCGCTTATGAGCAAAGAATTATTTGACGCAGAAGACTATCCTTCTGTTGCAAAAAAAGCCATCCGCTGGATGATTTCTACAAGCCCTATGAAAATAGTCGATGTAAAGAAAAAAGGAGAAACTAGAGAAAAAATGCTTTCTGGTGTAATAATACGCCATCTCTTTTTACCAGGTAGAATGACAGACACACAGCTTACGCTTGATTGGCTAAAAAAATTTGCAGATAAAAAAAGCTGTATATCCCTTATGTCACAATACACCCCTGTACCGTTTCAAAAAGAAATATCAGCATTTCAAAACCGTCTTGTAAATGAAGAAGAAGATAAAAAACTGCGAGACATGATTGATAACTACGACTTTGACTATCTTTTCTATCAGGATTTAAGTGATGACACCAGCTGGCTCCCAGACTTTAACAGAACGCAGCCATTCAGCAACGCATTGGCAACCCCTGTATGGCATTGGAAAGAAGGATTCGTTTAAAAAGATAAGCGCTAGAAGCGTGAGCCCCTAGCGCTTACTGTCCTTTCGGACAAATCGGAGAGAGTTTATCAGCTTATTTACAAGCTAACAGTAGTATATAATATAAAAAAAAATCTGTCAATAAAAATGAACATAATTATATATATTTTTTTTTCTTTTTATTTTGCAATAATCATTATATAATAGATTATAGATATGGAAGAAGCTATTGCTACTGAAGACATTGAAATGGATTTCAATCTTTCCTCAATGAACGAAAAGTTCAACATGGATGCGCTTGACAACTGGACAACCACCATTGGACTTATCCAGTCTGTAATTGCCCTTACAGAACAAACCATTAAAGGTGTTTCTGCTCGCATATTCTACCATACGCGAGAATATCACGAATACAGGGAAATAGACAAAGAAGGCGTCATTTCAATTCCTGATGATTCCATATTAATAGGGTGTCTTTCAATGGTTCCAGATTCCATCTTTCTGGAAAAGTTTTTTGCAGACTATCAGATAGAAGACCCTATTATTGCAGAAATTTTACGTTCTGCTTATAAAGGACAAGTAATTGTTCCTATTGTCCATGGTTTTGACTTGCTTGCGTTCATACTTATATGCGATGATCCGAATGCCAAAACATCCATAACAATCACCCCTGAAAACATTTCTTTTTTAAATCATCTTTCTTCAAGGCTGAAAATAAATCTTTATGCTGCCTCTATTGCAGATAAAAGACAGAGAGAACTGTTACAGATGACACAATATCCGTTTGTTCTGCAACGCCATGATTCTCTCAACAAAGTTTATGAAGAAATGCTTAACGATCTTGCAACACAGATTAATTTCGATAAAGGTGTTGCCTACGCTTATGACGAAGACAGAAACGTACTTTATCCGTTCATCGTAAAAAATATAGATCAAAAGGTTTCAGAACTTCGCCCAGGACAAGGCATTTCTGGTCAAGTATTTGAGGGCGGTAAATCAATTTTCGTTCCAAACAGAGTGCTTCATCCTGCATTTTCTCTTCTTAGGGAAGAGAAATTCATTGACGGTTCCTTTATAAGTGCACCATTTGGCAATGAAAAGTCAAAATTAGGTGTTATCACATTAATCAGAAGTCAAAGTAACAATAAAACTTTCAGTGTTGAACACAGATACATGCTTGAAATTGCCGCAGCTTTCATAGCAAGCGAAATTACAAACCGTCAGCTGTTTGCAAAGCTGGATACAAGCAACTTTAACATGGTAGAATCGCTGACTCGTGCACTAGAAGCAAAAGATGCCTACACAGAAGGCCACTCAGAACGTGTTACCAAGTATTCAATTGCCATTGCAAAAAAACTCGGCTACCCAGAAGACAGGCTTCATTACATCCGCTATGCAGCAATGTTGCATGATATTGGTAAAATAGGCATTGCCGATGCAATCATAAATAAACCCGGTAAACTTAATGATGATGAGTTTGATGCAATCAAGAGCCATACAGAAATCGGTTACAGGATTCTTTCTGTAAATCCATTTTTCAAGGATGTAAAGGATTTTGTACGTTATCACCATGAAACATTAAACGGTTCAGGCTATCATCATAAAAAAGAAGGTGAATATCCAGAAGAAGCCATGATTATAAGCTGTGCAGACATTTATGATGCACTTAACACAGACCGCCCATACAGAAAAGCATTAAGCAAGAAGATAATCATGGAAGAAATGGAAAAGAATGTAAACATCCACTATAAGCGCGAGATGTTAGACGCACTTATAGAGTTTTTGGATGAAGAAAAAAAGAATAAAAAATAAATTCTTTTGAACCAGATTACAAAGTATTTAATTCAACTTCATATTTATCATGCTGTTCCTG
>CAMVEQ010000072.1:0-15850 GCA_947166545.1 uncultured Treponema sp. | reverse complement strand
CGAGAGCTGTGCCTGTTCAAGTCAGGTTCTCCGCAACCTTAAAGGGAACTACTTCTTAGTAGTTCCCTTTTTTTTGTCTTTTTTTAGATAAATCATTGTTTTGTATAAATTCTTTATGTAATTGTTAATCATTAAAAATTAAAGTTTTATAAAACTTCTTTGGAACTGAGCGTTCTTTATGCATGAAAATGTCTGGTTTTGATGGAAGGTTTCGCCCGTTTCTGCCCGGATGAACCGTACGTTCTTCATCATCGAAATCGTACGTTCTTCATAATCGAAATCGTACGTTCTTCATAATCGAAACCGTACGTTCTTTGTCATCGAAACCGTACGTTCTTGATGCGTGGAACCTTACATTCTTTAGAAATTCTGGTATTATAGGAACCTGTTTGTGAGATAAAAGTCTGATTAGGTGTAGCCTGCACAGGTGACATTTGGAGAAAATATTGAAAAGAATTTTTCCTAAGGAAAGAATAATTATAGGTTTAATGGGAATTTCCATCTTATTGACAGAATGCTTGAGCAATAAAACAAAGTGTTGTAAAATTATTTTATCATTGGCGGTAAGGCTTTTTATGGAAATGACTGTTGAATTGTTTAACAGTATTATCAACTCATCACAAGACTGTGTATTCTGGAAAGACAATGACAGACGCTTTGTAGGTGTAAATCAGGCCTTTCTGGACTTTTACGGTTTTGAATCCGCTGATATTTTAATAGGTAAAAATGATGAGGACATGGGCTGGCACTCTGACCCGGAATCATTTAAGCAGGATGAGCTTGCAGTTCTTGAGGGAAAAAGCACTTATAAAGTACAAGGTAAATGTTTTATTCGGGGCGAGGAGCGTGATATTGTTGCTTCTAAACGCCCTCTTTACGATGATGGGAAAATTGTCGGGCTTGTAGGAAGTTTTGTTGATATTACCGATGTAGTACGTCGGAAAAGCGGTCTTGATCATTGTCAGACAGTTTACACAATCGACAGTCTTAGGAAATATAGTTTCTTTGACAGGCTGATGGATGAAGTAAGCCTTAATGAAATTCTAGATCCTCTTACTGGCGTTATCTCTCGTGTTTATGCTGTTAGATTTGTTCGTTCTCTCATTGCCGAACGTAGACCTTTTACCTTTACAATGATTGACCTGGATAACTTTAAGTTTATTAATGACAGTTTTGGTCACACGGCAGGCGATAAAGTTCTTACAACGGTATCAAAACGGCTTGCGGAATTTGTTGAAGGTTTTGGAATAGTCGGAAGGTTTGGCGGAGACGAACTTCTGATGATAGATTTAAAGCATATAAAAATAGATGAAAAAATCTCTTTCTTTGAGAATCTCTATGCAAATTCGCTGGCTCTTCGATTTACAATGGATTTTGATGACGGAGATCCGTTTATTACAGGAACGGTAGGTGCGGCCAGCTTTCCTGAAGATGCCGGCAATTACTCAGATTTATTTACGCTAATAGACAAAATGCTTTATTATGGTAAAAACAAGGGTCGTAACTGTTTTACTGTTTATCAGGCTGAAAAGCATAAAGATCTTGAAGTTAAAAAAATTGCCCATCAAGGTATCTATACTTACATCCACCAGTTAAGGACAAGTTTGGAAGAGGCAGATTGTTTTGAAAGCAAATTAAAAACTGCAATGCCTGTTCTCTCTGAGATACTGAGGGTTCGTGACATATACTATGTTCGCAATGATGGCAGGCTAAAAGCTGTAATGAATTCTCAGTTTGACGGTGATGCTTCGGATATTAAAAAGCTGATGACTGAAGATCTTTTTTCCGAAAACACGTTGGATAAGGTGAAGGATAACTCTCCTGAATTTTATAAAACATTAATCAGCAACGGTTTTGAATCAGCTTTGATTGTTCGTATCAGAAAAGCTGAAAAAGTTTCGGGTTACTTGGTTTGTGCCGTAAACCGCAGCCTTCGTATCTGGCAGGAAAGCGAATGTGCTGTTCTGTATTATGTTGCAGGACTTCTTGTTGCCTGAATAATGTGACTTCTTTTTTTTAATTCCTTTTTGTGCTATATTCTGCTCATGACGTATAATCTTACAAAAGGTAGCATTTCAAAAAATATTATTCTTTTTTCACTTCCTTTTTTGCTTTCGTATTTTTTACAGACTTTATATGGCCTTGCGGATTTGTTTATTGCAGGGCAATATAACGGGGCTGATGTTATTTCTGCTGTGGCGATAGGCTCGCAGATAATGCACATGGTTACGGTTATAATCGTGGGCCTGGCAACTGGTACTACAGTAATGATTAGCCGTGCAGTTGGGGCAGGGGAGTCAAAAAAAATATCTGGGATAATTGCAAGTACAATCCTTCTCTTTTTTGTAGTGGCTGTACTCTGTACTGCAGTTCTTTCTCTTTGCTGCCCTGCAATTGTAAGCCTTATGTCAACACCGATGGAATCCGTAGTAGAAACAAAAAGATATTTGTTTATATGCTTTGCAGGAATTCCATTTATAATTGCCTACAATATTATAAGCTCAATATTTCGTGGCATGGGAGACTCTAAAAGTCCTATGTTCTTTATTGCCATAGCCTGTGTTGTAAATATTGTTCTTGATGTTGTTTTTATGGGCGTACTAAAAATGGGTGCGGCTGGAGCAGCTTATGGAACCGTGCTTGCACAGGCTTTCAGTGTTTTATGTGCTTTTGTTGCCATTAAGAAATTTGACATGGGCATTCATCTTACAAAAAAGGATTTTTCATTGTGTGACGGCTATTTTTCGCAGATGCTTGTAATAGGGCTTCCTATTGCCGTTCAGGATGGCTTTGTACAGATTTCTTTTTTGATTATTACGATAATTGCAAACCGTAGGGGAGTGGATGTTGCCGCTGCCGTTGGCATTGTAGAAAAGATAATATGCTTTTTATTTCTTGTGCCTTCTACCATGCTTTCTGCTGTTTCTTCTATTTCTGCCCAGAACATAGGGGCTGGAGAATTCGGAAGAGCAAAAAAGACTCTTGTTGCAGGTTCTGCCATGGCAGCTGGCATTGGCGGTGTTTTTGCAATTATTTTCCAGTTTGCTTCTCGCCCTGTGCTTTCTCTATTTACAGATAATGAAACTGTTGTTGAACTTGGCACTCAGTATCTTAAAACCTATGTCTTTGACTGCTTGGTGGCTGGAATTCACTTTCCTTTCAGTGGATTTTTCAGTTCTTTTGGCTTTTCAATGGTATCTTTTGTGCATAATGTTTGTTCTATTATTGCAGTGAGAATTCCCGGAGCTTATCTTGCAGCCTTGTATTTTCCTAAAACTTTGTATGCAATGGGACTTGCCGCACCCCTTGGTTCTCTTCTTTCTGTGTTTATATGTATAGGCGTATATGTGCACATGCAACGTAGGGGAAAATTCGACAGGATTGCATAAAATTTCTTTGGAAAATTTATGTAATTTGTAGTATAATATGTATAGGAACCGAGAGTTTTGCAGGCTTTACTGCATGCATGAAGGTTGATGAGTTTAGCAGAAGGAGGTCGCTTATGATTAGCTTTAAAAACAAAGTAAAATTAGTTTCTTTTTTGTGCGTATTGTTCTCATTTTCCTCTTTTGCCTTGACAGGTTCTGCGGATATTTCTGACGATGCAAAGACAATTGGGTATGGGGCTTACAGAAACCGTAAGGATATTGTCCTTGTAATAATCCCAAGTTCTGTGGAAAGCATTCATAAAAATGCTTTTGTGAACTGTCCAAACATTGTAAGCATTTCTTTTGATGATGAAGATGACTGGTTCATTACACAGGATGAAACAAACTGGCGCAACAAAACAATGGGTACGAGAATTGACGTAAGTGATTCTTCTTCCAATGTTGGTGCGATGAGATCTGGAAAATATTTCTTTTATAAATCGCAAAAATAATTACAAAAAAAGCAAAAAAAAATTTGACAACACGACATTGTGGTCATATAATTAAAACCATAATATAACCCCTTGGGAGGCCAAATTGGCAAAGGTAGAACTGAAGGGTATTGGTAAGATTTATGACGGCGATGTTCGTGCTGTTCAGAATGCCAATATCACTATTGAAGACAAGGACTTCTGCGTATTCGTAGGTCCTTCTGGATGTGGAAAGTCAACAACTCTCCGCATGGTTGCTGGTCTGGAAGATATCAGCGAAGGTGAACTGTACATTGATGGTGAACTGATGAATGATGTTCCACCAAAGGACAGAAACATCGCTATGGTATTCCAGAATTACGCTTTGTATCCGCACATGACAGTATATGACAACATGGCTTTCGGTCTTAAGATCCGCAAAATGGATAAGGCTGAGATTAAGCGCCGTGTTGATGAAGCTGCCAAGAGTTTGGGATTGGTTCAGTATTTGGATCGTAAACCTAAGGCACTTTCTGGTGGACAGAGACAGCGTGTTGCTGTAGGCCGCGCAATTGTTCGTAATCCAAAAGTTTTCTTGTTTGACGAGCCACTTTCTAACCTTGATGCAAAGCTCCGTGTTACAATGCGTGGCGAAATTGCTGCATTGCACCAGAGACTTCAGGCCACAATGATTTATGTTACCCATGACCAGATTGAAGCTATGACAATGGGTACAAAAATCGTAGTTATGAAAGACGGTCATGTACAGCAGATTGGTGAACCACTGTTCTTGTACAACCATCCTATTAACAAATTCGTAGCAGGATTCATTGGTTCGCCTCCAATGAACTTCCTCACTGTATCTGTAAAGAAATCTGGCGATAAGATTGTTGTAGATGAAGGTTCGTTCGAACTCACTCCAACAGCTGCTCAGCAGGAAGCTCTTAAGGCTTATGTTGGTCAGGACATCTATTTTGGTGTACGTCCTGAAGACTTGACTTACTGTGAAGCTCCTGCATCAGAGAACAATATGCAGATGAAGATTTCTAACAAGGAACCTCTTGGTGCAGAAACTCACCTTTTCCTTGCTACAAAAGCCCAGAGCGTTATTGCTCGTGTTCAGGCTTCTGCTAAGGAAGGATTCAAAATTGGTGATACAGTTAACTTCCAGCCAAGAATGGAGAAATGTAAGTTCTTTGTTAAGAATCCAGAGGATTTGGACGAAGAAAAGAACATTTGTGAAAAGATTGATGCTCCATGGTTGAAAAATCCTTTAACAGGACAGATTGGCTACGATAAGATCGAAGGCGATGCATCTGCAAACTCATAATTAAATTGAGTTTGTTGTCATGACGGAACACCCCCAGAAAATATTTCTGGGGGTGTTTTTTTATGTTTTGTTGTTTGATTTATGTGTAGTGGACACAAAAAAAGATGGCAAGCTTTTGAAAAGATGAAAATCTTTTTACTTGCCATCTTAAATCTTAAAAACTGAACTTCAACTAAACCTTAAACTGATCTATCTGTGTTCCAATTTGAGATATAGAATCTTTCATTTTACCTGCAATTTCTGAAAGAGATGCTCCTGTTTCATTTATTTTCTTAGCACCTATGGACATTTCTTCCATGCTGGATTTCATTACTAAAGTTGCATTTTGAAGGTTTCTGACTTCATCAAGAATATGCTTGTTTCCTACGGACATTTCTTCCGAAGCTGTTCTAACTTCAATGGTGCTGTTATTCATTGACTGCAAAGAAACAGTAATTTGTGTTGAACCTTCCTGCTGTTCTTTCATTGCAGCTTTTATTTGATGAACAAGCGTTTCAGTTTCATTTATTTTATTTGCAACAATATTAAAGGCCTCACTTGATTCCTGAGAAGCTTCAACTACAAGGTTGATTGATTCTTTTATGCTTGAAAGCTGTGTACCGATTGTTTTTGACTGTGCGGTAGAGGTTTCTGAAAGTTTTCGAATTTCATCCGCAACAACTGCAAAACCTTTACCAGCTTCGCCTGCATGAGCTGCTTCAATTGCCGCATTCATTGCAAGAAGGTTTGTCTGGCTTGCAATTGATGCAATTGCGGCATTTGCTTCCTGCAGCATCTTTGACTGCTGTTCAATTTCAAGTATTCGCTGGTTTACGTGAACCTGCTTTTCAGCACCGCTTTTTGCATTTTGTGACAAGGAATCGAATGACGATGCCATTTTATCAACCGAATTGTTTACAGATGCAATGTTGCCAATCATTTCTTCTACGGCTGCAGAAGCATTGCTTACTCCCTGAGACTGATTTGCAATCATCTTTTCAAGGGAATCAATATTTGAGGCAATTTCGTTTACGGCACCTGCTGTCTGAGCAACGCTTTCGCCTTGTGTGCTTATTTGATTATGTACGCTTTCAATATTTGCAATAATCTGTGTAATTGATGCACTTGTGTCCTGCATGCTGTTGTCAAGGTCATCGCCAGCTGCTTCAAGTACTTCTTTTGAATCTTTTACATCAGAAACGATTGTTTGAAGCTTTTCTGTAAAGTTATTGAATCCACGGACAACTCCGCCAATTTCATTATTGACTTTTGCTTCTGATCCAGATATGCGCTGTGTTAAGTCTGCCTTTCCAGACGCAATTTCTTCAATAGAAGCCTTTACGCTCTGCAATGGTTTGAGGGAATGTAAAATTCCAGCACCAATACCCAAAACAAGTGCTACTGCAAGAAGACTGCCTGCAATTATAAGTGTTATGGTAATTTCATTTGCTGTTGCATAAACTTGACTTTGGTCAATTACAAATGCAAATCCCCAGTTTGCGTTTTCAACTGGCTGATAAGTTACATATTTTTTGCCCAATCCTTTTGACTGTATCCACCTTGAACCGCTTTCCTTTTGGGCAAGAGCCAAGGTTATTGGCTGCAAGGCGTCCTGAATGGTGTCTTTTTTGTCTTCTGTATAGTCAGCAGCAGAGGTTGCTATGATTTGACCTTCACTGTTGAAAAGTATTGCGAATCCTGTTCTTCCAATGCGAATGGTGCTTAAAAACTCGTACAGTTTATCAACGCCTACTACGGCACTGTAAAAACCGATTGTTTTTCCGTTTACTTTTACGGCCTTGGAAACATGAATAATTGTTGTTCCTGTTGATTTTGATGTTACAGGATCGTCAATGTGAGTTTCGTTTCCCTGCTTCATTATTGCTGCAAAGTAATCGCGGTCTGCAACATTCGTAATTTTATTCTGGTCATTGTAAAAATCGCCTTTTTCGTCAATAAAGCCTATGCGGTCAAAATCGGGAGTGCGGGATTTTGCATGCTGTACCAACCACTGCTGTATGGCTTTTGGATCTGCCGTTGCATTTATGTCTGCTTCTGTATATGTACGCATCTGCTTTATGTATTCACTTAAACGGATGGAAATGACATTTGTGTATGCTTCTGTAATTTTTCTGCAGTCTTCTTCATACGATGAGGCTACAGACTTTTTTGTACGTTCTTTTACAACCAAAATCTGAATTGTACTGAGAACCGTTACAATAATTATTGTAATAGCTACAATGTAATATACAAGTCTTCCTTGTTTTTTTGCGTTCTGTGTAGTCATAGTATAATTATAACATTGGTTATATCTGCTGTAAATGATTTTTTTATATGATTTTGGTTCAAATCTTTCTGGTGATGAACAGGATTTATTATTGTAATCCTTAAGGCTTTTTGCTAGAATAACCCCATATATGGGTGATATTTTAGTCAAAGAAAAAGCTGTTGTATTATATAAAAATGAAGCTGCAATTATTAGCGGTGCCTGTGTAAACGGTAAGTACCCTATAAAATTCAGGACACAGCCTGCTACAGCAACAAAACCTGCCGTGTATGGCACTCAGAATGTACGAATGAAGGATTTTGTTTTGCTGCATGAAGGACCTGCTTCGTCTCTTGAAAATGTGCTTGATTTTGCAGATAAAAATGCCTCTCCTGATTCTGATATGTATAATCTGGATGCCAGTCATGAAATGTCTGTAAAGATAAAAGAGTGTTATGAACTTTTGGTGTCCGATGAGTCTACAGCAAATGAGCCTGTATCTTTTGAAGAACTTGCTTCATTATTTTGGGGGAATCTTAAAGCTGATGAATCCTGGGCTGTATTTCTTTCGTTGAAAAATACTCTTTATTTTAATCAGAGCTTGAAAGAACAGCTTGACGGTAAAATAGTGTTTGTGCCTCGTCCTCAGTCAGAAATTGATGAACTTGTAAAGAAAGCTGATGAAAAAGGTAAGGAAGCTCAGGTTAGGGAAGAATTCCTTGCACGACTAAAGCAGAATAAACTTTTGCCAGAAGATTCAAAATACATGGTTGATGTTGAGTCTCTTGCTTTGGGTACTACAGATAAAAGCCGTACTATGCATGATGCTCACATAAAAGAAACACCTGAGCGTGCCCATAAGCTTCTTTTGGATACTGGAATATGGAATATTACAAGGAATCCTTTCCCTATAAGATGGGGATTGAGCATGAAATCTGCAAACGAGACTCTTGCTTCTCCTCCTGATGAAGAAAGGCTTACTGTAGATTCTGTTGCCTGGGCAATAGATAATGAATGGTCAAATGATCCTGATGATGCGGTTGCATTTGACGGTACATATTTATGGGTGCATATTGCAGATCCAGCAAGTACTGTAATGCCTGACAGCTCTATTGATAAATCTGCCCGTGCCAGAGGTTCTACTTTGTACATACCTGAAGGTGCTGCCAGAATGTTGTGTGAGGAATGCCTTGAGGATTACGCACTTGGATTGACGGAAGAAAGCAGGGCTCTTTCATTCCGCATTCAGCTTGATGAAAATTGCAATATTGCAGAATGTGCTGTGTTTAAGACTCTTGTTCATGTGAAGCGTCTTACATATCAGAAAGCAGATGAATTAAAAGATACTCCAGAGCTGAAGCCTCTATTTGATATTGCAAGAAGAAATGTCATTAGAAGAAATAAAGCTGGAGCTGTTCAAATTCAAATGCCAGAAGTACATATTACTGTTGATTCTGAGACAAAAAAAGTAAATATTGAGCCTGAGGTTCATCCTGAAAGTTCTGAAATGATTCGTGAAATGATGCTTCTTGCAGGAGAAGGTGCTGCAAAGTTTGCTTTTAAAAATCACATTCCGTTTCCTTTTATTAGTCAGGAAGCTCCGACTTTACCAGAGTCTATTCCAGAAGGGCTTGCTGGTCAGTTCCGTTTGCGTCGCTGTATGCACCGTCGTTCTGTTGGTGTTACACCTGCAATGCATTGCGGTCTTGGTTTGGGAATGTACAGTCAGGTAACAAGCCCGCTTCGCCGCTACAGTGACTTGATAGCTCATGAACAACTGCGTGCTTTTTTGGATGGCAGGGATTTAATAGATAAAGATACAATGCTTATGCGCATAAGCGAAGGTGATGCAGGTTCTCAAGCTGCGCATAAGGCTGAGCGTAAGACAGATATGCACTGGACTCTTGTTTACCTGATGCAAAATCCTGACTGGCAGGGTGAGGCAATATGTGTTGATAACAGTGGAAAACAGCCCCAGTTTGTAATTCCTTCGCTTGCACAGGAAACTTTTTTAACGCCTCAGAAGGAAGTTCTGCTCAATGAAGCTATTACCGTAAAGGCTGTTAATATAAATATTCCTGAGCAGACTGTGGATTTTGTGCAGGTGCAATAAGCTTAGAATTTATTTGTTGAATTTTAATAACTTATCTGATTTAATATATGTGGTAGTATGAAAAAAATAGTTTTGTTTTTATTGGTAGCAGTTTTATTCTCTGGCCTGTTAGTTGCCGAAGAATCTGTTCAGCAGGGAACGATTACTGGTTTTGAGTTTTCCGGGCTGAAAAGGACAAGGGAATCTTATCTTTTAAAAGTTTTACAGAAATATAAAGGCTTTACTTTTGATGAAGAAACTGCTGCTGCAATAGAAAATGAGCTTCGTGCACAGGGATTGTTTTCTTCTATTGATGTTCAGGCTGTACCTTCTGATGGCGAAACTGATGACACGACTGTAAAAATTACTTTGAAAGAAAAAATTTCATTTTTGGTTCTTCCATTCGGATCCATTTCAAATGGAGGCCTGGTTGGAGGTGCTGCCATGCTGGATCAAAATGCATTTGGAGAAAAAGATCTTTTTCTCCTTGGCGGCATGATTTCAAAGGATTCTTTTACTATTCTTTCTTCATTTAGAAAGCCTTCTGTTGATTTAACTCACCCTGGATTTTCCCTTTCTGGCTCTTATTCTAAATTGAAAACGGAAATAGACAGCATTGAGGGCGATAAAATTTCTGAACTTGAAGGACATAAAGTTTTTGCAGAGGCTGATATAACAGAAAAGTTTACAACGCATTTTTCTGGTTCTCTTGGTGTGTGTTATACAGGTAATTATTTTATTGACAAGGATTTAGATAATATTCATATAATTACATTCCGCCCTGTTCTTGAGTATTCTGTTTCTGAATGGAATGGGGTTTTTACATCTGTAAAATCTTTTGAAGTGTCTGGAAACATCGGATTTACTACAGATGGAGACTTTGTTACTACTCAGAAAATTCATGCTTTTATTCAGCAGCCGATTATTCCGACTTTAAGGTTTTTACTTGAAGCTTGCATAAGTAATGAACATAATATGCCTGTAATAAACCAACAGACACGTTCTGGTGTTGCAAATAATCTTTTGCCTTCTAATTTTCATTCTCCTCAAATGCTTAGTTCGAATTTTGGTCTGGAGTTTGCAACTATACAGACAAAATTTGCAATGCTTTCATTATATGGTGTTTATCAGATGGTAATTGTTAAAGATTATGATGATAAAACAGACTTTTCTTATGGACCCGGCATTGGATTCCGTGTTTATCTTTCTACTATAAATCTTCCTGCGGTGGGAATGGGGCTTTATTATAATATTCCTCATGATGCATTTGAATTCGGTGTTTCTATGGGACTTTCTTTTTAAATAAAAAAAGACCGTGCGCCCACCCATCGACACACGGTCCTGTCTGCTTTTTTAATTAACTTGTTTTTAAAATAAGGCAATAAGTAAAAGAGTACGAATAGACCTTAAAAAAGATTGTTTACAAATTCATATTAGTATTTACATATTTATAATAAATGGAAAATATAAAATTTTCAAGCGTTTTATGTAATTTTATGACTTGACAAGAGTAGGAAACGGTATTGTATAATTAAAGGAGTATTTTTTATAACATTAATAAAGGAAATTAAAAGATTATGTTAAAATCGCTAAGAGCTAGATTTGTAATAGTATTTGCAGCGTTCTTTATTATTGCTTTTACCCTTGTAACTATTGTATCTGCTAACATGATTGTTAAGACTGCAAGAACTTTTTCATCTGCAGAAGGTGGTCCTGTTGTCTCTAAAACTGTCAGTCATATTGACGGGGATGAGTTTGAAAGATTTTTAAAGAAGATGGACGACTCTGATCCGTATTATGATGAGCTTCGTTTGTGGCTTATGGATTTAAAGGAATCTGTAGGAGCATCTTACCTTTATACTATGGCTAAAAAGGGAAATTCCTATTTTTATGTTGTAGATGGGGGTGATCCTGCTGATGTTGAAAACTTTTCTCCTCTTGGTGCAGAAGATTATGTTGAAACCTGGGGAAAGGCTCCTTTGGAAGCTTTTAGGACTGGAGAACAGACTACTTCTGGCATTACAAAACAGGAAGTTTGGGGTTGGACTATAAGTACCTATGAGGGAATTAAGAATTCTTCAGGGCAGGTTGTAGGCATGGTTGGATGTGACTTTGCCATAGATGGATTTGTAAAAAGCATGAGGAATGAGATAATAAAGCTTGCTGTCATTGGCTTTGTGTGTGTTGTTCTGGGTGGTTTTATAGTATGGACTTTTACAAATATTATCTTTGGTTCTATGTCAAAGATTTCTGCATCTATGGAAAGCATTTCAAGTGGAAAGGCTGATTTAACGGCTCGTATTCCTGAAACTGGTGGAAAAGAGCTTTCGCATCTTGCAAAAAACTGTAATAGTGTTATAAATAGCCTTGCAAAGCTTATTGAAGAGCTTAAAAAGCATTCTTTAGTTCTTTCAAAGACTGGTTCTGAAGTTTATGATCGCATGAATACTAATATTCAGAGCATAAATACAGCTTCGGACAGTGTTTTTTCTATTGATGAAAAAATAAAACTTCAGACAAATAAGGTTCAGAATATAACAGAAGGCGTAACAGCTGTAGAAGACGAGATTGACAGACTTAAGGAAAAAATTTCTGATCAGGAAGGAGCAATAATAAAATCTTCTTCTGCTATTGAACATATTTCTACTAATATTCAGTCCGTGAGTTCTATTGTTGAGAAAATCTCTAAGGATTATGAACTGCTTGTTAAAGAGTCTGAAAATGGTAAGTCTAATCAGAAGCGTGTGTCTGAGCAGATGACGGAGATTGCACAGCAGTCGGCACATTTGAATGAGGCTAACACTGCAATAGCACGTATTGCTTCTCAGACAAACCTTCTTGCAATGAATGCTGCAATCGAAGCTGCACATGCTGGCGATGCAGGTCGCGGATTTGGTGTTGTTGCTGATGAAATTCGTGCACTTGCAGAAACTTCCGCAAAGCAGTCTAGCCAGATAAAAGCTCTTCTTGGTAGTGTAACTTCTTCTATAAGTGAAATTGCGGAATCATCAAATGTTTCGACTGAATCGTTTGCAACTGTTTCCTCTCATATTTCTCAAATGGATGAACTTATGAAAAATGTTCAGAAGGGAATGATTGAGGAAAAAGATGCCGTAAGAAATCTTTTGGATACAACCCGTATTCTTCAAGATACAATTCAATCTTTGACCAGTGCATCTGAGCAGATGCGAAACGAAAGTTCTAAGCTTTTTACTGGTATTGGTGATTTGAATAAGCTTGCAAGTGATACTATGTCTGAATCAAAGTCTGTTTCTAATAGTATTACAGAAATGAAATCTTCTGCTGAATATACATTGGAGTCAACTGATAAAAACCGTGTGGCTGCTGAGGCTGTGATAGATATGATAACTGGATTTAAAATTTAAGCGGATTATTAGATGTCTGCGTATACGATTATTGTTCCTGACAGCACGCTGTTGCAGCGTGTATGTGGAACGAATGACAGTAATTTAAAACTCATTGAATCTTATTTGGGAATTCCTGTTTTTGCACGAGGAAATGAACTTTCTATAGATAGTGAATCTGGTGAAAAAACACAGGAATTCCGATTTATTGTTGACCGTGTTCTTGATGAAATGTCTGCTGGCATTCCTTTTTCAAATGATACTGATGTTATTCATTCCATTCTAAATGCTCAGATGCAGACGGAACATTCTTTTGTTTCTGCCCACGATCACGAGCTTTTTGAACAATGCAGTATAGTTATTCCTGGTGGAACCCGCAAAGTGTATCCTCGCACACGAGGACAGGCTGAATTCGTAAAGCTTTTACGTTCTTGCGATATGGTTATTGCAGAAGGACCTGCTGGTTCTGGAAAAACGTTCCTTGCAGTAGCAGAAGCTTTGCGTCTTGTTCTTAATCATGAAGTAAACGGCATTGTTCTTACTCGTCCTGTCGTTGAAGCTGGGGAAAGTCTTGGTTATTTGCCTGGTGATTTGCAGGAAAAAATTAATCCGTACATCAGACCTTTGTACGACTCAATGAATGCAGTCTTGCCTCGTGAGACTGTACGAAAAATGACAGAATCTGGTATAATAGAAATAGCTCCTCTGGCTTACATGAGGGGTAGAACATTGAATGATAGTGTCATAATTCTTGACGAAGCACAGAATACAACGCGAGAGCAGATGAAAATGTTCCTTACAAGAATGGGAGAAGGCTCTAAAGTGTTTGTTACTGGTGATTTGACTCAGGTAGACCTGTCTAGACATGTTGGTTCCGGACTTGCACATGCTATGAATATTCTTTCGGATATTCCAGGTGTTGCTGTAAAACAGCTTACTTCGCAGGATGTTGTTAGGAACGGATTAGTAAAACGGATAATTCAGGCGTATGAAAACGAAAAAAAAGAAGAGCAATACTAAGAGTAGTTCTACACATGTTGTTACCGAATCTATAAAAACATATCTTGCAGGAAACATTTTGAAGCTTGTTTCTTTTGTGATTATGTTTGTTATAATGTCTATGCTGTCTTTTTTCCGAGTTGCAACAACAAATACCATACTTTCTTTTAATATGAAGAATTATGAGGTTGGGCAGATTTCGGATATTACCATAATTGCAACAAAGACGCTTCCTTCTGATTATGATAATCCTGTGTCTGTTGAAAAGGGGGAAAAGGTTGTCCGTAAGGGATTTCCTATTACAGAAGAAGGCTATGCCAAGATGAAAAAAATGTCAGAATCAAAAGCTTATATTGATTACAGAGCTTTTGCCAATTCTGTGCTGTATATTATTCTTTGGAGTGCTTTATATTTCTTTTTGTTTGGCAAAATAAGTTTGAATAAGGTTTGCGAACTAAAAGAAATAATTACTATTGATATTTTCTTTTTTATAACATTTGCCGTGACAGTGTTTGGCATGAAGACGGTCTGGTTTGCGAATCCGTATTCCATAAACATCCTTCTTCCTACGGTTTTCTTTACTTTCCTTGTAGCAATTCTATTTGGGCAGATGGATGCTGTATTTTTTGCAATTCTTGATTCTTTTGTAATTTTGGGTGCTTCTGGATACATGCTTGTACCGTTCTTGTATACATTATGTATTGCATTTGCCGCTGCACGCATTGTACGCCGTATAGAGCGCCGTATAGATCTTGTTTTTGCATCTGCTGTACAGGGCTTTTTGAGTGCTGCATTCCTTCTTGTATTCAGGATTATTTTCTTTAATACAATGAACGGCTGGATGATTTCTCTGTTTGGAGTTGCTTTTACAGGCTTTATTTCTGGTATTTTATGTTTAGGCTTTATTACGCCGCTTGAATACATTCTGAACAGTGCTTCTGTATTCCGTTTGATGGATTTGAGCGATACTCATAATCCTATAATGCAGAATATGATGATTAATGCTGGCGGTACATATAATCATTCTTTGATGGTTGCACAGCTGGCGGAAGCTGCCTGTAACAGAATAGGCGCAAATTCTCTGCTTGCCCGTGTTGGCGGCTATTATCATGATATTGGAAAAATAGATAACCCTGAATATTTTACAGAAAATCAGAATGGACAGAATATTCACGATGAACTTAATCCTTCTTTGTCTGTGAGTGTTATTCGTAATCATGTAAAAAAAGGTGTTGAAAAGGCTGCTGAACTGCGTTTGCCTCATCAGGTTGTTGCTATAATAAGTGAACATCATGGAAATCAGGTTCTTAGGGGATTTTATGTAAAGGCTAAGGAATCTGATCCTTCGGTAAAGCCGGAAGATTATTCATATACTGGAAATCCTCCTACAAGCAGGGAAAGTGGAGTTGTCATGCTTGCTGATACAGTAGAAGCTGCCTGCAGAAGCCTTGATAATCCTTCTGCTTCTAGAATTGAGAAGTTTATTCAGGAACTTATTACTAATAAAATAAATGAAAATCAGCTTCAGAATTGTCCTCTTACTTTTCAGGATCTTGCTCTGATAAAGGAATCTTTTGTACAAATTCTGACTAGTTTTTATCATTCTCGTGTTAAATACCCTGATCAGAAAGACCCTGAGACAGGAAAGGCTGTAGAAGTTGCGCTTGGCGATAAAACTTTAGAAAAAGCGCGTAATGAAGGAGAGGAAAATGGCAAATAGAATTCTTGTTGATGTTGAAGATTCCTGTGCAGAACCTTCCTGGTTGGACAAAGTTGAACCATTTTTGCAGACTGTTATGCAGAAAGCTGGTTATGACGGTCAGGAATTTTCTGTTTTTTTCTGCTCTGATGAATATATTAAGGATTTAAACAGAGAATATCGTAACATTGATGAACCTACAGATGTTCTTAGTTTTGAAAGCGGTGATAGTGATACTGATGAGAAGGGAACTTTATGGAAATGTTCTGGTGATATTGCAAT
>CAMVEQ010000071.1:0-15900 GCA_947166545.1 uncultured Treponema sp. | reverse complement strand
GCCGTTAGTTTCCCATGCTCCAATGAAAGAGAGCATTGCATTTCCCAGAGAGTCAACATGTCCTCCTGCATGTAATACCTTATAAGTATCTGCATCATCGGCAGCTGCAACAGTCTTTTCATTGCCTCCAATTGCCGCTGCAATAAACTCATTATCTGAGAGTAATGATTTTCGGACTTGAAGAAAATCATTCTGATGATTCTGCCACTGTCGAGTTGATACAACAGTTCCTCCGTACTCAGATGTTGTATTAAGCCCGGTTCCGCTTTGCTTATATACGTCTATTGCACTGTCAGTCATAATGGCATATACCATGGCACCGCCAATGCCTATAGGCCTGAAAGAAAGACACCATACGCTCTCGGGAATGATGTCGCCCGCCCTGAACCCCGCAAGCGGATGCTTGACACTCAGTACATCGTAATAAGTGCCGGCAGTTACGCTGACAACCTCTCTATTATAAAAAGTGTAAAAATCAGAGACATTGTCATCATAAGGCATGACTGGATAGGTGGCACCGACTGAAACCGTCCCTGGTGCAGCAGGAAGAGACCCCGTAAGGTTGTTGTCTATATCAGCGCACATTGTGCTAAACCATGCTATTTTACGCGTGTTGTTTGCAGTATAGTCAGCATTAATATCGTTCGGGTATGTACTATTGCAAGATACTGCGATTCCGACACCTTCATCTTCTGGCACTAGATAGATATAGAAATTCCTTCCCTTGACTATTCCTGTATTTGTACTGGTTGCATTGGCAGCGGCGGCAATCAAGGAACTCAAATCAATTATTGTATCATCCTCAATATCAAGCCAGCGCCTTTCTTTAGCTCCTGCCGTCACTATGTCCAGCGGAATATGAGTATCAGCCTTGATTTTAATCGACTGCCTGTTTTCTGCGTTAAAGGCAAATGTACACCATCTGTTGTGCGCAACATTTATGCCGCCTTTCGGTTCATAGGTTGCGTTCATGACCTTGCCGTTGTAAATGCGCTCATAAAGAGAAAAATTTCCAGAATCATCTGAAATCAATGTAATTACAGTCCCTTTTATAACTGACTGAACTTCAAAGCCTTCACCCCTGGCATATCTTACATACGATGTTCCTGACGAAAAAGATGATGATACCTGCACCTTACAGCCTGCAAAAGCTGCCGTACCAAGAGTGACGGTTAAACCGCTGTTGTCAAAAATAAGATTCCTGTCAGCTTCAATTTCTGTTGTCGTAGAATTCTCAATGATCCGCACTGGCCTCTGAGCCATAAAAGGCATCATGATATTATTGTTCATTTGGGCTGTAGACATCCCTTTACCGATGTCCAGCTTTGTGCCGAACTCCGGGGTATAGTTTCCAAGACCCGGAACAATAAAGTTATTAAGACTAAGATTTAAAATTGCCATAACTTCTCCTATTCATTTGAATTTATCAGTTCAAGAACTTTGCTCTTAAACAGGTCAGAATCAAAAATATTAGTAATAAGGCGGCTCTCCTGGTCATACTCTAATATAAAATGCTGATTATTTTTATCCAGGGCTCCCCATGGGATCCTGTTTTGCGTATGTTCACAGAAGGTCTCATAACTTTCTGCCGTCTCATTATCAATATACAACTCATCTAAAACGAAAGATGTTTTACCCTCATTAAGGATTACCGTATTTTCTATTCTTGCAAAAGAATATTTTTCAAACGTTTTCTGCTTATGGTCCATGTATACGGCCAGCGTCTCTTCAGTAGAAACTATACCGACATGCAACCACATGTTATCTTTCAAGTCTATTCCTAGAGCTTTCAATGATACAGATTCTTTGCCGTTAATTCCTTCATGGCTTATATATGACTGGGCTTCTTCAATCTCATTATAAACACAATCTTCTTCATACAATTCTTGAATGACTGAATCGTCATATTCCCATACAGAAACATTGACAGGTACAAAAAAGCCGTTCTGGTTTTTCTGAAAATATATATAATTTTCAGCCCATTCTTTTACAGCCTTTTTATTGTAATACGGTTCCATGGAATCTCTTTCGTTATATGGTAAAGAATCCTCGTTATAAAATAATGTTTCAGGCAAGAGTTTTGTATACAGCTGGCTTTCTGCCGTTTCATAAGAATAAAAAAAGTTATCATCTTCCGTAGTGTCCGGTGAATCTAAATCATTATAAAAAGCCTCTGCAGCCTGTACTGTCATTTTAATTTTGTCAAAATCATTGCCAATAGCAAACAGTATCTGGTTTTCGGCATAAATATACTGAGTCCAAAAATCTACAGTCCATATATTAGAGGCTTCCAGCTCTATAGTAGCGGAGAACTGACCGTATACACTTTTGCATACGGTAGAATATGGAGAAATAGCCAAAATAGCCGGAGTAAAATCTATAACGCCAGAACTTTCACTTCCTACCAGCCCGGCATTTCCGTTTATGACAAGTTCGCTTTCACCCTTCTGGTCATTTAGATTTTCATCGAAATGATAAACTTTGGCATCCTCGGATAAATAAGGATTTCCAATGTCTGTACCAGCAAAACGCCTTTCAGTCATAGTCTGATTAGTTATGACTAAATTATGCTCAGAGAAAACTTGCTGTGTCTTTACTCCATTGACTGTATCAGAAGCAATTTCCCGCCATGGACTGTCAACGGTTTCACGGTGCTCATAAAAAGTCCCCGTCTGTGTAATTCTTGTTCTGTCTAATGACTTGTCGTTATATTGAATTATAAGCTCGCCATTAATATTTGATGCATCCGCAGAAATCTCAAAAGCACCGACTTTAAAGGCTATGGTATATTCACCAGTAGGATGTCCATTAACCAAAACAGGGTCAACATGAAGATATTGAGAGCCGCCGCCGACATGAAAAAGTCCTTCATAATGCTGAAAGCCTTTATCATCACGGAATGTTGACAGGTCCCATATATTATTATTGTTACCAAAGGCACCCTGCGTAATTGTTCCGACATTTGCAGACAAAGTGGAAAGTTCTGTAATGTATGCCTCTTTAGCTGTTTCTTTTGCTTTTACCAAGTCACGGATTTCACCACATGCAGTCAAAGCAGTTTTTTCTACAGCCTCCGACTCTTCTGCTTCCGTATAAGCCGAGAATCTGAACATATACAGGGTGTCTTCAATATTTTCTGTATTCTGTCCTTTCAGAGGCATGTATTGAACATAAGGAGAACTGGATTCTATATAGCCAGGTTCTGTCTTGTAATTAAACTCATCAGCATAAGGGTCAGCATCGGTTGCCGGCTTAAACCATACTGTATCAATATCTGGACGCTTTACAGACACCTTGTAGTTCAAAGTTCCGTAAACTTCCTTGCCGTCCGATCTTTCCGGCTGGCTGAGGATCATTGTAACAGTTCTGTTGTTTACTCTGGCATATACAGAAGGCTTTGCAAGCTTCCATGTTCCATACTGAGATACATTAACACGGGCTGTTTTATAATCTTCTGAACGCTTTGAATAAATTGAGGCTGCTATAACCCTGAACTGCCATGTGGCAAAGTCTGATGCTTCTGGATAACCGAATTTTTCACGGTCAATAATAAAAGCCATTGAATTAGTCTTGCTGATTCCGGCATTTTCCCAGGTCTCCCCATTGTCAGTTGAATAGTCAACTTCATAGTATTGAACGGTATTTTTTAATCCGACTCCAAGCGGAGCCCATTCAAGCGATATTTCATTTTTCTTCGCAATTGCTTCAAGATATGTTATTGTATCGGGAGCATCAATTTCTGCGGTACCTGCATTCAGCTGACCTATTGCAGCAGCTACATCCGAAGGTGCTGCATAAGGACGGACATCTTCCAATGACAGCAAAGAACTCTCTGGCCGTGGTGTTATATTGGACTTATATTCCGGCAGAGTTCCGTATCTGTATACATCTTCGTTATATTCTGTAAGAGACAGCACGGCACCATCGTCTGACGGTTCACTTCCTACAATCAGCATTTTTGTAGACACCAATTCAAAACCGCCGTCTTCGGTTAAAATGCCAAAACTTAACTTGTCTCCCTCATAAGGTCTTACAGCATCCTCTACATAAACATCATCCAAAACATTTAAAATTCTAGTTTTTCCGCTTCCTGATACTTTAAGGGCTTTTAGACCGCCTGTCTGTATGCATTCTATGACTATACCGCAAACAGTTATATTTTTCGGGAAACTCCACGGATCCGTAAAGGTCAATGCTTGCAAGCTTATTTGCATTCCAATGAAGATATTTAATAACTCCATGTCCTAATGCAATGCTCAATACAGGATGCTGAAGCTGAACGCAGTCAAAAAGAGAATAGAAAACCCCGGCAGCACCTACTTTTACTGTCGCGGTTAAAGGTCTTGCAATTTCTTCTGCCATCTTTCGCCAGGCATAGCGGCAAGCCTGTTTATAGCCGGTAATATAAGATGGAGATTCAGGAGAAAGAGTATCCTTTGAGGGATTGTAAGTTCCCCCGTTCCTCATAAAGATAACGCTGTCTGTGTCAAACTCTGCATCACGGTTTACGTATGTAACCTTTTTGCCGTCTGCAAGTCTTTTTACCTGCTTTACTGCGGTCAACTCAAGGATATTATCAGGAGTTAAAAGAGCTATGCTGTAATCCCTGCCGTTATCTATATAAACTTCTATTTTTCCTGTCATTTCATTCATGCCAAGTGCGGCATTCCCGTTTGCGACAAGAGTATCTATAGTAGCCTGTTTAGTAGTCTGCGTTGTTATGGCACCATCTGCATAAATTTCATTGTCCTCACAGTATTCGTACCATTCCCCGAAACTGTCAAGATCTATTTCATTGTCATCATACATGGACGGTGCGTGCACTTTACTTGTTAATATCTCTAAAACCCATGCGGCAAGATTTCTCGTAGGAACTGCGTTTTCGCCCCATGTTTTTAAATTTCTGTCCCATATCCTACAGCAGCCAGTAACCAGTAATGTGTTTTTATCTGACAAGCCATCGGTTGACGGAGTGGATTTTATTTTTAATCCTATTCTTGTACATTTATCGCGCAGATTTTCTTCCAGCGGAATTGCCGGTATCAATTCATTCTCATTACTCTTTGAGTAGTCAAAATGAGTTGTCTGTACAAAAAACAGATAACATGTTTCACGTCCATTGCTTTCATGCTCTGCCGTCAAGCGGCGGATTCTTATGGATATGTTTTTACCATAAGCCTGTCCAGCAGAAAAATTCTGAACCGTTAAAAAACGAAGCTGCGTTTTGACATTTCTAGTAAACGTGTTGCTGTACGTCCCGTTCTGGTTAAACGGAGTGTCAAAATTCCTCCAGTCGGATTCTTGCGGATTCTCAATGTTTGTCCACTGGATTTGCAATTCCACAGTGGCATTTTCCCAGTAACCGGAACTGCCGTTAAACCAGGAAAGACCGTCAAAAAGTATACAGACCTCAACAGACATTACATTGCTTGCAAGCTGTTTTACAAGTCCGTTTCTCCATTCGGTTTCTACTTTCTCTCTTTCTTCCGCCGTTGCACTCGATGCAATATATTTATGCGGAATTTCTTCTGTGTATTCTGTCAGTAATATTTTATTCTCAAACCCTTCAAGCTGAAAAGCACCGGTCTGTCTTATTTCAATTGCGTTTTCTTCATCAAAAAAAGCACCATTGTCAAAATTAAAGATTCCGTTCTGAGCAGTTTCATCATCCCAGGATTTCGCAACGTTACTGCCGACCTTCAAAGCCCTGATTCTTAGCGGTGAAAAACCAGTTTCCAGAACCATATACCTATAAGCGTTTTTTCCGTCAGTACCTGATATCTTTATATGATCTGAACAAAGTTTGTAAGGAGTAAATAAAGTGTCCCCAATGATATATGGAAAAGAATTGCCTGTAGCGACTTGATTGGAAGCACCTTTTACCCATGGCAATTGCTCAACGGCAGAACTGCCCGCCGATTTAGGAGTATTAAGCTTCTGATTGTTCTGCAACTTTGCAAGGGATTTCATCATATTCTTAGTTTTCTTGTAAGAATAGACACCGACACCCACAGCAACGGAAACAGCAACAACAGAGGCAATCACGACAGCAGTTACACCCTCAGGCAACCGTCTTATATATACAATGTCATTTTCATTGACAGAATCATCTGGAATGAGTCTCTCCCCTGATTTAAGGATGATATATTTGTCAAAATCTAAAGACAGGTTGTCCTTTATTTTTCCGTTAAAATTAAAAAGCTGATGATCAGTACCGATTGTTTCAAACAGATAAACCAAAGCCATAAATCCCCCGGACGTTAAACAACTTTATGGGGTGTACGCAGACACCTCTTTCATAAGTAGCGTGTATCATATAGCGGCCGTTTAATGCAACGGCAATATGCAATTCTCCGTGAGCCTCAATCTCCAGAACGGAACCTTCTTCTATACATTTTCTGGGATATAACCCTAAAGTAGACGAAAGAGAAGAAAGAGCAAGATCATGAGTCGTATACAGAACGTCCCTTAATTCATAGCCCAGCCTTCTTTCGACTTCAATCACAAGTCCGTAGCAGTCATAGCCGTTTTTGTCTCTGCCATGCTCTTTGTACGGAATGCCCAATAAATCATCTACACACATAATACAGTCATATTGTACTAATAGGCGTTGCCGCGGTTATTTTCGCTGTCAAACACATTCGGTGGGAATACCATTCCCATCCTGTCATCGTTTGTAAAGCTTATTGTCATTTCCATTGATCCGGTAACTGTCATTGTCCCGTATTGATGATGAAAAATTCTTAACGGTGCCACTTCTCCGTTTTCCACCATAACACCCATTACATCGACAGTCATAAGGTAATCACCAAGGCGGAAAAGCTCGGACAAAGAATTGCCTATAAGAGTTACAGACAGCTCACCGTTTTGTAAAACTCCTCCTGTAACTTTTGGACGAGTGTATACAAAATTAGACGGCAAATAGGTTATACCATCGTATGTGACAGCCTGATTATTATTGACAAGATACAGGCTCCCGTATTCCTCATGGTGAAACTTTACAAGATACTTTAAGGCATATTTTCCGGAGCGGCTCAAAGTCGTATATAATTGTTCTGGTGTCATAATACGGCCTCTATAACGGATATGTTTACATCTTTAAAAGTCTGTCCTGTTGACGGATCAGGGGCTTCTGTCATGTAATAGGCAACCATGCCGGGACCACCTTCAAGCGATGGGAAATAAAATGGTGCGGCTCCGCCTCCAAGTACATCTTTAAACCATGCGTCAAACAGATCATACTGGCTTCTAGTCATGTGAAGGCCAAAAGAATATGTTTTTGGCGTGTAAGTATTTTTTGCATATTGCAAAACCAATCCAGAGTCGGATTCCTTGCGGATTACATTGTCTGCATATCCCGGCTGTATTCCATAGGCTTTGCTAGGCACATTTTCCGGCCATGAATATATCGTCATAATAATACAGTCCCCTGCTGTTTTAGTTCTCTTCCAAGAAAACCGGTCTCATAACCGCCCTTTGCCATCTGTAAATTTATATGCTGGTCAAGGACTTCGACAGTAAGTCCTCCTTTTTACTTTTTTGTGTTTACCTTTGCCCTTCCACCCATGTAATTGTTTACCGAAACATTGAAGCCGCCGCCTTCACCTTTTCCGTTAAGCGTGTTCCACAAATCTGCCTGCTGAGATCTAGTAAGAATCATTTCCCCAGAGTTGACATTTGCCTGTACCTTGTCGCCGCTCCAGCTGTTGCCCGGAACAATACCGCCAGTTGCAAAAGAAGGCGGCTTAGGTTTTGAAGCAAGGGCAACGCCAAGCTGTGCGGCACCAATTGATCCGACAATACCTGCAAGGGCAATTCCTAAAATCGGGTTTCCTGCACTGGAAAGTGCGGATACTACAGCCTTTGCGGTCTGTGCAACGATGCTTGCACAGTTCTTTGTCCACTGCCACAGATCGCTCTTGTACTGCTGCCGGGCAGCATCCTTTTCTATCTCAAGCTTCTTCTTCTCATATTCCTCATCAGAAATAAGGCCTTCTTCATGTTTCTTTTCCAGTTCAGAAAGTTCAGCCTGCCTGTCTGCTTCCGCTGCCTTTCGGTTTATCTCAGAAAGCGTTCCAAGAAGTTCGCCCGTCTTGCTTGCAAACTCACGGCCTATCGAAATTCTTTCATCCCATGTAGCCTTGTCTATGGCTTTCTGTTCTTCGGCTTCCTGTCGCCTTGCCTCGGTAATCTGCTTGTCTATGGCAATGGTTGCATCCCTTACGCGTTCTTCTATCTTTATGCGGTCATCGGCCTGAACGTTCTTGTTTGCAATAAGTTCCTCTGCCTGTCTGTTAAGTTCTTCCTTCTGTCTTTCAAGAATCTCAGAAAGCTTCATTTCTTCTTTTTCCGCATTCTTGTCAATGGCATTTTCGAGTGTCTTCAAAAAGTTTTCAACTTCTTCCTTTGCTTCTTTTCCGCCTTTGGCATCAAGAAGCTTATCAGCGGTTTCTTCCATCTTGCCATACAGGTCTTTCAAGGAACCTTGTATTTCTTTTTCCCATTCTTTGTCAGGATTTTCAGTAAGAAGTTTTACAAATCCGTCCTGATACTTCTTAAGGACGGACTCAAGTTCTGAAACCTCGTCACCGCCGCCTTCAACCTCTCGCCTTCTTTCAATCTCTGCCTGTACTGCATCTATGGACTTTGAAAGCGCTGCGATCTGCTGTTCCCATGAAAGAGAAGTTTTTGAAGAAGAGCTGGATGCAGGAGCTTTTACTCCGGCAATCTTCTGCCATTTCTGCATTCTGGAATAGATGTCTTTCGCCCCTTCCGTCTGTTCCAGTTCATCAGGGTTCTTGTCATTCTCTAACATTTCAAGGTATGCAGAATAAGCGGCATTATAAAGCCTCTGTGCTTTCTCGTTTTCTGCAATTACTTTTCCGCTGCGTTCCTCAAGCTCAATCTTACGCTGTTCCTTTTCAATGGACTCGTTTGCAGTCTTTATGGCACGATCCAATTCAGCCTGTCTTGCTTCCAGTGCGGCTTTTTTCTCAGCCTCCTGTTCTTCCTGATACTTTCTGCTGTATTCAGCCCTTACGCCGGCAAGCTGCTTTTCATATTCCTGAAGCTGATCATACCACTGCTTTGCTTCAAGAACATCATTTGAAGCACCCATCTTCATAAGGTCCTTATATGAGTTCTGTTTAAAAGCGTCCAGTATCTGCAATCTTGCAGTACCTTTTGACGTTCCGGGTGCCCAGTTTTCAGCTGCACTGCTCAAAGCAGCTTTATAAAACTCTTCGGCTTCCCTTTTCCTGGCTTCAAGAGCACTCTGTGCATTCTGAATTATAGAACTGTCCTTGCCGTCCGTGTTTCCGGCAAGAACTTCTTTCAAAGCCTTTGCGTCTTTCTGAGCCTGCTTTAGATCTGAAATGGCATTGTTTACGCTGGTAATTACGGAAGTCAAAGCTCTTCTTACAGGAGCGATAGCGTTTTCAAGACCCTCTCCAATGTGTTCCTTAAAATCTCCCCATGCATTTGAGAGCTGCTGCGCACTGCCGGTAGCCTTTGCAGTCTCTTCTGCCATGCCTTTATATTGTTCCGCCACAATGGCAACGGCATCACCGTTTTTGAGCTGTTCCTCAGTAAGGTTCTTTACGGCTGATATTGTCTGCCCAAGCTGTCCTGCATTTCCGGAATAAGTCTTGTTCAAATTCTTTACAGCACTTTCAAGGGACATTGTGCCCGATGCAGCAACGTCAATGGAAGCGGACATAATTTTCATTATCTGTTCCTCGGTACGTCCTGCGGCCGCAAGCTGTGCCATCATAGGCAGTAACTGTTCGTCACCGTATACTGAAATGCTCTGGAGCTGTGAGGCATAATTCTTAAGGTTTGTTACGTTTGCACCGTTAAGGTAAGGATTATTCCGTGCAGCTGTTTCCAAAAGCGTCTCTGCATTTGCCTGGACCTTGTAGGCATCTGTCAAATCGTTTATGGCAGCATTTACTTTCTTGAATGTATTGACTACGGTTCCTGCAAGCTGCGTAACCTGATTCAGTCCGAATGCAAGGCTGGTAATGGAATTCTTCTTTGCAGAATCCCCAAGGCCTTTTATTTCCTTGGAAATTTTTGCAATGCCTTTTTCAGCTGATTTTGTATCTGATGAAATTACTATTGACGCGTTTGCTTTCTTTGCCATACAACACCTTTAAATTACAGTCATTTTCAGTATTGACATGAGAAACAAACGGATTAACAATTGTATTAGATGGAGGTATGTCTATGTATTCATTATTCTGTATAATCGTAACACTTATCATCCTGCTCTTTCAGCCGGAAGTGTTCATTCCGATTATTGCCATTTACATAATATACCGGCTGCATAAAAAGGGAAAACACATTTCATTCTGTCCGCACTGCTTTATGCACGACAGTACAGATTCTGACATCTGCAAATAAACACAGGTCACGAAAACTTTTTATTGAATTCCTCAAGCACCTCTGAATCCTCTTCTGCAATGCCGTCAAGGCTCCATGCGTCACGTGCATTTTTTCTTGACTGCTCGTAAGTTGTCTTGTCCGTCTCATCATAAGAACGTATGTCCATTACGTCCGAAAGCTTTGTGTCGTGAATTCCTTCCATGAGTGCAAGGAACTTGTGCCAGTGCAGGGGCTTTCCGTCAATTCCGTTTCCTGTGACAAGGTCTATTCCGTACTGCTGCACGAATGCTGAGTAAATAAGGTTTGAATCAATTGTATAATCAAGGACTTTTGCACTGCTTCCAGAACCTGTACTTCTTGGAAGTACAGACTTCGGGTTTGCAAACTCTGCAAGCCTTTTGAAAGCCTCCGCCTTGTCTTCCGGGATTTTGTCCACAAACAGAAAGTTAAAGTCGCGGACTTCTTTTCTGTCATTACAGATCTGAAGGAAGCGCAGCCAGTACTTGAACCATGTCTTTATCTTATACGTCCTGCTCCCGACTGTTATGTAGTCGGGAGCAGAAGCCTTGGTAAGGTCTATCATGCGCTGAAAGGATCCACCCAGCCTTCTTCCTCAACAGATTCCTTTACAAAGACAGGCTTTTTTGTCTCTGCATCAGGGTAAGCATAACCGCGGTCAACGTGTCCGCCGAAATTGATGTCCATTGTAAGGGTTGAATCAACGGCATTGAGAGAAGAGAAAGTGAGGGCAGCTTCATTCTTCCATGCCTTATAGCCGGTAACGGTTTCTTCCTGGACAGTCTTTTCAACGCTTTCCTGCATGAACACAATAAGGACCTCGCACTTTGCCTTGTCTCCGACTGCAAGGTTGTAAAACCTTGGAAAAGCAAAATCATAGTCCTCTTCGCCCTTATACATTACCAAAGGCTGATTAAGGGACGGCTTGTATTTTATGACTTCTGTCGTAGGATTCTCATCCGTGATGTAGTCATAATCCTGTGTTTCAGGATTAAGAGAAAGCTCAAGACCTGTTGACTTCCTGATTCTGACCCAGTCAGGTTCCGCAGGAGTACCGTTATTGACAAAAAGCCCGATCATGTACTTTTTGACCATCTTTTTTTCTGAATCGCTCATTTAAAAGCCTCCTAATTTTCAAAAGGATCAACTTCCTGCATCACCCTGCCGGAAGTTTTTATGGAAATTTCAATTTCTGCAACCGTTGCCTGTTTTTCAACAGTGCCGGCATCAGAATAAAAGTCCGTCCTAATTACAGTCAAATCACTTACATTGCCGCCAAGACTCCATCCGCTGCGCAAAATCTGCACGATGCATTCTGCATAGCGGCACATCTGTCTGACAAGCACATCATATTTCTGACCGCGGCAAATTACGCCGACTACAAACTTCTGAGCCTGTCCGCTGTCTGCGGAAGTCCCGTCTTCTTCTTCCATGCTCTGCGGTGTTACGGTAACAAGAATCTTCTGCTCATAGCGTGACACGTCCGCAACACCGAAAATTATCTTTTCCGGCATTGGAAGCGGTGTATCTTCGCTTTCAGCACCTGGAAGTACGTCCGGCAGCTTTTCCCTGATGTACTGGACAAGTGCGTCATAAGTCTTTTCCATTCCTATTTTTTCCACAGCTTATCAAGCTCCTTCTGAATCATCTTTTCAACCTCTGCCATGTACGCACCTTTTCCTGCGAAGGTCTCGCCCGACTGAACAAAACCTCTTGGATCAATGTGCACGGTTTTAGGACGTGCAAAATATCCTGCTCCGTTTACCTGCAGCCACTTTCTTCTGCTTGCGGAAATGTCGTTTCCATAAGACAGGGTTGCAATCTTTGCAAGTATGAGATGGTTGTTTGATGAAACAGTCTTAGGGAATATTCCTGCACTGGTGCCGTCTTTTTTTACCTTGTAACCGTAGGTTTTCAACAGTTCCCCGGTATGCCTTTTAGTAGTGGCACGGATAACTGTCTTTATCTGCCTGACGGTCGTTCTTGCGGCAATCCCCACCGTCTGGCGGCGGATGCTCTTAAGGCTCTTTGAAGTCTCTGAAAGACGTTCCTGCACATCCTCAATGTCAGCACGTATACTTATGAACGGCTTTTCAGACATTGTAGATTCTCCATTCGTTTATCTGTTCAAGGAAACGTTCCTCATGAAAATTGTTGAATACACGGGTTCCCATGTCAGCGTAGGACGTACTGGAAACGGCAAGATTGCCGCCCGCACTCTCCCAGTACAGAGTTGCAAGCTGCAAAGCCGTTATTACAATTTTCTGAGGTACAGGATCATATCCTCCCCTGAATCTTACCGTTATTTTCTGATTGCCTGAAAATATCTCAGATTTTCCGGAAGAAAGGATCCTTGAAAGATAGTTCTTCTTCCACTGCCAGCCGTCTTCGGAGATTTCCTGTCCATTAATTTCAACGGAAACCAGTTCCTGACAGACTGCCGGAAGCACAATGGATGAAGTTCCGTCTCCGTACGTACTGTATTCATAATCCTTTATCTCAGGATCATAGCCAAGATACTTTGAAACCGTTTCCATGGCACTGTCAGCATATAGCTGCGGCATCTGGGATTCTTCTTCAGGGAACTTTCCTGCAAACTCGCAGAGCATTTCTTTTGTTATGTATGCCATGGAAACCTCCTGCTACTCCTTCTTTTCCTGCTTCTTGCAGAGTCCTGCCTTTTCCCATGCGGAATAGCGGTCTTCAGGAATTTCAAAAGCCTTTCCCTTCTGCAATACGCCAAGGTCAGTGTAAAGCGTTTCAAGGAATACGGCCTTTACTTTCTTGACTTCTGCCTTTTCAGTCTTTTCAGACTTTTCCTTATTCTCTGCCTTTTCTGCCATTTAACATGTCTCCTTTTTCATACATATAAAAAGGCTGCCTTATGACAGCCCTGTAAAAATCAGCCTTTCAGAATCAGCCCATCTTGATGCGGCAGAAAGCCTCTTCAAGAACAGGCTGTCCGTCTGCATAAGTCTTTGCACTGAATCCGACAGAAGGATAATACTTCTCATTCAGGCGGCGGATTGCAATGGAGTCAACCATTGTCATCCAGTACTTTGAGTAGTCGCCGAACATTCCGATATAAGCACCTGTTGCCATTTCAGCAGGTACAAACTCGCTCTCAATGACAGGAGAACCGTCAAGAGTATCTGGATCATTGATTGTAAGTCCTGAGCGCCAGATATATTGACCGTTCAGATCCTTGAGTGTCAGGAGCTTTGTAACGGTATCAGGATGGAAGAGCCATTCACCCCTTGAACGGTAAACGCTCTTTACGCTGCGTTTTGCCTTGATGATGTCGTCACCGTCAAGGGCAGTTGCAGAAGCGGCTGCAATGTCACGTGCAGTACTGATTCCCCTTGCACTTGCAACGAAAAGTCCCAAAGGCTGACCAGTACCTGTTCCGGCAATGATTCCTTTTTCAAGTGCCGAGCGCATCTTGTAGGAAAGCTTGTCGGCAATGAGCTGCTCAACGTTGAAAGCGTTTGTTTCAAGTGTCTTATCAGACACTTTAATGAGCTTGATGAGCATGTGGGCACCAAGCTCACGCTTTGCATATTCAAGGCTATCATCCTCAGTAAGGCTTTCAGGAATTTCAGTTGTCCAGTCAGCGTCAGAAGCATCTGTCTTTTCGTAAGGAACACCGATTCCGCTAGCCTTGTTAAGATGAACTACATACACCTTATCAAGAAGGGAAAGCTTGCTTTCAGCAGGAGTGAGGATCTGCTTTACAAGATCCTGTGGAGCAAGGACAGCAGCAGGACCGTCACCGTCAACGGTAATGGCTCTCTTGTCCATGTCGGCACGGATTTCACCAGTGCGCAGGTAATGGCGGAAAGCTTCAATTGCGGAATCGCCCTTGCCATTTTCCGGATTTGCAGGAGGCAAAGAGCTTGTAAAGCCTTTAAGCTCCAATTCGCGCTTTTCCTTTGCAATAAGGTCTGTAAGCGCACGCACATCCTTTGCCATGGCCTTGTACTTTGAATCTTCCTCAGCTGTGAATGCACGGATTTCTCCGTTTTCATCCTTGCAGCCGTCATTAAGTGTACGCATTTCCTTAATGGTATGTTCGCGTACGTCAATCTTTTCCTGAAGGGAAAGCTTCTCAAATTCGTTCATATTTTCAGTCTCCTATACTGGTCTCTGCCTCTGCAAGCTCTATTTCCCTTGCCCTGCTCAAATATGCAGGTTCGGCAGAAACAGTCTTTCCGGCAGGAATAAATTTTTCAAGTGATGCAATGGCATTCCTGAAAACCATCACGTCATCATCATTCAGACAGTCACTTCCACATTTTGCACGTGCAAGGACAGCTGAAAGCCCGTCAAAGTCAATTCCGGCATCGTTAAAAAGTCCTCTTGTACTTGCGGATGCATCAGGATAGGCAGGGAAAGCAACGCCTACGCTGACTTCAAGAAGCTCAACGTCCAGAAGTTCCCTCAAAGAAGGATTGTCTCCTTCTCTTCTTGTCCAGCTGTCCTTTACGACTCTAAATCCGAAACTTACGCCTGGAACGTCACCGCGTGCAATTGTCTCGTACACGTCAGAAGCCCATGAGGCATTTGAAAGCTCGCACTCAAAATGAAGCCCGTCCTCACGGTCTTCAAGAACAAGGGTCTTTGCGGATGTCCGTCCAAGCACGTACTTGGAATCGTGCGACCACATGCACACTACGTCACCGTCTTTCAAAGACCTGCCGAATGATCCCTTGCGTATGATTTCGACAAAACCGCCAAGATTCTCAGACTCTTTGTCATAAGGAATCACGCCGGAAATGATTTTCTTCCCGTCATCCCTGCTGCGAACTTCAACACGTGAAGAGACGCTGCAGAATGACAGGCCGTTATTTTTACCGCTCATCATTCACTCCTTATAATTACAGCCGCCGTTAAAGGACAACCGAATAAATGTAATATTCCATAAGCACCCCCTCACGGACGGTAACGCTGGAGACAACAGTATCACCCCACCGCCGCCTGAAATGCGTCATGTCAGTGCGCTTGTTGTACCATTTTTCAACGGTGTATGACTGCCACGGAACAGATGCAGGAAGAGTTTTTACTACATCCTTCTTCCATTCCTGGCCTGTGGCAAGCGCAAGGATCGCACACTGATCCTTGCAGAAAAAATCCTCTTTCAGAAAGCCTTTTGAACGGCTTTTAAGGTAAAGGTTAAGCACGTCCAGTCTGCGCTGGTTGTGCCGAGCCTCGTTCCACTCCTCTGCTATTGAGCACAGGCAGAGAAAAAGACAGCCGTAATCACCGATTTTTGAAAAATCATCCTTAAGCAGTTTTTTGTTCTGCAAAAGCACTGTCTGCCAGCCAGTGTACTTTTCCCTTACATCGTCCATGATTCAAGTTCCTTTATATAAGAATATCCAGCCACCGAGGAAGCCGGATTCCCTTCAAGTACAGGTAATAACCGAGAACTTTCAGCGCCACCAGGATCGTAAAAATAATAACCATGACAAGCAGGATCTTTTTCTGCCTTTTCAA
>CAMVEQ010000070.1:0-16152 GCA_947166545.1 uncultured Treponema sp. | reverse complement strand
CTTTGTTGTATTCTGCAACATCAGGTGATAAGGACATATCATAAACCTTTGTGCCGAAGATTTTATTAATTATTCCAAATCTTTTACTAAGCAATTTGATTAATGGATTAAACAAGCGAATAAAAACAATTTTGTGGTTAAAATATTTTGCAGCAGTTTTTATTACATCTACTGTAGAAACATATTCCGAATTCTGTGGATAAAGAATTCCTGATTTTTTCTTCTCTATAACCAATTTTAAGAATTCACATCAATTATCTACATAAATCATACTGCGTTTATTTTGAATCAGAGGACATAAAGGACTCTTTTTTGCAACTTTTAATAACTGAGGAAAATTACCTTTACAGCCAGGCCCATAAACCATAGGAATTCTTAAGATTGTTACAGTAAAAGTATCATCACTAAGTTTTAGGAGTTCCTGCTCTGCTTCTAACTTACTCTTACCATAAAAGTTTTCTGGATTAGCTTCTGTAGCTGCATCAATAACGAAGTCTTTTCCAATAGACTTATCTGCACCATAAACAATCATACTGCTAAAGAAAATGAACTGTTTTACACATTCTGACTTCGCTTTTTTTGCAATTGCTACAGGTAAATCCCGGTTTACTGCATAATATTGTGCTTCCATTGAAGGATCTGTTGATACGTGTGCTATTCCAATTGGACATAATAAAGTTTCGTATTGGGAAAAATTAATCCCTTGCCAGGAATTATCACGGCAAGGGATGTATTCTGCATTTAAATTTGAATCTGCAATATATTTCATAAATCTATTGCAGATATATGAATGTTGACCTAAAATACCAATCATTTTGTAAGTTCTTCGTAAATTGTTCTCATATTTTTTTCTATATTTTCAGATGAAATCATAGAAATTATTTCTTTTCGTTTTGAATTGTCATTTTTCTTATTTCTGGCTATAGAATGAGCAATTGCCATTTTCCAGCCTTGTAAATCTAAGCTGTCAACTAAGCAGCCAATTTCTTCATCAATAACAAGATCCTGATTTCCACGAATATTTGATGCAAGACAATACTTTCCGCTTACTATGGCTTCCATAAGGCTTACATTTAAGCCTTCTCGTTTTGAAGGCAAAGCAAAAACATCTGCAATTTGCAATAATTCAGATATATCTGTTCTAAAACCTAATAAATGAAGCTGATTTTTAATTCCGTTTTCTGCAGCAAGATTTTGTAAGTATTCAGTTAAATCACCTTTTCCTGCTATTACATAATGAATTTTTCTATATATTTCAGGATTCTCTGAAGCTAATTCTCCTAGAGCTTTAATAACAATATTGTGATTTTTATTATCATTTAATTCACCAACAGAAAAAATAATAAAATCTTTATCAGTCAGAGATAAATCAATTTTTTTATTGATCAAATCTATATTTGAAGAATTAAATTTTTTTATATCTATTCCAATTCCAGGTACATAATAAAGTTTCTTTGCATGAAGTTTTCTTTTGCTACGTTCAAAATCTTCCTTATTTATTGTAATGAGAACATCTGTAAACCAGGAAAATATCCATTCGACAGGATAGAACAATAACCAGTTCTTAAGTGGTGCCCCTTTGTAAAAATGAAAGCCGTGTGCTGTATAAACTGATTTTATTAAGTTTTTCTTAGCAACAAGTCTTCCAACCACACCACCAATTGGACTATGACAATGAACAAAAACATATTTCGCATGTTCGTGCTTTTTTTGACCAAATATTGTGGACTTATTACCTTTTACCACCTCATTCAGCTGTTTTATTGCTTTTAATACCCCTTTGATATTTGTAATCTTTCTGTCAAAATCTATCTGAAAAGCATCAACAGACATATCAAATAGTTTTTTCTTTAATGCTTCAATTTTTTCAGGAGTACATGTACTTCCTTTTTCAAAATTTGTGGCTACATCTACTTCATAGCCCATTAATTGAAGAAGTTTTATAGAAGGTATAATAAACTGATCTATCATAGAAGCGACAGATGCAACGATGAGAACTTTATTTTGCATAGAAATTCCAATTTTTTTTGCTTATTCTGCTAAAATTTTCGCAATACGTTCACTCGCATGGCCATCGCCATAAGGGTTAGCAGCATGAGCCATTGTATTATATGAATCTTGATTAGAAAGAAGGTTATTAAATTCTTCGAAAATTACATTTTCATCTGTACCGACCAATTTCAAAGTTCCTGCTGCAATTCCTTCAGGACGTTCTGTTGTATCACGCATTACAAGAACCGGTTTACCAAGTGAAGGTGCTTCTTCCTGTATTCCACCGCTGTCTGTAAGAATTAAATAACTTTTTGCCATGAAATTATGAAAATCCAAAACATCTAAAGGCTCTACAAGTCGGATTCTGTCATCCCCTTTTAATTCTTCATCAGCAATAGCTCTAACTGTTGGATTCATGTGAATTGGATAAATTGCCTTACAATCTGGATGAATATCCATAACACGACGAATAGCCCTAAACATATTATGCATTGGTTGCCCAATATTTTCACGACGATGTGCTGTTATTAAAATAAGTCTGCTAGAACCAATCCAATCAAATAGTTCATGGTGATAATTGTTATTTACCGTTGTCTTCAGTGCATCAATGGCAGTATTTCCTGTTACAAAGATAAATGAATCATCTTTGCCTTCTTTCAATAAATTCTGTCTTGCTTGTTCTGTTGGAGCAAAATTATATTTCGAAATCAAACTTACGCATTGTCTATTAAATTCTTCAGGATATGGAGAATACATATTGTAAGTTCGTAAACCAGCCTCAACATGACCAACTGGGATTTGAAGATAAAAACAAGCTAAAGCAGATGCAAAAGTTGTTGATGTATCACCATGAACCAAAACAACATCTGGTTTTTCGTTTATAAAAACTTCTTTTATCTTTGAAAGGACACCTGTTGTAACATCAAACAAGTCTTGTTTGTCTTTCATTATAGACAAGTCAAAATCTGGTACAACATCGAATGCCTTTAGTACCTGATCAAGCATTTGGCGGTGTTGTCCGGTAACACAAACTTGAACATTAAACTCAGAATTTCTTTTAAGCTCATTTACCAAAGGACACATTTTAATCGCTTCAGGGCGAGTTCCAAATACCAACATTATTTTTTTCATAATTTGTTCCTCATTTCTCAAATTAAATAGATTCATATAAACGAATTAATCGTTTACTCATTTCAGACCAACTATATTTTTCGTTATAGATTTTATTAGCTCTCTTTCCCATCTCATTCCATTCTGTTTTACAAGCAATAAGCTTATTTAAGCCATCCTTAAATCCTGTTTTAGAGTATTCAATAAGAACACCAAGATTATTTGTCGCTACAATATTGGACATACCAGTTTCTAGAACCATAACCACAGGTTTCCCAAGCATGAGGCTTTCATAAAACTTATTAGGAGCAGCGAATCGATGATTCTCAATAGAAGGATCATAAACCGCAAGCATTATGTCACATTCGTTTTGCAACGAAAGAGTCTTTTCATATGACAGCTTTCCATAAAAGAATATATTGTCATACTTCTGACTCTTTTCGGTAAAAAACTGTTCATATTTTCCAAATCCACCAACATGAAATTCAAACCGTTTATCTTCTGCTATACAGTCCGTAATTTCTTTTAACAATCTGAAATCTTGTAGAATTCCTACATAAACAATTTTTATTTTGTCAGTTTGTTTAATAGGAAATGAATCTGCAGCAGTAATAATCTGGGCTGGAGTATTATGAATAAATGCAAGTTTTTTTGGTTTGCTTCCAGCAATCTGTAATTCGCGTTCTTCAGTACAAAGAATAGTTGCGTCAGCTTTATTAATGATTTTTAGTTGTGCAGTTTTGACTTTCCTTTGCAAAAATGATTTTGGTTCCCCGTATAAAAAATCGAAAATATCAAAGACAAACTTTGCACGTCTTTTCTTAGCTATTCCCTGAGAAAAAAAAGCAGTATCAAAATCACATGCATGAATAACATCAAAAGAATGATTTTTAAGCCATTTTCTCATTCCAAATTGAAATCTAAGATATGGAACTATATTTTTAACCCCCTCTCCAAATGTTGCCTTATATCCTAATCTTGTAATTGGAATATCCTTATCAACTACATGAATAACATTATTTTCTTCGCGAATATCACAGCTTCTATCCCATGCAAGTATATGTACATCATAACCAGCACATACCAATGTCCATGCTTCCTTTTCAACTCGCGAATCTGGATTCACAGAGTTTGAACGAATTATACAAATTGATTTTTTATTCATTGCATTTTCAACCTTATTTCTTCGCTACGAAATATAATTTTGCTAATAATGAAAGTGCCAAACATAAAATAGCAGGCTTGTTTATTTTTTTTCCGATTTGCAAATAAGACAGCCCCTTCTGGCGTGCTACATATGTATATTTCCCAATCACTTCAATTTTACGTTTAAGCCCTACATCAAGCTGTAATTCAAGATTTACGCCTTCTGTATATCCATTGAAGATTCGTAAAAGGTACAAACCTCTTTGCGTATCACTTGAAAGTCCATCTTGCAAATAATCTCCAATATAAACTACATCATTGAACATCAGCATTTTGCTACCTTGCATGCACATCTTAAATGCTGGAATTGAAAAATGAGAATCATATTCCCCTTCATATTCTGTCGCTTTGCAGTTCTTAAAAACAGATGTTCTATAAAAAATACCTTCGTCACCTATCCAGCCTTTTTTTCTGCGTTCTGCAAAATTTGTAATTACATATTCACCAGGTATATAAGCACGAACATTTTTTCCATTTGTAAATATTTTCATTCCAGACAGTTCATCACAATTTGGAATGGAATCTGCAATTTTAATGTATTTTGCGGTAATTTCAAGAGCATTTTCTGGCATGTAATCATCATCATCGTGAATCATAATCCATTCGCCGTTGGCAATGTCCCCAGCCTTATTCATTGCGCGCATTTTTCCGCCATGCTCTTGTTTTTTGTAAACAATTGGGAATGGATTTTCTTTTATAAATTTAGCGACAACTTCATCTGTATTATCAGGAGAGTTGTCATTTATAATGAGCCATTCGAAGTCTTTGAATGTTTGCTTCTTTAATGACTCAAAGACACGCTTTAATAAACTAGATCGATTGTAAGTCGGAGTAAAAATTGTAAAAAGCATTTCTTAATCCCAAAAAAATGTAAAAGTAGTTTTAGACAAGGTACCTAATGCATAAGCAATAGGAAAAACTAAAAAAATGATATAATAAAAGAATCTTGCATCTTTAGACTTGATTCGTGAAATAATATTCGGAACGGCTATTAAAGTTGGGAATACTAAAAAATAGGACCATCGCTGAAAAATCTTAAAAGAAAGTGTCATACAAAATATAACAAAATAAAAAAAAGTAGCATTGAATAAAAATAAATCTTCCTCATCTTCAAAATTTACACTTTTTAAATTAACAAAGAGCAAAAATAACACTGATAAAGGTCTTATCAACTGTACAGGCGAATTGTGATCTCTCATTAATTCAACTGTAAATAAAGCTGGAGGAACAAAACTTTTTATGATTCTTGTTGAAAATATTACACCTACTGTTATAAAACATAAAAGAGCAAGACTTTTTCCAGCTTTTTTCTTGAAATTCCATCGGATATTTAACAGCCAATAAAATGGTAACATCACAATTGTACTTATGTGCACAAGAGAAATGAGCAATACTAATAGTAAATATTTAAAAAAGTTTTTCTCTCTAATATGTTTATATGTTGATATATACATTGCTGCAGCTAAATACTGTCTTGAAGTATTAAAACAAGTCCAAAAACTGCCAATTGTGAGCAGAAGTAAGACACTTATCCACGGATTACAGGATTCATTACTGAAATACTTCATAATCGGAATAATTGTCGCAACGGCGATAATAAACATGAAGGGAACTATGTTATAATTTGTAACTTCACCGCAAATTTTGTAAAACAATGAAAACAGGATTTCACCTTTTCCATTAGAAATCGTTTCCTTCCAACTTAAATCTTTAAAACCGTAATAAATACTCTCATAATTTCCATAATCAAAACTAAGGCCATCTCTTGATCTGAAACCAGTTATAAAAATAAGAACACACGTCAATGAAAAAACAAAAACTTTATTTATAATTTCTGAAGAGTTATTTTTATTCCCAATACCTCCGGAAGATGTTAAATATCTAAAACAAAAATTGCAAAGGACATAAAAGCAAGGTATTGCCAGAACAATCTGTATCAACAAGTTCATAAAATGCTCAACTATTTTATCTTTCTGAAAAATTTAAAATACAAGAACCCAATTGTCATGCACCAAAGCCACTTACATTTGCCGAATAGTGAATAACTCAATTTATATACAAATGATTTTTCCATTTTCTGTAAATCTTTGTATACTTTAGAAAAATTATTTTTTATTTTTTTATAAATTTCATTCTTAAAAGAAATAGAATAATTTGATTTCCCAATTTTATACCACAACCGCATTAAACAACTGTTTGCATACTGCCGTAAAGTATCCGCATACAAATCTTCAAGATTATTTTGTTTATAAAATCCTAATAGAATCGGAAATGAATCAATCTGCTCAAAATAAAATGGAGATAATTTTAGACTTCGAGAAATACTTGATCCAACTTCCCTATGAATATAATAAACTCGATTCGTATATGCGACATTTCTTGCCTTAAACAAAATTTGCGGCATAATAAAAATATCAACCATAAACAAAGTCGGAAGTAAATCTGCGTATTTCAAGAAATCAAATTTATCTAAAAACGATTTCCTATAAATTCGTCCCCAAAGAGGAAGCTGTAAATTATAATCAACAGGTTTTATTGTGTTTTCAACAGCAGTTCGACCTGAAACAACAGTTATGCTTTCACTCCCCTGCCAATTATATTTCTCTAGTTCTTCATCATGCAAATCAACGCGACTACAGCATGCAATGTCAACATCCTCAGAAAGCATCTCTATAAGATGAGATAACATACTTGGAAGGAAAATATCATCATGATCTGAAAAACATATAAAATCTCCAGAAGCTTCTTTAAAACCGTTATAAGTTGCCCATGAAACCCCTTTATTTTCTTGAAATATAAGTTTTATCCGGGTATCTCTTTCAGAATATTTAGTCAAAATGTCTCGAGTTGAATCTGTAGAACCGTCATCTACAAGAATAAGTTCAACATCTTTATAATTCTGTGAAAGAATCGAATCTATACAAGCGGAAATATACCGCTCCATGTTGTAAACAGGAATAACTATCGAAATAAGATTATTGATCATATCGTTTTCAAAAATATTTTTATATTAATTAATCCCTATTAAATACTTACTAATGTTTTTAAATTTACTAACTAGGACACAAAAAATCAAAGAACACATAAAAACAAAAATTGGAGAAAGTATTAAATATGTAAATTCAGATATCAAATCTTTCTTGATACAAATTTTAAACAAATCTCTAAATAAAAAATGTACTAAATAAATTCCAAATGAAATTTTGGATAATTTACATAAAATTCTATTTGGATTTGATTCTAAAAAAATATTTTTTATAAAGATAAATAACGAACATGAATAAAATAGTACAAATATGCTATTAAAATCTTGAAAAAAGGAAATATTCATTTTTCTTTTAGTGGATAAAAAAATAGTTAAAAAAGAAATAAGAAAAACACAGAATGTCATTACAAATATCAAAGATTTATTACTGATTTTTATTGTATAATTCGATAAATAATACCCCAAAACATAATAGAGCAGATATCCAGATAAGATATCAATTCTCATATAACTAGAAAATTTTGGAATATTTACAAATACAGAAATAAGCGGTTCAAAAAAATTATAAAACAATACAATAAAGAGTATTAAAAAAAAAGTATATTTTGGATTATTGTCAATTGCATATTTTATTATCGGTGTCAGAAAATATAAAAGAATTGCAGTATACAAATACCATAGATGACCTGCAAAAAGCATTGCATGAAACACAGAACCTGCAATATTTCTTGCAAAAAGAACAAATTGAAGGCGAGAATTAATAAGAGAATATATAAAAGTCCATAAAACCAATGGGATAAATAATTTCTTAACATGTCTCACTATATATGTTGTATTTGTACATTTTTTATTTGATAGTATTAATCCACCTGAAATCATAAAAAAGATTGGAACATCGAATCTTGTAAAAGAGTTCAGTATACAATCTACATAATAAATTTTAGTACCAAAATATTTTTCAAACATATCATAACTGAAATAGCCAAAGCTATGATTAAGTATTACAGCAATCATAGCTAAAACTCTTAATACATCAAAATAGAAAACGCTCTTACTATTTTCAATTGAGTTTTGAATACTTGAATTACATACAGGCACCATACAATCACCTTAGCCAACAATAGAAACATGGCATTTTAACAATATTTGACATTAAGAAGTTTTCTCTGCAATACACGACTTGCTCTTTTGACTTTACGAGTGAATTATCTCCATCTATTATTTGCTGCAATTTATTTACAAAAATTGCTTTCAATTTCTCATAATTCTGCTGTTTCGGCGTGCTTTCCGGTGCTATAAAGCAGAAATTATTGTCAGATGAAATTTGTTGAATTGCTCCGACATCGGTAGATAAAATATAATCACCGTTAATTGCACTTTCAATCAAAACTAAAGCAGAACTCTCAAACCGAGAAGTTAAAATGAAAACAGAACTTTTGGTATATAATTCGACAATTTTTCTCTCATCGCTTATGTTTCCTGTAAAAAAAACTTTTTCACGTAACAGAGGATTCCTACTATAAAAATCGTCAATGCAAGATCTAAAATCGGTTTCAACTGAACCAACCAATTTTACAGTCCAATCTTTCAAATCAATGGAGGAAAGGATATCCAAAAGAAGTTCTGTATTTTTCTGGTAGGTTCCTAATCTTCCTACAGTTAGGATTTGCTTTTTCTTTTTATTAAAATCAATATCAACTAACAAATCATCATCATAACCATTTGGAACATAGAAGACTTTATCTGCAATTTCTTTTTTCTTTTTCAGAATCTTGAGGGCAAGTTCTGTTTCTATTGAAAATAGATCCACGGAAGCTATACACTTATTTCTTATAAAGCTAAATAACTTGTTTCTCTCAGAAATAAAATATTCACAACTGTCAGCATCTGAGTCAAACTTTATATATATACTAATAAATGCAAAAATCCTTTTTATTCTATTACAGAGAAGTAAATGTTCCAAAGTAGCATGAAACATCATTACATGAGTTATGTCTTTGTTTCTCTTGATATAATCAATGACACAATTATTTTTTCTCAAATTCTGTCGGAGTTCTTTTATTCTTGATGGAACAGACGAAAACTTTTCTTGTGAAATCTGTTTTATTTCAATACCCCGATAAAAGTCTGGAACATTATTATCTTTTTCAAAGCATAATAACTCAACCTTATCAAAATACTGCTGTTTGAAATATACAGGAAAAAGACCTACATCCTTTTTTAAATGTACATATTTGAGCGGAGCAAAAAAAATCAAACTTAGTTTTTTCATAAAATTTATCTTCTAAACAAATGCTTTAAGTATTCAAAATGCAGTTTATCTTTCAAAATAGCTGAAGTAAATGCAAAAATAAAGATGTATGAAACTGCACCTACAAAAAAATAAACTGGTAACTCAATAAAAATGTTCAAACTAAAAATTTGTTTTAAAATTCGAATAATCAAGAACATTAGAAATGCTGAAATCATATATTTTAATTTCTTAATATAAAAACAATCTAAATACAAATGTTCTTTTTTTATAAGGATAAACTGTATACACATTCCAAGGAATTCCGAGAATGCTAAAACAACCGCAGCTCCAATCGCTCCAAATTTATAGATAAAAAATGGATTTAGACACAATGCAGAAATTGCAACAACTAAGTTTCCCCAGAAAGTATTCTTTTCAAAACCTGCGGGGGTACTAATTATCGTATTAAAAAAAACACTGTACTGAGTAAAAATTGATCCAACTGCAAGTACCATTAAAACCTTAAATCCAGTTTTGAATGCTTCTCCACCAAACAAAAACATTATGTTCTCACTAAGTGCCGCAATTCCAAACCCTAAAGGCCAAATTACAATACTTACAAGTTCAAAAGTTATGTCTGTGTAATGTTTATAAGAATCCCTATCATTTGCAATAATATTTTCTAGTCGTGGTTTAACAGCATTGATTACAGGACCAACAAAAGAACCTACCAGACCAACAAGTGTAGTTCCCCGCACGAAAAAAGCAAGCTGCTCGGTATTCGTTCCTAGAATCAACTGATTTATATTCTGGTAGCATATTGCTAGAATCGTTTGTAAATAAAAAAACTTAGAATTCCACAATAAATATTTAAATCGAAAATTCTTCAGAGTTAATCTTACGAATTTTCTAGAATGGAAAATATTAAAAAAAGCATTTAAACCTTGGGCACCAATATATAATACTCCATAAATCAAGAAGTCCGTTTCTTTTCGAACAAAGAAAAAAAGGGATGAAAGCATAAGAAGTTTTACAGAAATACTTCTTATTGAAATGTACTTAAACTCCTCCAAGCCAGAATAGAGCCATTCAATTGCAAAGGGCTGAACAGCAAAAAGAATAGAAAAAAGTAAAAAAACTTTTTTGTTCGAATCATCAGAAACAAAAATTATGCTATATCCAAGATATATTCCAAGTCCTATTAGTGTCAGAATAATATGAGTCAATAATACTGATGAAAAAACACAGTTTAATTCATTTTTATCTTCACGAACACGTGCAACCTGACGTGAAGCATATCCTGCAATTCCAAATGAAAATAGATTCGTGAAGAGCGTGCTAAATGCCGTTCCTTTATTTATTAATCCTATATCAGAGATATTCAATACCTTCGATATGTATGGCATTGAAATTAGCGGAAATAAAATTGTAGAAAAAGTAAGCAGGAAGTTAAAAAAAGTATTTTTCTTAAGTGAACTCATTTTTAGCAATCAAACATATTCATTTTTGAATAATCAGGCTGAATCCCATCTTTGGGAAAATTATAGCAATATTTTTTTAATCTTGTCCGAATTATATTTATCTCTTCTTCATTTACCCTTTTAAATCGCTTCAAAAGTTGTGTATTGTTCACTGATTTTTTAGGATCAAAACAAGAAAATTGCTTACATGCAGAATAAATATCAACTCCAACAAAATTACAAATTCTTTCTCTAGTTTCATCATAATGATAAATCATATCTTCAAACTGGATTCGTAGCGCATTTTTTGGTAAATCAAACTTTTCTGATTGTCCGCGAGTCCATAAAAACCAATCGCAATAAACATTCACATCATAACTAGGAATTAATCCTGAGTTTAAAAAATATTTATCTGTCAAATACAAGTCAATCGGGTCTCTGTCAACAATGAACACTTTACAATCAATATCATCAGGAATATACCGCAAATATCGTTTTAAATTTGTTGGCGGCAAAAACTGATCAATCAGATAATATTCTGTTTGGTCATCAAATGAAGAAAATAAATTTCCAATAAATTTCTTTGTGGCCTTTAGAAATTTTTCTTCATTAAAAGTTCCTGCATAGGCTAACTCATTTTTAGAAATAAGACTTCTAGAAAGCCACTTTGGTATTCTTCTTGTTGAAAACAAAGTTCTTATTACTTTGATATAACAACGATTCAAGAACCAAAACAACTTTCCTCGATTATACACATCTCCAAAATACTGCCCTTTATAAATAACATCACATAAATCTGAAATAAATTCATAGGATAATTTCTTAAAATTTCCACTAAAAATGTGCTCATAATGATGATCCATCAGAGGATTTGAAGAAAAATCGACAAATTTCTTAAAGCGTTTTATCGCATTACTAGTATTATGCCTATGAGGGTTTTCTACAAGATTGTATTCCAAATCGCTAATACAATCGCTATCATACAATAAGCGAGTTTCAATTACATTACCGCGACATTTTACAATTTCAAACTCCTGAAGAATATTTGTTACTGCGGATGAGCCAGTATTAAAGAATCCTGTTGATGTTATTAGTTTAGACATTTTCTTTTTCCATTTTTATGCAATGAGTTTGAAATAATAATTCTAATTTATTCCACACTTTCAAATAATATGGTTCAATAAATCTTATCCGCAAGCAATCAATCAAGGTGCAAACCATATACAACATCAAAACATCAAAAATCGTCAATATAGGAAAATACGGTGATAAAAACTGAACCTTTGGTACTTTGAATATTCCATTCCATATATACGAACTCAAAATAGATTCATGAATCAAATATACGCCGAATGTTGCTGAACCAAGTGAATTTACGAGTTTGTTGTTTCCAAACTTATTTAACGCAAAGAACATAAAAATACAATACGAACAGAGAAAAGTCAGTAAACAATTTATACCCCCCCCCGTTATTTGTATAGCAGTTATTTTTATTAAACTTTGAGTGCTTCTCATTTCATCTAACAAATAAAAACTGGCAGAATATAAAAGCCAGAAAAGAATCGCTAATATTAATAAGTAAAATTTATGTTTTATTCCATGTAGATTATGCTTAAAATACGCTCCAAGAACATAATAAAAGCAGGCTCTACCAATATTTGAAATTCCAGATTCCGTACATGTCTGTATAAGATATAAAATAAACCAAGCAAAAATAATCAGAACCGTATAACCTTTTTTATTCAGGGCTAACAAACAGTGATTTAATGATGGTGCAAGAAAAGCCAGAATAATATATGTAGATACAAACCAATATGTTCCAAAAAGAGGATTTAATATTGAAGACAATGCAAAAAATATCCTTCTCGGTATGCTATATTCTGAAAATGAATACCCTATTCCCCATAGTTTAAAAGAAATCTGCAAGAATCCATATATTATAACGCTCAATAAGCAATAGAAAACAACCTCCAAACAAACTTTATGAACAGAAATTTTCTCCTTATCAACAAGAAAATAACCTGTAATCATAAAAAAAAGAGCGACACCTATTGTTCCCCCAGGATAAAATAATGAAACAAAAAACTTATTTACCGAACTTCCTAAGAAATAGGTTTTGTAAGCAAGTTCTGGCATTAAAACTTGTTGCACACCATGAATACAGAGATGAGTTCCAACAATCATAACCATTGCTACAACGCGTAATAGTTCAAAATTTGATTGTCTAATTGTTTTGGGTTGATTCATATGTTTTTTATTTCTCGATCTCTTTTTTTAAGGCTAGTATCAAATCATCATTATTTTCAGGAGCAATCACAGCCAGGCGCATATATTTTGCTCCACATCCATATTTCCTTGTAAGGTTCTTTACAAGAAGATTATGCTCTTGTAAAAGATTTTCTGTTATTTCTGTAACAGTTTTAGTACCTGTATACTTACACATAATATAATTAGCTTGACTTGGAAAGACTTGAATATCTTTTATTTCGGAAAGATTTTTTGAGAAACGAATTCTTTCTGCAGCTAGTTTATCACAAGATTCTTTATATGAAGACTTATACTTATCATAAATCTGTAAGAAATATTCTGCAAAAGAGTTTATATTCCAGATAGAATTATTCTTCTGAACTTCCTGTACAAGTTCCGACTTAGCAGAAACAAGTACACCAAGGCGTAATCCAGGAACTCCATAACTTTTGCTTATAGATTTCAAAATTACAAGATTTGGATACTTTTCGATTATAGTTTCATCAATCAAAGTATATCTGACTTCTGGTTCAGCAAAATCAATAAAGGATTCATCAAAAATTAACTGAACATTTCTTGATTTTAATTCATTCAACAATCTAAACAAATCTTCTTTTTTTATAAAATGTCCTGTTGGATTATCAGGATTAATAAGAAGAACATTTGTTGCATTATTGTCATCAACAGTCTTTAGAATATCTTCAACAGAATACTCGAAAGTATCTTTATTTACAGGAATCTCTACAGTTTCTGAATTACAGAATCGCGCAGGGTATTCATTAAATGTAGGGTATGGTATAGCAGTTTTTCCTGTTACCATCTCTCCAAAAGATTTTATAAGCTCTGCCGCACCATTTCCAACAACAATATGTTCCGGTAAAATATTGAAGATTTTTCCAGCCAAAAGATTCTGTTGCCTAGCCCCACTTGGATAAGCTGCAATCAATGTATCAAAACTAGCTTTTAACTCGTCTTTTAGCTTCTGTGGCGGGAAAAAAGGGTTTACCAAATAACAAAAATCCTTTATTTGTGGAAATCGCCAGTAACCACCATAATTATTTTCCATGAGGCAAAGTTTTTCCTGCACAGGTGCAAAACGAGTTTCTGCAATAGCAAGGTCTGCAGGATCATCAATTTCATACCACTGGTCTCCACGAACAACCATACCCTTTAATGTTTTTGAATCCAAAAGTGTCAGAACTTTTAGAGCTGTTTCATAGTATTCGTTTTTACCAAATGATTTCTGATAAGCTTCAAGAAATGGAATATAAAATTTTTCCGAGAAGTCTTTTGAAAGTTTATAAATATTTACGGTTTTGTAATAATCATTTATATCATTCCAGTTGAAATTTGCTTTATCCAACATTCCAACAATATTTTTTTCTTTATCAAGAAGCGTACAAGTTCCGTCCATCCATGATTCAAAATGTGATACCATAGCAAGATTTTTTTCAGGATTCGATATTAAATCATTTAATACCTTTGAATCAAAAATCAAATCACTCTCAAGCAAAATTGTATCATCTGAGGAAAGAACTTCTTTTGCAAGCCAAAGCGAATAAATATTATTTGTTTTATCATAAATAGGATTTTCAATATACTCAATTTTCATCCCGTTTAAGTTTTTTTCGTTAAATTTTGATGAGATGAAAGATTTTAAAATATCACTTCGATAACCAATAACAAGCGTAAATTTTTTAATTCCCGCATTTACAAGTGCTTCAATCGCATATTCAATCAAAGCCTTACCATTTACCTGAACCATACACTTGGTTCCATTCTGTGTATATCTACCTAATCTTTTGCCCATACCGGCAGCTAACATTAAAGCTTGCATTTATTTATTTCCTCATAATAACTATTATGGAAAGAAACCAACATGTTACTTTTTTATTTTTATATTAACAGCTTTTATAGTTTGATTATTTACTACGTCATAAGTAACATATTTATTTACAAGATTGTAACCTATTCCTGGATTATCATCTTCATGAAAAAAAATGTTATCAGGTGCTCTTCTTATAAATCCATAAAACTTACCATTCCGATCAAGTTTTACAGATAATACAATCCCCATAGCTTCTGTTTTAGCAATACTTGTATGTAAATACTTATTTATATACTTTGTAAATGCCTCATTATCTTTTATACCATATTGGAACGCATAACCTTTTTCTTTTATCCATTCGTTACGGATTGTTTTGAAAGTCTCGCACGCTTGCAAGGCATAGTTCTTAAACTTTTCAGGCTCTTTAACTTTATCCAATAAATCTCTACAATACTTTTCTATCGCATTTGTACTACCGTTTAGGCTTGGAGAACTCCCCATCAAAGACTCCTTCATAATATACGTTATTTGGAATATGAAAGTTCGTAATTCACGAGGCAGCTCATTTACGCGAAACAAATTATCAAATTGTTTATACAAGAAAGATGCTGTATAGTATGGAAAGAATGAATGATTATCAACAAATATAGAATCCTTAAAATCTCTCAATAATCTAGATGGGTGATGAATTCCTTGTTCAGGTCTAAACAAAAATAGAGCAACAGTACTTTGTGCGATTATTCTTAGATTCACTTTTTGATTCGGTTTTATTTGAGGATTTCCATTAAACTGTTTTGCTCGGCGCTCGTAATATAAACGGGAATAACTCTCCATGGAAAAGGTATTAAAGAATTTTTCTAACAATTTATGAAAATCCTTTGTTGTTTCAAAAGCTTCATCGTAAACAATATTTTGTCTATTAGTACCTTTTACAATATTGTTTACAATTTCATTATCATTACTTGCAATAATTTTAACAATTACGAATATTGATTCAATTGATTGTGCAGCTTGCTTACTTTCATACAAAATATTACATGTTTGACATCCATTAACAATCTGTGGAGAAGATATTCTGATTTTTTGATTT